>NZ_CP074103.1:0-300000 GCF_018310535.1 Streptomyces mirabilis | reverse complement strand
TCCGGCCGGTGAGGGCTGGACGACGATGACGTTGGCCTGTTCGCAGGCATCCAGGCAGTTCACGGCCCGGACGCGCGCGACCCCGTCCAACTCCGTCTTCAGCGACGACAGCTGGGCAGCGTGATCGAGGCCGGGGACCTTCGGGGTACCGCAGCAGCAGCCCCGGCAGACGGTGACCATGCACTGCGGCGCACCGGCCGAGGGCGCGGCACCGCTTGTGCGGCGGCGGCTCATCGGGTGCCCTCCGACGCGGCCCGCTTCCAGGCGGCGTCACGCAGCAGACGCAGGCCGTTCAGGCCGACGATCACCGTGGAGCCCTCGTGGCCCAGAACGCCGAGCGGCAGGGGCAGGGTGCCGGCCAGGTCCCAGATGACGAGGCCGGTGATGAACACTCCGGCGATCACGAGGTTCTGGACGACCAGCTTCCGCGCGCGGCGGGAGAGGGCGATCACGGCGGGGACAGTGGCGAGTTCGTCGCGGACGATCACCGCGTCGGCGGTCTCCAGGGCGAGGTCGGAGCCCGCCCTGCCCATCGCGACGCCGGTGTGGGCGGCGGCCAGGGCGGGGGCGTCGTTGACGCCGTCCCCGACGATCAGGACCTTGCGGCCCGCGCCTTCCAGTTCCTTGATGGCGCTCACCTTGTGCTGCGGGAGGAGACCGGCCCGTGCGTCGTCGATTCCGACCTCGGCGGCCAGGCGTGCTGCGGCCCGACGGTTGTCGCCGGTCAGCAGCACGGGTGCGGTGCCGGTGAGTGCGGTGAGGGAAGCGACGGTGGCGGCGGCATCCGGGCGCAGGCGGTCGGCGATCCCCAGGACTCCGACCGGGACGCCGTCCGCCTCGACGAGGACCGCGGTACGCCCGCCGTCTTCCAGCTCGCCCGCCAGGACCAGCGCGCGTGCGGCGGTCGCATCGGGCTCTCCTTGGAGCAGTCGGGCAGGGGCCCCGACCGCGATCACGCGCCCGTCCACGGTAGCCGTCACTCCCACGCCCGGAGTGGAGTCGAAGTTCTCCGCCACGGTCAGCACCAAGTCGCGCTCACGAGCGGCGTCCACGATGGCTCGGGCCAGCGGGTGCTCGCTGGGGTGCTCGGCCGCCGCCGCGAGCGCCAACAACTCGCTCTCCCGACCGGATCCAGACAGCGGCCGGATGTCGGTGACCCGCGGAGTGCCCTCGGTCAGCGTCCCCGTCTTGTCGAGCGCGACCGCGTCGACCTGCCCGAGGCGCTCCATCACCACGGCGGACTTGACCAGCACACCGTGCCGCCCGGCGTTGGCGATCGCGGACAGCAGCGGCGGCATGGTGGCCAGCACCACCGCGCACGGCGAGGCCACGATCATGAAGGTCATGGCCCGCAGCAAGGAGCCGGTCAGCGCCGCACCGAGGGCGAGCGGGACGAGGAACACGGCGAGGGTCGCCGCCACCATTCCGAGCGAGTAGCGCTGTTCGACCTTCTCGATGAACAGCTGGGTGGGCGCCTTGGTCTCGGACGCCTCCTCCACCATGCGCACGATCCGGGCGATGACCGAGTCGGAGGCGTCGCGCTCGACGCGGACGCGCAGGGCTCCGGTGCCGTTGAGGGTGCCCGCGAACACCTCGTCCCCCGGCTCCTTCGTCACGGGCAGCGGCTCACCGGTGATGGTCGCCTGGTCCACGTCGCTCGCGCCGTCCAATACCCGGCCGTCGGCCCCGACGCGCTCGCCGGGGCGTACGAGGATCGTGTCGCCGACCGCCAGCTTCTCGACGGGCACGCTCACTTCTCCGCCTTCGGCGTCGAGGCGGGTGGCGGTGGCGGGTGCCAGGTCGAGCAGACCGCGTACCGAATCGGCGGTGCGGGCCGTGGCCAGCGCCTCCAGCGCGCCCGAGGTCGCGAAGATGACGATCAGCAGCGCCCCGTCCATCACCTGGCCGATCGAGGCCGCCCCGAGCGCGGCGACGATCATCAGCAGGTCGACGTCGAGGGTCTTGTCCTTGAGCGCCTTCAGGCCCTCCCAGCCGGGTTCCCATCCGCCGGTGGCGTACGACAGCGCGTACAGCGACCCCCAAACCCACGCCGGGGCGCCGGCCAACTGCAAGGGAAGCGCGAGCAGGAAGAGGACGGTGGCAGCCGCGGCCCAGCGCACCTCGGGCAGCGTGAAGACCCGGGTACGCCGCCGGGGCGCACCGTCTTCGGGCAGGGCCGGGCCGCGGTCGACCGATGGCGAAGTGAGGGTGGAGGTCATGAGAGGTGTGGTCTTTCACGAGGGACGCATGAGGGCGTACAGGCACACGAGGGTGCCCGCCATTGCCCTCCGACCATACAGGAACACATGAAGAGCCATTCATTTCTTCATGTCCGTAGGATGAGGCCATGGGCCATGGAGCTGACGCCAAGATCACCGCCACTGCGCGCGAGCGCCTGGAAACCGTGGGCGCCACCGATGTGGCAGCCACGCTCCAGGCCCTCGCGACCCCCTCCCGGCTGCGCATCCTGGCCAGGCTCCAGGAAGGCCCGTGCGCGGCGACCGAGCTCGCCGATGCCGTCGGCATGGAGCAGTCGGCCTGCTCCCACCAGCTGCGCCTGCTGCGCAACCTCGGCCTGGTCACCGGCGAGCGCCGGGGCCGCTCGGTCATCTACGCGCTGTACGACAACCACGTGGCCGAACTGCTCGAACAGGCCCTCTTCCACGTCGAGCACCTGCGTCTCGGCCTGCGTGACGCCCCGGCCGCCGCCACGGCCGAAGCCGCCCTGTAGCCGGCGAGCCGGATACAGGGCGTACGCCTCGCTCGCATCACCCCGGCACCGCGACCGGACGCGGCGCGAGATGTCCCGTACGGTGCAAGCGCGTCACGAGTCCCGCGCAGCCCAGCCCCGTGGCGGCGAGAGCCGCCCACGGCAGCCAGCGCACCCCGGTGTCGAAGAGCGCTCCGACCGCCAGGTTCCCCAACGAGATCGCGATGCCGGACGCGGTGCTGTACGCGCCGTAGTAGGTCGCGACGAGCCGGTCCCCGGACAGCCGGACCACGGTGTCCATCTCGAACGGGTAGAGCAGCGACCCGCCCCAGGCCAGCAGCGCCGCACACAGGACGAGGGTGAGCACTCCCGCCGCAAGGCCCGCCGCTCCGTCATAAGGCCCGGGCAGCAGCGGCAGGAAGGCGACCCCCATCACCACCAACCCGTACACGATGGCCCGCGGCCCGGACAGGTTCCGCTTCGCCCACGCGGTCAGCTTCAGCTGCCCCGACAGGGCGGCCAGCGCCGAGACGGCGAAGACCGCGCCCGTCACCAAGCCGGTCCGGTCACCGAAGAGTTCGCGGGCCCGGAGCGGCAGGGCGAGATAGACCTGGAACGCCAGGACGTACGAGCCGCTCATCGCGGCGGCGAAGAGGAGGAAGGGACGGTTGGCGGCGATGGCGCGCCAGTCGGAGGCCACCGCGCGCCAGGCGGGCTCGGCGCCCCGATCGGCCGGCGCGCGCGTGGGCAGGGCACGGGCCTGAAGCACGGCCAGAGCTCCGAAGATGAGCGCCGAGACGGCGCACACGGCGCTGAAGTCCCAGGTCAGCAGCGCGAGGCCGGCGAGCGGGCCGATGAGGACGCCCGCCTGATAGAAGACGTTGAACGCGGCGAAGGCTTCGACGCGACGTTCCTCTCCCGCGTCGGCGGCGAGGTAGGCGCGTACGGCCGGGTTGAACAGCGCGCCCGCCAGGCCGGTCAGAGCCGATGCCGCGATCAGCGCGGGCAGCGTGTCCGCGAACGCGAGCAGCCCGAAGGCGACCGTGCGCAGGGCGCAGCCGGTCAGGATCATCGGCTTGCAGCCGTAGCGGTCGGCGAGGGTGCCCCCGATGAGGAACATGCCCTGCTGGGAGAGGTTGCGGATACCGAGGACCAGGCCGACCGCCCAGGCCGCGAGGCCGAGGCCATGGGCGAGGTGGTCGGCGAGGTAGGGCATGAGCATGTAGAAGCCGAGGTTGATGGCGAACTGGTTGACCATCAACAACTGCGCCGGGCGGTCGAAGGAGGCCACCTGGACCCGCAGGCCCCCGCCCCTCATCGGACACCTGCCTCTGAACGGTCGGCGGCGGGAGTGCGGCCCAGCGGATCGCGGACCTTGTTGCACCGCGTCCAGCCGGTCACCACGCACTCGTCGGGCTCGGCGATCTCGTCCGGCTCCAGCGGCGGCTCCTGGCCGAGGAGTCCGTGTTCGTCGCACCAGGCGTCGTTGTAGACGGTCTCCAGGTAGCGGTGCGGGCCGTCAGGGAAGATTGCGGCGACCCGGGTCCCGTCGGAGAACGTACGGGCGACCCATCCGGCGACGAGGGCGACGGCACCGACGCTCCAGCCGCCGGACGCGTAGTGGCGGCGGGCCAGCTGACGGCAGGCCCAGACCGCTTCGGCCGGGGCCACCCAGTGAACCTCGGCGAAGGCCCCGTAGTCGACGTTGGCGGGATGGATGCTGGAGCCCAGGCCGCGCATCAGCCTGGGGCCGGCGGGCTGCCCGAAGATCGCCGAGCTGATCGCGTCGACGCCGATCAGGGTCAGGCCGGGGAAGGACTCACGGAGGACCGAGGCGGTGCCGGCGGAGTGTCCTCCTGTGCCGACCGCGGCCACCAGGACGTCGACGCGTCCGAGCTGGGCGATGAGTTCCGTGGCCAGGGGCCGGTAGGCCGCCACGTTGTCGGGGTTGTGGTACTGGTCCGGGCAGTAGGCGTCCGGGATGCCGGCCAGCAGCTCGGCGACGCGCTCGCGCCGGGACTGCTGCCAGCCGCCCTCGGGGTGCGGGGCGGCGACGTGTTCGACGTGCGCGCCGAGGGCGGTGAGCAGCCGGACCATGGACGGTTCCATGCCGGGGTCGGAGACGACGGTGACCGGATGGCCATACGTCAGTCCGGCCAGGGCGAGGCCCAGCCCGAGGGTACCGCTGGAGGACTCGACGATCGGCGCGCCGGGTGTGAGTTCTCCGCGGCGCCGGGCCTCACGGACCATGTGCAGACCCGGGCGGTCCTTGATGCCGCCGGGGTTGGCCCCCTCCAGCTTGGCGTAGAAGCCGCGGCCCAGCGGCGCGAAGGGTTCGTCAATCCACAGGACCGGGGTGTTGCCCACGAGCTGAGCGGGACGACGGGCGATCACGGGCAGAGGGGCATTCGCCTCGAGGGGAAGGTGGAGCAGGGAGAAGTTCATGTGCGTACGGCTCCTTCGCACCCCGCACGGAGGCAGGGGTGCGGTGCAGGCGGTTCGATGGACGCGCGGGCACGCCGCAGCCCCCGGGCGACAGGCCCGGTCGGGGCAGAGCATGCGGGCGCGCCTACTGCCGCCAGACGCAGTGGAGCGCGAGGGTGGAAGGGCCGTCCCGGGAGCGGGCAACGCCAGGTGGGCGATGCCAGGCAGCGGGCCCGGCGGAAGACCCCGGGGCCGCGGGCAGGATCGGCGAGAGCCCATCCTGCTCGGCTTCGGCGACCGTGTCGTCGACGGCGGCGCGGGGCCGGTCCGCCGCGTGATCGTGTCCGTCCCCCTTGTGATCGTGCCCGGGGTGGTCGTGCCCGGGGTGGTCATGCCCGAGGGACGGCGCGAGTGTTCCGTCGTCGGCATCCTCGTGGTGGTCGTGGTGGTCGTGGTGGGAAAAGACCTCGACGGCGGCACTCACATGCGGTCCAGTGAAAGACGCGCCGTGCCCGGTACCGGAGAGATGGGCGACGATCAGCATGACGAGGCCGAGCAGCAGGCCGACCCGGCCCGGACGCCCGGCGGCGCTCGCCCCGACCCGCACTCCGATCACCTACACAGCGTATTCGATCAACTACGCTACGTCGCATCGGTGACTTGCGGAGGACGCGGGGCAGCGCTCACACGGAGCGCCGCCCGCACCCCGCCGCCCTCAGAGGCGCGCCGCCAAAGCAGCCGCCAGCCGCGGTGCCGCGAACTGGGTGCCGCAGGTGAAGCGCATCAGCGGACCGAAGGTCGCCGCCGCCTGGATACCGGTGAAGTACAGACCGGGCACAGACGACTGCAGCCCTGCGTCGAGACGTGGGAACCCTCCCGTACGCGCCAGCTCGGCCCGCAGCTCAGGAGCGACGAAGTCCAGCGCGTCCAGGCTGACCCGGTAGCCGGTCGCGGTCAGGACGTGCCCGGTCTCCATCGTGTGGGTACGCCCGTCGCCGCCCCGGGTGGTGAGGGTGACGCCGTCGCCGTCCCGCCTCGCGCCGGTGATCCGCTCCCCCAACCTCATAGGGACGACCCCGTCGAGGCGGGGCTTGAGCCACCAGGAGCCGAACGGCCCCAGTACCCGCCGCACCAGCCGCAGCCGGGTGGCCTCGGGCAGGAAGCGGAAGGCCGCTGCCTGATGGACGACCGCGTACAGCGCCCAGGACCGGCCCAGCGGGGTGTCCGGCTGCCAGTGCGGCCCCGGCGTCGGCCCCGCTCCGAACACCAGATCCCTGGCCCGGGCCAGCAGCCGGACCCTGGCCCCGGCCTCGTGCAGCAGCGCCGCGCTTTCCTGCGCGGACTGCCCTGCGCCGACGACCAGAACGTCCCGCCCGGCGAACCCGGCGAGGCCGGCATGCTGGGAACTGTGCGAGACGAGCCCGTCGGGGACAAGACCGGTCAGCGGCTCCGGCACGTACGCGAAGCCGTCCATGCCGCTGGCCACCACCACAGCGGTGGCCCGCAACTCCTCGCCGGAGGCGAGCTTGAGGTGGAAGCCGTCGGCCTGCCGGTCGACGCCGAGGACCCGGACGTCCTCGACCTCGGGCACCAGCTGCTCGGCGAACCACCGCCCGTATCGTACGAACATCTCGACCGGCACCTGATCGTGCCCGGCCAACCGGGTCTCCCCCGCCTGCCGGCAGTAGTCGTCCAGCATGAACCCGGACTCCGGCGCCGACAGCATCGATGCGCTCGGCGGCGACTTCAGCAGCATGCCCGCGGGCATGTTCTCGGCCCAGCTCGCCATCGGCGAGCCGAAGACCCTGACGTGCAAGCCGCGCGCTGTGAGATGCGCGGCGGTGGACAGGCCGTACGGGCCCGCCCCGATCACGACGACGGTCGTGGACATGAATTCCCCCTGAGGCAGCCCCGTCGGGCCACCGATGACGTGTGAGCGTTGGTGCGTGCGTGAATGTGCGATGCCCGCGCGGCCGCGTACGGCCGTTTCAGGCAGCGGTGAACGGCACGCCGAGAGGGGGACCTCGGCGTACGACACAGTCCGCGAGCGTGAGTTCGCGTGGGGAGGCGCGGGCCGGGCCCGAGAGGGCTGGCGCGACCACGGGTGCGGCGACGGGGACTTCCGCTCCGACCCGCGGGAAGAGCAGGCTCCACAACCAGGCGCACAGCGAACGCAGTTCGGCCGCCGCCACCCGGAACAGCGCGAGACGGCCGTCCTGTGCCCCGTGCAGCAGGAACGCGAGCAGCCCCGTCATGACGACATGCGCGACCACCATGGGCCAGGCGGCAGACAACCGCTCGTACGCCGCCCCCGTGCTCGCCGTGAACCAGCCGACCCCGAGGACCTGAGCCCCGACGGTGAGTACCAACTGCCGCCCGACGCGGCTCGGTCGACCGGCTCCAGGAAAAGCCAGCACGAAGAAGAGCCCGGCGAGGACACCGCGAGCGGCCCAGGACGGCGAGACGTCGAACACGACGTGGTGTCCCACGACGGCGAGCACCGTGCTCGTCACCGAGAAGACGCCCGCGCGGGCAGCCGCCAACCGCACCGTGGACGGCACGCTGCCGGAACGGTGCAGGCCGGGCACAAGGGTCGAAGTCGCCATGACCCGCCCATCATGAGGGGTGGGGCGCCCCGCTGTCACTACCGCATGCGTTCGCCCGGCCGCCTCGCGTAACTACCGCTTCTCGTAAGGGCTCTCGGGCTTCTTGATGTGCTTGACGCTGCGGGCGTCGAGCGCTGGCGGCCACGCCGCGTCCGAACCGAGCTTGCCCCTGGGGTGCCAGGTACCGGTGACCGTCACCCAACTGTCGGCTGGCGGGGCGTCGGCGGCGCGGATCTCCACCTTGTCGGCGCGGGCGTCGGCCGCGCAGCAGGAGATGAGGAGCCGGGTCAGATACCAGGTGCCGTCGTCGTCCTTGGTGACGAACCCGATCATCCGGACCGTACGGCCCTTCAGCGTCTTGGCACTGTCATAGATGGCACGGGAGCTGAACTGGCTGAGGGTGAGGTCGACCGGTTCGCCCTTCGGGAGGGCGCTGAACTTGCCGATGCCCTGGGCGGCGTACTTCGCGGCCTCGCGATCGGCGCTGTACGAGCCGAGGGCGGGCGGCGGGAAGAGGAGGAGGACGGCGACCGGGACCATCAGGAGCCAGGCGACTCGCGGGCCACGGCTGTGATCGTGGCCGTGCTCATGCTCGTCGTCCCCGTGACCAGCATCGTGCTCGCGGCCACCGTCGTGCTCATACGCGTCCGGAGCCCACCACTTGATGAGGACGGCACCGGCGATCCCCACGACGAGCAGCAACACTCCAGAGACGATCAGGTAGGGCCGCAGCCCTGCCTGCACGTACCGCAGATACAGATCGCTGAACAGCGAGATCCGCAGAACCGCGACACCGCTCAGAACCAGCAACAACGCCGGACCGTATCGCCTCACAACAACCACCACCCAACAAGCACACTGCTCACCACCGCGACGACCCACGTGGCCGCCGAGAACCTGACCGCGAAGGCCCGCCCGAACGTCCCCGCCTGAAGCGCGATGAGCTTCAGGTCGACCATCGGCCCGACCACCATGAACGCGAGCCGCGCCATCGGCGAGAACCCGCTCAGCGAGGCCGCCACGAACGCGTCCGCCTCGGAGCACACGCACAGCACCACCGCGAGCACGGCCAGCAGCAGCACCGACAGCCAGCCCGACCCGGTGAACAGATCCAGCACCGACCGCGGCACGGCGATGTTGAACGTCGCCGCGGCCGCCGCGCCCAGGACCAGGAACCCGCCCGAATGCAGGAAGTCGTGCTGCAGCCCGGCCCGGAATTCGAGCAGCCGCCCCCATCCCGTCTTCGGTACCCCGGACCCCGTAAGCCGCTTCGGTGGCCGCAACCACTCCTCGCGCCCGAACCTGACCCACAACCAGCCCATGACGACGGCCGTGGCGAGCGAGGCGACGAGTCGGCCGAGCACCATCGCGGGCTGCCCGGGGAAGGCGATGGAGGTCGCGACCAGCACGACCGGATTGATCGCGGGCGCGGAGAGAAGAAACGCGAGCGCGGCAGCCGGCGCGACACCACGCCGCATCAGGCTGTCGGCCACCGGCACGGACGCACACTCGCACCCCGGCAGTACGACACCGGCGACGCCCGCAACAGGGACGGCGAGCGCCGGGTTGCGTGGCAGCACCTTGGTGAAGACCCGCTCGGGCACGAAGGCCCCGATCGCCGCCGACACCACCGTGCCCAGCAGCAGGAACGGAACGCCCTGCACCACCACGGCCGTGAACACCGTCCACCAAGCGGCCACGGCCGGGGTGTAGAGCTGGATCGCGATGATCGGCCCCACCATGGTGGCAGCGATACCGATCGTGATCAGCGCGACGCCGCCCACCACCATCCTCACGAGGACGCGCGCGACCAGCCACACCCCATCGGCCAGACTTCGCCGATCCTCCGCGTAACCCTGGTTCTCCACGCCCTCGTTTCCCCGCCTGCCGCCGACATCCCCAAGCGCACCCGCAACACACGGACCGCAGGCGGAGCCTAGAGATGCCGCCTGTGCCCCACAGCGGAGTCACCTGTGGATCCGCACGCGCCAGGCAGGCTTGACGCAGCGCCCTGTCATTCCCCCTTCGGCATGGGGGCATACGTCGGCCTCACCTCGGGCGAAAGTCCTCCACGTCAGGTGCGGCCCCGGCGACGACGCCCTGGCACACGGCTGGACACTACGCGCCAGGGCGCCTACCCCGCTCCGAATGCGCCGTCAGGGTACGGGCCGGTAAGTGAGGAGGGCCGGGTGGCCGCCGCTGCCGTGGGGCACCGGGTAGTAGCTGCGGTGGGTCGTGGGGTCGACGGCGACGACGTGGGCGCCGTCGGCGAGGTGGGCGCGGCCGGAGACCGTCAGGCGGTGGTCGTGGCTGTCCAGGACGGTGAGCCAGCCGGATTCCGCGGCGACGTAGAGGCGATGCGCGGCGGAGTCGTAGGCGAGGACGTCGGGGTCGGAGCCGACCGCGTCGGTACCGGTGATCCGACGGGTGGTGAGGTCCACGGTGAGCAGGCGGGCGTTGCCGTCGCAGGCGACGAAGGCGAGCCGGTCGTCGGGGGCGAGGGCCAGACCGTGGTCGTGGTCGCAGCCGGGCAGCGGGATCCGGCGCGTGATGACCAGCGTGACGGGGTCGATGACCGCGAGTTGGTTGCGGCTCTGGACGTCGACGAGGATCTGGCCGCCGCCCACGGGGTCGTAGGCGACGTTGCCCGCGTCGCCACCGAGGTCGACCGTGCCGCGCACGGTGCCGGTGGCGGCGTCGATGACGGTTTCCGAGCCGCCGGATTCGTTGGTGGTCCACACCGTGCCGCGTACGGGGTCGTAGGCGAGGCCGTCCGGGTACGCGCCGGTGGGCGTGCGGTGCAGGACGGCGCCGCTGTTCTCGTCCAGAGTGACCATCTCGTCGGCGCCCGTCGCGGTCGCGTACACGCGGTGCAGGGCGGGGACGACCAGGACGCCGTGCACGTCGGGCAGCCCGGTGATGGTGCGTACGACATGGCCGGTGTGCACGTCGACCTCGATGACTTCGCTCGCGCCGAGGTGGGCGATGAAGAGCAGGCCGCGGCCGGAGTCGAGGCTGGCGTAGTCGAAACGGGAGCTGTCGCCGGGCAGGGCCAGTTCACCGACGCGCTGCAGGGGGAGGGCGCGGCGGGGCGGCTCGGAGGTCCGGGTCAGCAGCACGCCGGCCACCACTCCGGCTGCGGCGAGGAGCAGGGCGGCGGCCAGGACGAGGAGGACCCGGCGTCGTGGGAGGGGGGTCATCGGCGGGCCTCCTGGGGTTCGGCAGTCAGCGGGCGGAGGCGGTGGGCGTCGTCGAACAGGGCGCGTTCGCCGAGGCGGGCGGCGGTCACGGCGGCAAGAGCGGCAGCGGCGAGCAGCATGTACATCACGACGATCTGGTAGCGGATGGCGGTGAGCGGGTCGACTCCGGCGAGGATGAGGCCGGTCATGGCGCCGGGCAGGCTGATGATGCCGACGGTCTTGGTGGAGTCGATCGCGGGGATCAGCGCGGTGCGCACGATGGTGCGCTGGTGCGGGGCGAACGCGTCCGCCGCCGCGAGGCCGAGGCTGAGACGGGCCTCGATGGCGGGCCGAGCGGTGCGGGCCTCGTCGCACAGCCGGGTCAGCGCCAGGGAGGTGGCCTGCATGGCGCCGGAGACGACCATGCCCCCGACGGGGATCACCACCCGGGCCTGGGTCGCGATCACGCCCAGGGCGAGGAGGGTGCCGAGGGTCGCGGCGGTGCCGACGGCGACCGCGGCGGTGGCCGTGGCCAGGGCCCGGGGCAGACCGGGGGCGCGACGGGCGCCGACCCGGCCGGCGATGAGCACCATGACCGCGAGCCAGCCGATGGCTCCGGCCAGTCCGGTGTGACGGAAGACCAGCAGCAGGATGGCGCCGACTGCGGCCAGCTGCAGCCCCGCACGGACGCCCGCGACGGCGATGTCGCGGGTCAGGTGTAGGCGTCCGCGCCAAGCGACGGCGGCAGCGAGAACGACCAGCGCGGCGGAGGCGGCCACGCCTGCCCAGGTGGGGACGGCGGGGTTCATGCGCCCTCCTTGAGGTAGCCGACGTGGTGTGCGTGGCCCTGTTCGACGAGTCGTCCGCTGTCGAGGACGAGGACCTGGTCGCTCACGCGGCGGGCCTGCGCGGTGTTGTGGCTGACCAGGACGACGGTCAGACCGTCGACAGCCAGCTCCCGTACGACCCGTTCGACGGTCGCGGCGCCGACCGCGTCGAGGGCGGAGGTGGGCTCGTCCAGTAGCAGTGCCTGCGGATTGACGGCGAGCGCCCGTGCCAGGCAAACGCGTTGGGCTTCACCGCCCGACAGGCCCACGGTCGCACGGTGGAGGTAGGCGGCGGACAGGTGGACGCGTTCAAGCAGTGCCGCTGCTCGGGGTTCGTCCAGATCGCGTCGGCCGACGCGCAGGTCGTCCAGGACGGTGTCGGTGAGCAGTACGGGCTGCTGGCCGACGAGGGTGACCTGGCGACGCAGCGTGAGGACGTCCCAGTCGGGGAGCAGGCGGCCCTGGAACGTCACGGTTCCGCTCACGGGTTCTTCCAGACGGTTGAGCAGCCGCAGCAGGGTGGTCTTGCCCGCACCGCTCGGCCCGACCAGCGCGGTGCAGGCCGAGGCGGGGATGCGGCAGGTCACCGCGTCCAGCAGGGTCGCGGCGCCCCGTCGCACCGTGACCTGCTCCAGGGCGAACGCGGGAGCGCTTGCGTCCACGACAGGGCCGGCCTCCCTCGTCACAGTAGTTTCAGTGCAACCATGGTTGCACTGAATGGTGGGTGGTGTCAGTAGTCGATGGGATCGGTGGGTGCGTCAGGTGGTGGGCGGGACGAGGTTGGTGGCGTCCAGGGCGGGGCGCAGGGCCTTGGCGAGGGTGACGCCGTCGGCGGTGGCCCAGAAGTGCATGTAGAACAGGCGGGGCTGGTCGTTGAGAGAGTGGTTGTGGAGCTCGACGATGTCGATGTTGCCCTTGCGCAGCGCCTGGATGACCTTCTGCACCTCGGGTGCGGTCATGACGAAGTCGCCGTTGATGGCGGCCTTGTTGTCACCCAGCGGCTGGAAGTTGATGCCGGTGGTGATACCGAAGGCGGGAGGCAGCACGTGCGTGCCGTCGGTGATGGTCTCGTTGCGGGCGATGGAGAACTTGTAGATGCCGCCGTCCGCGGTGCCCTTGCGGCCGAGCGCCTTGTCGATGCCGGCGGTGTCCAGGGCGATGGGCGGTTGGGTGGCCGGGGGCGGCGAGGCCGGCGGGATGGAAGTCGCGGCCAGCGCGGCCTTGACCCCCTGCGCGAGCTTCACCGGGTCGCCCATGGCGTGGATGTGCGTCCACCAGATCGCCGGGGACTGCTGGAGCAGGTGCTTGTGCAGCGCGGTCTGCTCGATCCCGGCGGCCTGCAGCGCGTCGGTGACCTTGGGCAGTTCGGTCTCGGTGACGACCAGGTCGCCCATGAGCATCGTCTCGTGACGGTACTTGGCGAAGGCCGCGTACCCGCCGAGCGACAGGCCCGGCTTCACGGTCACCCCCTGGGTGGTGACGGTGAGGTCCTTGCGGGGCAGCGGGACGCGGTAGACGGTGTTGCCCATCAGTGTGCCGGTGCGGCCGAGGGTGTCGGCGACCGGCTTCCAGTCCGCCTCCGTGGTCTGCACGGGCGGCTGCGGCCTGACGTGCCGGGCGGCCTGGGCCGCGACCACGTGCGTACCGCCAGCGGCGTTGTCTCTCGAATCACTGCCGCACCCTGCCAGCAGGCCGGAGCCCGCCGCCAGAAGGAGGGCGGCTGCTGTCCCTGCGACCGGCTTCATGCGCGAACGGGGTGACATGACTGCTCCTCGTCGGAATCGTTGTCAGGTGTCGAAGGTGCCCGTGGACATCAGCGAAGCCGCCCCCGATGAAGCTGACGTGAAGACACACCCCATCGCGCGAAGACACACCTCACGGAACGAAGCCGAGACCCACGGAACGAAGCCAAGGCCCACGGAGCGTGGCCAGGGCCCACCGAGCGGCGACACGACCCACCGCGCGCGGCTTCATCCCTCCTTCATCAGGGACAGTCACCGTGAGACGAAGCGGCGGCATGAACGGCGTACGAGGAAGGCGCGATGCGGATTCTGGTGGTCGAGGACGAGCCCAAGATGCGGGGTCTGCTGCGCCGGGCCCTGTCCGAGGAGGGGTACGCCGTCGATGCCGCCGGCGACGGGCCGCAGGCACTCGCTCTGACGGCCGTGGCCGCGTTCGACGCCATGGTGCTGGACGTGATGCTGCCCGGCCTGGACGGCTTCGGCGTCTGCGCCACGCTACGGCGGCAGGGGAACTGGCTGCCCGTGCTGATGCTGACCGCAAAGGACACGGTCGCCGACCGCGTGCACGGCCTGGACGGCGGAGCGGACGACTACCTCACCAAACCGTTCAGCCTGGAAGAACTGCTCGCCCGGCTGCGGGCCCTGATCCGCCGCGGCCCCGTCGAGCGACCCGCGGTCCTCACCGCCGGCGACCTGAGTCTGGACCCGGCCACCCGCACCGTACGACGCGGCACGGAGGAGATCACCCTGACCGCCAAGGAGTACGCGCTCCTGGAGGCCCTGATGCGCCGCCCCGGCACCGTCCTGACCCGCGCGATGCTGGTGGAGCACTGCTGGGACCTGGGCACCAGCCCCGGCTCCAACGTGGTCGACGCCCACATCAAGGCGCTTCGCGGCAAGATCGACCGCCCCTACGGCACCCAGGCCGTCGAGACCGTGCGCGGTGCCGGATACCGGCTGCGACGCGACGGCGGGCGTCCGAGCGGTGGCGCCGTCGGTGCTCGCGACACCGACTGCCGAACGCCATGAAGCGCATCCCACTGCGCATCCGCCTCACCGCGATCTTCGCCGCGGCGATGGCCCTGGTCCTGGCCGGAGCCGGCTATGTCACCCTCAGCCGCTTCCGTGAGGCGCAGACCGAGTACGGCACGGCCACCGGTGTGGCCCGCGAGGCCCAACAGGCAGCCCTCGACGACCTGGCGCGTGAGCTGGCGACCGCGCTGCCCATCGTTTTCGTACTGGCGACCGTCGGCGCCTACCTGCTGGCCGCAGCCGCGCTGCGGCCAGTGGAACGCATGCGCACCCAGGCCGCCGCCGTCACCGAGGACACCCCCGGCCGGCGCCTCGACGTGCCGCCCAGCCGCGACGAGATCGCCCGCCTCGCCGCCACGCTCAACGACATGCTGGCCCGGCTGCAGGCCGCCCTGGACCGCGAACGCCTCTTCGTGGCCGACGCCGGCCACGAACTGCGCACCCCGCTCAGCCTGTTGCGCACCGAGATCGAACTCGCCCTGCGCCACCCACGCGACGCCACCGAACTGCGCGCCGCACTCGTCTCCGCCCTTGAGGAGACCGTACGACTGGTCCAGCTCACCGAAGACCTGCTGCTCCTCGCCCGCACCGATCACCGGGACAGCTCCCCCGCCGCGGCCGGCACGACGGTAGGTGACCTGGAGCCCGTACTGCACCGGGTGGCCGATCGCCTGCGCAACGGCGCGGCCGACCGGCCGGTCGTCGTCGACTGCCCCACCGGCCTGACGGCCATGATCCCCGAGGACCGGCTGGAGCGCGCGGTGACGAACCTCCTCCGCAACGCCCAGCAGCACGCCATGGGCCCCATCGAGCTGACCGCTCACCCGCACGGCGGTCAGGTGCGCATCCAGGTCCGCGACCACGGCCCCGGCTTCCCGCCCGACTTCCTGCCGCACGCCTTCGACCGGTTCACCCAGGCCGACCGCGCCCGCGCCACCACCGGCACCGGTCTCGGCCTGGCCATCACCGCCGCCATCGCCCGCTCGTGCGGTGGTGACTACGGCGCCGCCAACCACCCCGAGGGAGGCGCAACCGTGTGGATCACACTCCCCTCCAAATTGTCGTAACCACGGTTACATGCAACCATGGTTACAACATACGACTGGGAGCCTCAGGAGCCCGAATGATCCGCGCACCGCATTCCGAGCGAGCCGGGGACCGTCATGCCCGCTGACCGGGCCGTACGCGATCCGGGCGAGTGGATGCTGTTGTCCTACCGGATGCCCCGGGAGCCCTCCACGCCCCGCATCGCCGTGTGGCGCAAGCTGAAGCGGCTGGGTGTCGCCCAGCTCTCCGACGGACTGGTCGCACTGCCCGCCGACGCCCGTACCCGCGAGCAGCTGGAGTGGATCGCGGACGAAGCGATCGAGGCGGGCGGCACCGCCTCGATCTGGCTCGCCCGGCCCGCGACGCTCACGCAGGAACGGGAACTGGCCACCGGCATGGCGGACGCCCGCGCCGCCGAATACCAGAGCGTCATCGACCAGGCCGCCCAAGCCACGGCGAGCGGCGCGAACACCACCACGGCCGTGCGGCGACTCCGCGCCGAGCTGCGCCGCATCGGCCGCCGCGACTTCTTCCCGCCACCCGAACGCGACCGGGCCCACGCCGCCGTACGCACCCTGGCCGACGAACCCGCCACGCCCGACGGGTCCGAGACCGATGAGCCGAGCCAGCCCCAGACCGACGGCGTCGGCGACGTACCGCTGGAGACCACACACCACCAGGAGGAAAAATCATGAAGTGGGCAACCCGCGCCGGAATCCACATCGACCGCGCTGCCTGTTCCTGGTTGATCCGCCGCCACGTCGACAAGGAGGCGGAGTTCGTCTTCGTCACCGACCCCGCCCAGGTCCCCGAGCACGCGACGCCGTTCGACATGCGCGGCGTGGACCTCGGCCACCACGGCGGGGACTGCTCCTTCGAGACGATCCTGCGCCGCTACGAACTCACCGACCCGGTGCTGTGGAAGCTTGCCGAGATCGTGCACGAGGCCGACCTCGACGACGAACGCTACGACGCCCCCGAAGCACCGGGGTTGGACGTCGCCCTGCGCGGCCTGTCCATGATCTGCGACGACGAACGCGTCCTCGAACTGACCGGCCCGCTCTTCGACGGCCTGTACGAATACCACCGCCGCGCCGGCCTCCTGGGACGGGAACCGTCATGAGCGCCGGTACACGTCCAGGCAGAGACAGCACCGGGGACGAAAGCAGCGTCCGCGGCAAGGCCCTCGGCACCACGACCGAACTCTCGGCCGCGCCGCAGGCCGGCTTCCCCGCGGTGCTGCGGTACTTCCTGCGGCTGGGCACACTCGGCTTCGGCGGACCCATCGCGGTCGTCGGCTACATGCAGCGCGACCTCGTCGAGCAGCGCGGCTGGCTGGCCAAACAGGACTTCCTGGACGGCGTCGCCCTGGGCCAGACCATGCCCGGCCCGCTGGCCGCCCAGGTCGCCATGTGGGTCGGCTACCTGCGCCGCGGAGCACTGGGCGCCGCCGCCACCGCGCTGGCCTTCATCGCCCCGTCGTTCGCGATGGTCGTCGCCGTCGCGGCGGTCTACTCGCACTACGCGGGCCTTCCCGTCGTACAGTCCCTCTTCTACGGCATCGCCCCCGCCGTGATGGCGATCATCACCATCGCCGCCTACAAACTCATCAAGATCACCGACGGCAAGGACTGGCGGGCCTGGACGATCAGCGCCACGGTGTTCACGGTCACCGCCGTCACCGGCAAGGAACCCGTCTACCTCATCGTCGCCGCCGGCCTCCTCCTGATCCTCTTCGACGCCCGCCCCACCAGTTGGCGTCGGCGCCGCCGCATACCGCCCGCCGACAGCACCGGCCTGAAGGCTCTGACCGTGCTGCCAGTGGCGGCCGCCGGCAGCCTGGGTGCCACGGCCTCAGGCGGGACCCTGGCCTCGCTGGGCTTGTTCTTCCTCAAGACCGGTGCCCTGGTCTTCGGCTCCGGCCTGGCGATCGTGCCGCTGCTGCGCGAAGGCGTGGTCGCCCAACACCACTGGCTCACCCAAGCCCAGTTCCTCGACGCCGTCGCCATAGGCCTGATAACCCCGGGCCCGGTCGTCATCACCGCCGCTTTCATCGGCTACCTGGTCGCCGGCCCTGTCGGTGCCCTCGTCGCCGCCGTGGCGATCTTCACGCCGATCTACCTCGGCGTTGTCGTCCCCGGCCGCTGGTTCACCCGCCATCGCGACAACCGCCAGATCAAGGCGTTCGTCACCGGTGCCACCGCGGCGGCGGCCGGCGCCCTGTCCGGCGCCGTGGTGGTTCTGACCCGGCAGGCCGTCACCAATCTCACGACCGCCGCCATCGCCCTGGTCACCCTCGCCCTGCTGTGGCGGTTCAAGAAGATCCCCGAACCCTACGTCGTGGTCGCTGCCGGAATGCTGGGCGTCCTCCTGCACTGACAACACCCCCACGGAGCAGCAGATGAACATCGCCCTGGCCGTCGGCGAGACCTTCACCCGCCCGCATATCCTGCTCACCGCCGCCGTCACCGCCGTCCTCGCGGGCGCCGCCGCGCTGTGGCGGCTGCCGCGCGGCGCGTGGAGCGACATCGCCGCACTCACGGTGCTCTCCGGCGCCTCGGTCTTCTTGTGGCGTGTCTCGGCGAACATGCCACAACTCAACGCGGACGGACTGTCCGGCTTCTCGGCCAACGACTGGCTCGCCCCCGTCCTGACCTACGTCTTCCTCGGCGTCTACGCCCAACTGCGCCCGCCCGCCGACCCACCGCGCTACGGGCAGGCCCGGGCCCTGGCCGTCCTCGCCTCCCTCGTCGTCAACGTCGTCACCATCTGACGCCCTCCGACCCCACACGAATCCTGATGGGCGTCAGCGGCCTACGCCAGGTCGAGGTCTCGAAGCCCGTCGAGGACACGCTGCACAAGCGCGACCTCCGGCGCCCCCGTCTCGACGGCTTGGCGAACTTCCTCATGAACCTCAGGGGGACACGCCGAACGATACTTTCAAGTGCCTCCGAGGCTTCCCGACTCGCCGTCCGCCGACTTCCGACTACACCCCGCACCAACCGGGCGCAACGCCAACCACTGCCCAGCATGAGGCCCTGGAACCGAGTTACGGGCCAGCCTGTGCCTCGGCTCGTCACGCGCCGTCGACGGCAGCTGGATGATTCTCGATCCATGCGAGCCCGCCGAGGTCCAGTTGGCGGCGGGCGCGTGTAACGGCGACGTAGGCGAGGCGCGCGTCCGTATCGCTCACGGGTTCCGGGATCGGGCGGCCGCTGTCGTCCTGCTGGTCACTGTCCGGCGGCGGGGGGAAGTCGTCGGCGATTCTAATTTCGGACCACTCCCGGCCTTTTGCTTTGTGGGCTGTGGAGACCGTGACCTCGGCCTTGTTTTCATCGGTCAGCGCGTCGACGGCGGCGATGATGGCTTCGGGTCCGTGGGTCTCGACAAGTTCCACGAACGGCCGGAGATCTCGGCCGGCGGGATCGTGCTCCGCATAGTCTTGCAATTCACCCCAGGAGGCGAAGAGGACCAGTTCGGGGTGGGAAGTGCGATGGCCGGCTTTGAGGTCCCGGGCAGCGAGCGCCAGCACGATGAGTGTCTGTCCACCGCGTGTCAGAGCCACCCGACGGCCCGCTTCCAACTGCCTCATGACTTCGGCCATGGCGCCGATGTTGGTGCGGCACAGCACTGCGTCCGGACAAGTGACCAGACCGACTTTCGTTGGAATCGTGTCGGTACCAGTCAGCCGGATCGGCGCGTCGGTGAAGGCGAGCCACCGGTTTGCCTGTTCAGCGAGGAGAGGGCCGAAGCGGAAGGAACGGGTCAAGGTGAGGTGGGTGGCGTCGAAGCCTGTCATCACGTCCCGGGCACCACGCCACCCGTAGATGGCTTGGGCTGAGTCGCCGACCATCACCAGCTGGGCGTGGCCGCGTTGAGCGGTGAAGACCTGCTCAAGGACGGGGTTGGTGTCCTGGGCTTCGTCGAGGAAGAGGAAATCGGCCTCGACCTTCGGTTCGGTAAGAGCCCACATCTTCAGGTAGTGGTCGTGCTCGAAGCGGACCACGCCTTCCTCGTGATTCTGCAGATCTGTCCAGGCCTTCTCAGCGAACGGCATGACTGCGTCGGCGAGTTGGGTCTGTTCTTCCGGTGTTCCGAGCCTGCGCAAGGCCGGTACGTGGCGGGGTGCCAGAGCCCTATCGGCGGACTGGCAGAAACGGGTCACCGTACGCAGCACGAGGTGGGACAGGGTCCTGTGGCTGATCTCGTGATCACCGATGCGGACGGGCGACCTGATACCGAGGGCCTGCCCGATCCGCCATGCGGGCTGACGAGGGCTGCTGAGACGGCGAGCGAAGCGGTGGCCGACGGCTGCATAGGCCGTAGAGTGCGCGGTCTTGCACAGCACGGAACGCGGGAAGCGGGCCGCGGCGTCGTTGGCGATGTCCCTGTTGAAAGCGAGGTAGCGGCCACGGCGTCGGGTACTCGAGGCAAGCAAGCACAGCGTGCTGGTCTTGCCGGTGCCGGCGCCGGCTTGCAGCACCAGGTGGCGACCGTCACGGAAGGCTTCGACGGCGTGAGCCTGTTCGTCGGTGGGCGTGTACAACACGGACTCCGTGG
This sequence comes from Streptomyces mirabilis, assembly GCF_018310535.1. Taxonomy (NCBI): domain Bacteria; kingdom Bacillati; phylum Actinomycetota; class Actinomycetes; order Kitasatosporales; family Streptomycetaceae; genus Streptomyces; species Streptomyces mirabilis. The sequence continues at coordinate 279,873 of NZ_CP074103.1, read as the reverse complement.
GGGAGATGAGTTAAGGGGTCGTGTGGGAGCTGTTCGGACTGCAGCGGACCGCGTCGCGCAAGGGAGGAGAGGACGCGAGGTGACAGCGGTCGAGCAGGACTCGGGCCACACAGACCAGCACGTCTTCAGGGACGTGGTGGACGAGGAGACCCTGGAGCTGTGCGGCCAGTTGCCGAGTACGGTCCCGCTCATCCCGTTCAAGGGCCGCTGCGACGGTCCGGCCGAGGAAGTCTCCGGGCTTCTGCCCCCGGGCTGCCGCGGCCTGGCCAATCGCCGAGCGCAAGGCGCAGGTGAGGGCAAGGCTGAGCAGAACCTGACCTGATGCGTCGGGGTAGTAAGTCGTCAGAACGTCGATGGGCAGTAGTCGATCGAGTTCGTGGCGAAGTGACCGCAGCACACGCCCCGACGACTTGGCCCGGCGCACGGTCATCAGGCGGGTGCGGTCTGCGTTCACCGCGAGCAGCATGGCTCGGCACGCTCGCTGAAGCTCTCCAGGGGTGGTCGGCCTGGTCAGGATGATCTCCACGGCGTGCTCCTGTCTCATCGTCGGCCTGCTCTCCGCGCGTCGCCACCCGGGCGTGGCCGACGAACATGGGTCGGAAGACGAGGATGCACGTGCGCGTGGTGGACGAGCGGGTCGAAGGGTTCCCAGTCCGTCAGTGCGAGGTCCGCTGCTGTCGGGGCAGCCGCGTGCTGAGGACAGCGCTGCGTGCGCCAGCGCAACTGCTCGGCGTACGGCAGGGAGGACAGGTCATACAGAGCCATTGCCTCAGAGGGCAGGGCCAGTTGACCTTGAGCAGCCGTTGCGGGGACCAATTTCCAGACGCCCGCCAAGCCGTCCAAAGCGAGCATCCTGTGGGTGCATCGGTCACGCTGCCGCGTCTGGGCCACACACTGGATCTCGCCCACGGGGCGTGCGGCGAGGTAGCGAACGTACAGGAGTTGTACAACGGGTCTGGCGGGTCGGCAGGAATCCTCCGGCTGTTGCGGCGAACGGTCTGTCGGCGTGCTCGGCGTGAAGACACCGGCGTCGGTCAGGCGGCGCGTGTTCACGGCCAGCATCCGACGCAGCCTGGTCAGCGCGGGGACGATGGCGGCGCCAGCATCACGAGCCGGGCAGACGACGGTGTGGGCCAGTCGGCACCACGCAGTGCCGTCCCCGGCGGGATGTGCGAGGCCGGAGCTGACGTGCCAGCGGTAGTCGGCGGGCACCTCGGCTACCGGGAGCTCCTGCGGATGCAGGCGGACGGGGCGGTCACGAACTCGGTGGTACCACTCGACGGGGTTTCCGCACTCACGGCAACGGTCGCGCTGCGCACAGCGCAGAAGCCGGGTGGGGCTGTCGGGCTCAACACGCAATGACCGTCGCTGGTGGGCCTGAACGGGGCTGCCGTCCCAGTGGCGGCGTGTAGATGAGGGGCGCATGCGCGCGAAGGTGCCAGGCAACACGCCGTACGGGCGACGTCCAGGCCGGTGGAGTCCGCCGAATGGCCCCATCCGAGGCGACATTCATTCGAATCTCCGCTCGAGCGTTCGCGCTGGGCTCGCCTGATCGGGTGGTTTGTTACATAGGCCCCGGCAGCCTGTCAGTCGCTCGCCCGCCGGGGTGGTTCGTGCCCGCGGCAGAGGGCTCCGAAGAGTTCGTCGAGCGGAGTGCTGAGCGCGTGAGCGAGGGCGTGCCACGTCTTAAGGGTGCCGATCGTGCGACCTTGCTCGATCTCGATGAGGGTCCTTCTGGCCAGGCCGCTCCGGGCGGCTAGCTCGTCGTATGTCCATCCCCGCGCCGCACGCAGCCGAGCGAGCTCCAGACGCAGAGCGTCGAAGTCCGGATCGGGCGGGAAGATCGTCACCCGACTATCCGACGGTGCAGACACCTGCCCTGTCAGTGCAGACCTCTGCCCTATTTCCGCCCGTCAGTAGCTCAGCAAAAGGCAGAGGTCTGCACTACCGTGTGCGCGATCCCAGCCCGACGGGGGCCGGCGCGGAACGACAGGAGGAACGCACGCGCCATGAGGCTCCGCTTCAACCACCCCAGAGTGCAGCGCAGCTGGACAGTTGAACTGCGACCGCAGCCTGGCGGCCCAGTCCTCGTGTGCCAGCAGTGCCCCCACACCGGCCGACCGCTCAACGGCCCCTCGGCCCGCGCCGAACTCCTGGCCCACCTGGCCCTCCATGCACGCCGGGCCCCACTGCCGACACACCTGCGGACATGCCAGTGCCACGAACGAGGCTGCTGCTGGCACCGCCGCCACCGGGGATGCCAGGGCCCCATCCGACTCCTGCTCGCGCGCGAACGCGGCGGACGCCTGTGGCGACTCACCGACGCATGCACCGCATGCTCCGCAGCCACCTCGGAGGCCACCGTGGTCCCCGACACAATCTTGACCGCCACGACGTCACCGACTGGGCACAGGAACACCCGCCGCAGATCACGCCGTCCCAAAGATCCTGACAGCCAAACCCGAGTACGCGAAATGCTGAGTTACCTCGCCAGCGCCCTCCCGGCTGACACCGGCGCCGCCGCCCGGCTGATCGCCCTTCAGTGCGCGCTGCGCATGAGCGACTCGGCTCAGGTGCTGTTGCCATTGGGGATACTGCGCAGCCTTCGCTTGGGGACAGCCAAGGACCCATGGCGGGAGCTCAAGGAGTCGCGATGGCTACGCACACTCCCAGTCGGCCCAGAGATCGGCAAACACGTGAAACGAGTCCAACTGCTCGATTCTGGCCTTCTGGGGCAGTGCCCAGCTCGCCCTGATCGACTGCGCGCCGCCGACTGGGCCCTACGCACTGCGTGCCGCTTCCGCATGGACGCGGCCCCTCTGCCCCGCCTCGCCACCCTGTGCCTCGCTGCTCGCACTGGCCCGGGAGATGATCAAGGAGTGGCCGAACCGGATCACCTGGCCAGGGAATGCGGGCTGACGGCCGCCGCCCTTCCCGCCCTCTTCCTCCAGCTGACAACTGCCGGCGTTGTCAGCCACTGGAATGCGGCCGCGATGACAGGAGACCTGCATTGGGTGCTGAAAGAAAGGGCCCGTTGACCAATGAGGTCTCAAGGAAGGGGCGCAGGGCAGCTCCTGAGACGGGTGAATCCTTATGCGAAATCGTTCCGGAACCGCCCTCCATCGCCCGAACAACGGCTAACACAACGAGCTGAGTTCCCGGAGGGTGATGAGGCAGCAGACGAGTTTCAGGAACACCTCGTACACGTCAGCTCGTCGTTCCCAGCGGATGCGCAGGCGTCAGAAGCCTTGGAACCAGGCGCAGGTGCGCTCGATCACCCAACGGTAGGTGCCCAGGCCGCTGCCGTGCGGGGGGCGATAGCCAGCACGATGCCGGGGGCCCGAACCTTCTCACGGCAGATGTCGTCGTCGTAGCCGCGGTCGGCGAACAGGGAGTCGCGCTGACCGCGGGGACGGCCGACCCGGCCGCGGAGCGGCGGGATGGCGTCGAGCAGCGGCAGCAGCTGGGGGACGTCGTTGCGATTGCCGCCTGTCAGCGAGACCGCCAGCGGGGTGCCGTACCCGTCGGTGATCACACGAAGGAGGAGGTACCCCCCTTGCCCGGAGCCCAGAGACTCAGCGGGGCTCAGGGGAACTCACGAAATGTCGCACAGACCGCCGACGTTGTCGTCTCCGCCATGCGCTGGGACTTGGTCTCGACCACTGGCTCGCTGGCGACAGGCCGTCCCACCCGGAGCGGTCCGTGCCCTGACAAGGCTCCTTCTGGGCAGCGGCCGCGCCAGGGTGCTGCGGCAAAGATGTCGTTTCAGCGGTGGGGCGAGCGGCTGTCGGCGGTGGTTCCTTCCTCCGCAGGAAGGACAGCGAGCCGGGTGCGGCCAAGCCGTTTCTTCAATACGAGGTTCTCGGCGTAGAGGTTGGCCGTGACGGTGGCGAGGGCATCGAGTTTCCCCTGGAGTTCGGCGGCGTGGGTGCGTGCTTCCCTCATCTGTTTGCGTAGCTCGGCGATGGTCTCGTCGCGCCGGACCTCGCCGGGCGTGCGCAGCACGGGGCGGGCGACCTGGGCGTCCCATTCGGCGAGGATTTCCTCGGCGCGGTGCACGGTCGCGTGGCTGACCTGGGCCTCTCTCGCGAGGTTCTCCTTGGTGAGGGCGCCGTCGGTGTGCAGGGGTTCACCGGCCAGCAGCCGGGCCATGGCTGCCCTGAGTTTCTCGGCGGACGCCGCGGATACCGGCATCAGGCGCTGCCTTCCTCTTCGAGTGCGCGGGTGATGCGCTTGACGTCGGCGAGGCGGATGAAGACCGCCTCGCGGTTCGGCGGCGACAGCCGTGGATTCTTGGACAGGGCGGTCAGGTCGTCTTCCTCTGCGACCCAGTACGGGGCGTGGGCGCGGGTAATGGTCGAGTTGCGGCAGCGGGCGGGTTGGCATGCGCCGAGCAGCGGGGCCAGGCCGCGCTGGCCTTCGGGGAGCTCGCCCTGACACTCGGCCTGCGGGGCGTCGAACATGCAGTGGTTGAGGGTGCCCAGGTGCAAGTTGGGGAACTCGTCGGCGAGCAGGGCTTCTTCGACCCGTTCGTCGGCGATCTGGGCCCGGAGCTGAGGGTCGTTGTCGATGGTGGCGATGACCCTGTCGAGGCCGGCGTGGAGTCGGGCGGCGCCAGGACCGACCGCGACGCGTTGGCCCTGGCGGCGGCCTCGGAGCAGGTCCACGAGTTTCCGTGCGGCGGCCTGCTGCAGCTCGGTGTCGAATTCCTTGGCCCAGCTCGCGTCCATCTGCGCGTACGCCTGGGTGGTGCGGTTGGCCACCGCGCGGCGGGCGGCATGCTTGAGCTGGATGCCGAGCGCGACCTCGGAGTCCGGCTCTCGTCCGGCGAGTTGCGCCATGGTCTTGCGGAACATGTGCGAGCGGACGTGAGAGGGCGGGATCTTGGCCAGTCCGTGCTGGTGGGCAACGTGGTTGATGCCGTTGATGAAAAAGTCGATCTCGGCCTCAGAGGCGATCCCGGGCTCGCCGTTGGCCGGCTTGCCGGTGAGCGGAGCCAGCCGCACGAACAGATGGGTGGGGTGCCGGGACAGCTGCTCGAGGACCGCGAGCGCCTCGGCGACCGGTTCGATGATCCACCAGTGCAGTTCCGGGCGGGCCGGGTCCATCTTGGTCTTGCGGGAGACGACAGCCGGGGAGCCGAAGTAGGTACGCACGGCGTCACGCTGAATCTCTTGAACCTCCGAGTCGCGCATCAGTGTCAAGGCGCTGACGAACACGTACACAGCTGCCCGGAGCATGTGCAGTTCGAAGGCCAGCTCTACGGCGCTGATCTGCGTACGCCACGGCGCAGACGTGCCATCCTCACGCTGGATGTGAGCGGCGTCCGGGCACTCAAGTTGGTAGGCGCGCCAGCCGATTCCTGCCTCCACGTCGACGGGAATCCCTCGCCCGTCGGCCACGGCCTGCAAGAGCAGGCGTGCGCGCGCGGCCCCCGTCCGCGTGCGCTGGTCAAGTCGCTTGGCGTAACGATGCCGGTGGGCCTCCGACGGAGTGTGTCCCCAGACCATGCGGGCGGCCATTGCCCAGATCGGCTCACCGGCTCTCCCGTGGTCGTCGGTGGCGTGCACCGGAACCAGCGTGGCCGGATTGGCGAGCCATCGCCGCACATCTTCGTCCAGTTGTTCCCGGGTGACGCCAGGACTGGTGCCCGGTGCGACGTAGCTCGGCGCGGTGGAGCCCTTGCCGCGGCCCACGCTCGCCTTGACGGTCGCCACGCGTCCTTCGCCGATCGCGGCCCAGACCATGGTCCGCCGTTTGCGGGTTCTGTCGCTCATGTTGTCCGCGAAGACGTTCATGGTCCTGCCGTCGGTGATCATTTTACTGAGGGCCGTCCACATCGGGGTGCCGGCTTTGGTGTTCACGTAGTCGACCTCGTGGACCGGCACCGCGTTGCCCGGCGTGCGCAGCCACTTCTCCAGCAGCGCGTCCGTGTCCTGCGGGCGCGTCGGGCGCGCCTTGGTTGAGCGGGGCAGATCTGAGGGCACTTCCATCTCCCGGGCGAATTGGTCGCGCCAGCGGAAGATGTCCGGAGCAAAGGTGTGGATGTAGGTCCAGGCTCCGCGCAGGAGCGGCCACCAGGTCTCGGGCGGGATGGACGGGGTGGCGAGTGTGTCCAGGCTGGGGGCGTCCTCGTCGTACGCTTTGGCTCCGATATTCGAGGCGGGCTCGTCGCCCCATGGGTCCTCGAAGGCGCTGATACCGGTGATGACCGCGGTGAGCTGGCGCAAGCGCCGGATCGCCGTCACATGGAAGGCGACGGTCTTCGCTCCTTCGACCTGAGACGCCTTGTGGGCTATCTCCGCATACCAGTCCTCCGGGTCCCACAGGCCGAGATCGGGCGGCAGTCCCTGCTCGTGGCCCCAGCGCATGACCTTTCTGATCTCCAGCATCGACGGGCGGATGGTGGCGACGGACAGGGGCACACCGGACAGGAAGATCAGGGATTCACGCAGGAGGGGATGGGAGGGGTTGAGCAGGGCGAAACAGTACTCCCGCAGCTGCAAATTGATCAGCGGATCGTTCTCCGGGAAGACGATCCGCCACTCTGACGGCCTCCGGTTGGCCGCGCGGCCGATACAGTCGGCCAGCCAACAGCGGGTGTCACCGAACCGCGGCACCACGATGTCGTCGAGAAGCTGATATCCACCGTGACTGAAGACCTTCTCATCGTCGCGGAAGGACTGCGAGGGCAAGGATTCAGTCGCGGGGCGGGCCGTCATCGGTCGAACTCCGTCCTCATCCCCAAGGGGAGATCAAGGCGTAGGCCGAGTTCGACGATTTCACGCCGGGCGGCGGGCACGAGGTCCGCGCACTCCTCGAAGACCTCCGACAAGGCCTCCGCCTGTCTGCCCCACAGGGCCCGCCAGTGCGGCGGGGCCAGCGCAATTCGCATCCGCTCGATGTGATCGGACAGCAGCAAAAGGCGGGGGAGTTGGGAGGTGAACACCACGGCGTTGCGGCACAGCATGCACATCGCGGGCGCGACATGGCAGACCTTGGTGTCCTTGCGATGCGGCGAGTCGTACGGGTTGCGGCAATTGACCAGGCCCATGTCCAACTTTCCCGCCCGCATGGCTTTGGCCTGCTCGATGTCCAGCCCGAGATCTTCAGCGACCTCGGGCTCCTCCACATGTTTCTCGGCCTCCTCGGTGACGAGCACCGGGCGCACGACATCGCTCATGCGCTCGAAGACCCACTTCTGGGCTCGGTTGATCGACCGGCCGGCCAGAATGTGCGCGGTCGTGCCGTGCGCGTAGTGCATGCGATAGACCTCTACATGGTGGTCGTCTCCCGCCAAGTCGCTCACCGTGCCACCGAGCGCGACCGCACGCAGGACCTTGGTCGTCTTGCGTAGCCGCCGGATTTCGAATGGCTTGGAGATCTCCAGAGGCTTCCCGGCGGCATCGCGCTGCTCGCTGATCCAGCCACCGAAGCGTCGTTCGCGATCCTTGAAATAGGCGATGTCCGCATCCAGGACACCCCTCAGGCGACGCTCCACGGCCAGGAACAACCAGGGTTCAGCGTCGGGGAAGACCTTCCGGGACAGCTCCGTGGATGCCAGGAGCCGCCGCAGCAGGCCCGGAACGTCCCAGGCGCCGTCCCCGGCGAACTCCGTTGCCGCCCCTTCCTCCGGATCGGGGCTGGGGTGCAGGTCTGCACGGACCCGGTGGGCACGGTTCTTGCGCTGGACCAGTCGGACACCGCCGTCGGTGAACTCGATGTCGGACAGCTGGAGAGCGTGGAGTTCTTCCGGGCTCGTATCGCTCATGCCCAGCATCAACAGCACTCGGAAGGCCTGGAGGTCCGTCTCGGCCGGAAACAGCAGGGCGCTCAACGCGGCGACGAGATAGCGGAATCCGCGCTTGAGGAGGGTGCCATCGGGCCCGGTGGGTAGCAGGGCCTTCACCGGCTCCGGCCAGCTCAGTACATTCTGACGGAACTGCGGCTTCAGCGCCTCCACGGTCAGCAGCCGCGGGTGCGTCGCCGCCCACACCAAATTCGCCGGCTCATGCCACCCGCCCTCGCGGGGATCGACCCCACGGGCCAGCAGTTCCCGGCCCCAGGCCAGGCGGGCCTCGAGCGCACGGACTGCGTTACGCGCCGCGTCTCGCAGCGCGATCCGCTCCGCGTTGGAGAATTCGTCCAGCGGCTCCCCCTTCCATGTGGGATAGGCGGGCGGGGCCTGGGAGCGCAGCCGCAGCGCCTCCGGCATGCTCGCGTCCCTCAACGAGCGCTGCTCGATCAGCGTCAGCAGGTAGTTCGTCTTCGCATATGGGGAGTTGGAACGCAGACCGTGATGCTGCCGGAGATCCTCCTCCCACGCGTGGATGACCTCGACCAGATCCACCCCGCATCCGTCGAGGCGGGCACCTGCCGGATCCATGCCGAGCGTAGGGAGGTGCTTGTCGACGAACCTGGCGAAGCCCCGCACCGCCCCAGCCATGTCGGCCCCACCATCGATCCTTGCCATTGCGCGGGCGTATCTGATCCACTCGTCGGCCAGCTGCGCCGCCAGGGCGCTGCACCGGTACTTCGCCGGATCCACCATGTGGCTGGCCTTCGCACCACGGCGCGTCCGGGTCAGCGTTCGGATCCCGATGTGGTCTGGCTCCTGGGTGGGCATCGGCTTGGGAGCTGTACTGCGGACCCGTGGCTTGCGCTCGCCGCGGCGGGGCATCAGGCTGCCCTCCGTCCAGCGATTGCCGTCGCATAGTCGGCGTAGGTGGCATCCTGGTTGTTCCACTCGGCGATCGCCTTCGCCACCAGCGCGTTGGTGTCACGCATGTACCGCAGGTAACGCAAGGTCGAGCTTGGATGGCGGTGGCCCAACAGGTCCTGCAGGATCAGCAGGGGGTTCCGCGAGATGTGGTCCGTCAGGTAGCCGGTGTGCCCGCCGGCCAGGTACTCCTCGGCTTCCTCCCGGAGAATCAGCTTGGTCAGCAGCCGCAACATATAGACGGCGAACGTGTGCCGGGTGTCGTGAATCCGCACCTGGCGCGGCATGACGAAGCCGACTTCATGTTCCTCGCTCAGCCGCAGAGCGCGCAGATGCGCCTCGTCGAATATCTGTTCCCAGCGCTGCCTGGTCGGCATCGTGCCACCGCGGCCGACGAACAGAGCCATCGGCTCAAGACCGTGATTCCCCTCGATGACGGCGCGGCGGCGCTTGTCCGCGTTCATGCTCTCGACCCGAAAGGTGCGACGTCGGCCATCGAGCTTCCCGCGCACCTTCATCCGCCGAAGGTCGATGTCCTCGACGATGAACAGCTCCTCGCGCCGCCTCCACAGCGCCTTCGCCGCAGCCCGCACCTGCGCCGCACGCTCGGTACGCCGGTACATGTCCAGCTCTCGCAGCGTCGGATCCTGGACCATCACCGTGCGGGGCAGGCCGTACTTCGCGATCGCCTGCAGCTGCACCTCAGCCGGGGAGCCGTCCCGGCGGGGCGGCCCGACCTCGATGTCCAACAAACAGCTGAACTCCTGCAGTCGCATCCCCGTCGTGATCGCCAGCTCCGGCGCCGCGCTGTTGCGCAGCGGGGAGCGCCCGCGATACGCGCGATCGACGCGCCCGTTGGGCAGGTAGCCGCGCAGGCCCACCTGCTTGAAGAAGTTCCACTGCCGCCAAGTCAGATGGCGTACGTCCAGCTGGGTCGTGGCACCCCAGGACAGCACGTCCCGGCCGTTGCGGCGACGGAAGTAAGGACGCTTGTCGATCAGCTTCTGGTCTTCGGCCCACCCATAGAAGCCATTGATCATGGCCCGGCGTCGCTTCCACGTCGCCGGCGCATCGGGCGACTCACGGTGCTCGGTGCAGTCCTCCCGGTAGGCCACGAGGTCTTCCTCGATCACCGATAACAGGTCGACCGGCGGGTCGAGCTCGTTCTCCAGGAACTCGGTCAAGTCGAGGGCGTCGTACGTGTAGTCCTGCAGTGACTTCGCCTTCAGCGTCTTCGCCATCTCCAGAAAGAACGAGACCAACGGCTCCGCCGGGCGCATCTGCGAGTCAAAAAAGAATGGAGTGCCCTCCTTCAACGCCCCCGGCCGCGACACGTACGCCAACGCGTCGAGATCGACGCCGGGAGGCGACTCGTAGAAGCGACGCACCTTGCTACGTGAGACAAAGAAGTAGTCCACCCCGTACCACCATGATCATGAGACATCCAGGCGGCAGGACCCTAACAGCCGCACCTGGGGCCTCATGTCACCGAGGAATCACTACTGAGACAGGCTCAGGACCTTGGCATAAGAGGACCCGAAGTGGTGGATGGGCTGCCAGTAGCTCATAACGACCAGCGCGGTGTTGGAGGCAGCAGCGAGCTCGCGCACGGTGGTGAACAGGTGCTCGGTGCGGAAGCCAGCCCGGAGGGCCTGTGCGGCGGCGTGCTGGATGACCGGGCCGTCCATGAGGGGGTCGGTGTACGGCAGGCCGATCTCGATCACGTCGACTGTCGTCGACAAGAGATGCAGGGCGTCGAGGCTCTGCCCGAGCGTGGGGTAGCCGGCGGGGAGGTAGGCGGCGAGTGCGGCCCGGCCTTGTCCGCGAGCGTTGGCCAGGGCCTGACCCAGGCGGGATGGCGGTGCGTCGAGTGACGAAGGGGTGGGGTTCATAGTGCCCGTCCTGGGGCTCGATCGGCTGGCCGACGGTGGTCAGCCCGGCCCGGGGCTGCGAAGCAGGCGATGGAGGCCCTGCGAGGTGGGAGCTGGGCTCCGCGTGCGGGTACGCCGACGGCGGCCCGGGATCACAGGGGGCCGGGCCGCCGTTGCGTCGTCCTGAGCCTTCACGAGGTGTCGGCTCAGGCGCTGGTGGGCCGGGAGAGCTCGATTCGTCTCCGTCGGCCGGTGAGGGTCAGTCCAGTTGCATGGGCACGTTGATGTACTGGGCGGCGACCCAGCCCTTCTGGCCCTTGTGAGCCCCGGACTTGACGGTGACGTAGCCCCAGGCGCCCGGCTTGTCGTTGCGGCCCTTGTTGCACTGCCAGTACACGTCGGTGCCCTTGGAGAGCTGGCCGGTGGCGGTGTATCCGGTGCCCGGGCCGGTGCGGAACTTCACCGTTGTGTACACGTCGGTGTTGATCTTGATCTGGTGGGTGCAGGCGCCGCTGCCGACCGTCGCGGCGCTGGCGGTCGAGGCGGTGGCGACGGCGCCGCCGAGGAGCAGCGCGCCGGTGGATGCCACGGTCGCGGCTCGGCGGGTGAGGGTGTTCATGTGCGGCTCTTCCTGGTGTCGTCGGCCAGAATTCGCTCGGCCGCCTGTGCAAGGCTTCTTCACCGCGGTGCTCAGGCGGCGCGATGAAGGCGAGCGAGAAGGGAATCCGGAACCCGACAGGTTCGTCTTCGTTCCGGATTCGATCTTCTTGCTGAGCAGGGGAGTTGACCAGGCTCGGTTTATTCCGTGAAACCGCATTCCGGAACGGTGGTGTCAGGTAGAGGCCGTTCCGGGAATCGATATGCAGGAAGAGCTATTACAGGAAGCGGTATTTCCGAGAGCCCCGCGGCGGCGACGGTCAGGCTGTGGTGACGGAGACGGCGAGGGCCCCGATGACCATGTAGGGGCCGAAGGAGACGTGCGTGCGGCGGGCGCGGCGGGCCGTCAGCCGTGCTACCTCCGACACCGCGCCGACGACGAATCCCGCGGCTGCTCCCCAGAACAGGGCCGTCCAGCTGCTCCAGCCCAGGAGAGCCCCGATGGCCGGTGCGAGCTTGACGTCGCCGAGTCCCATGGCGCCGGAGAACGCCATGAGGAGGAAGACGGCGGTGAGCACGCCGGCGGCGGCCGCCGCGCGGCCCAGGCTGCCGGTCTCGCCGGCCAGCGCGGCCGCGGTGAGCAGGATGAGAGTCCCGCCGCAGGCGGGGAGGGTGAGCACGTCGGGAAGCCGTTGCACGGCGAGGTCGATCAGCGCGAGGGCGACACCGCACGCGGCGACCCAGTACTGGGCGGCGGCGAACCAGCCGCTCGCTGCGCCCGCTGCGACCACGGCGAACGCGGCGGCGGCCACCGTCTCCGGCACGAGGGCGCGCGGTCCGATCGCCTGTGCGCACGCCGGACAGCGTCCGGAGACGGGCAGTACGGGCAGCCGGCGTCCCAGGACGGCGCTGCCGCAGTGCGGGCAGGCACTGCGGGCGGACGCGGGCGCCGGGACCGAGCGGGCGAAGACCGCAGGGCGGGCCGCAGCACCGGCCAGGGCTCCGACGACGGCGGTCAGGGCAACGCTGAGGGCGGACAAGAGAGACTCCTACGTACACAGCCCGGCCTCACCGTGACGGGCCGGTCTGCTTCGACCTTACGGCTCGCTGCGACGACTCCCTCCGGCCCGCCTCCGTGAGTCCCTACACCGCGCCCGGTGAGGCCGCCGGGCTGCAGAACCCGAAGCGCCGGCTCATGCTCCCCGTCCGCTGGCGTCGAGAGTCTCCGCCAGGTTGAGCGCGGCCAGGACCTGCGCCTGGCCCTCGGCCGGCTGCAAGGTGCCGGCCGCGGTCGCCTCGGCGATCCGGGCCGCGTGTTCCAGTGCTGTGGCCACACCGGTCGGCTCCCGGTAGGTGGTCAGCCACTCGAATCCCGCGCGGAGCGCGGCCGCGAGGTCGCCACCGTGGTCCTCGGGGGCGTTCGTAGTTAACGCTCGGAGCCACAGGTCGGCATGGGACTGCACGATCGCGGCGAAGGGCCGGTAGTCGGTGACGGTGCCACACCGGCCGCCGGCGCCCTCGGGGCCGCGCCGCCCGGTCCAGCTGTTGGCCAGCCAACGGTGACGGTGGCAGACCTCCAGCCGGTAGTCCATCGGCCGGTCCCGTGCCCGGGTGCGGCGTTCGATGACGACGGTCGACGGTGCGGTGCATGTCGTGAGCTGGCGCAGGACCGGCACAGCGGTACCCCCTCCTGGTCGCGGTGAGGGTCCGATCATGGTCATGGAAGGGGGTGCGCCGTCGTCCACGATTGGACGCTACGGCTGTGACCCGGATCTCACTTTGCGGGCGGTGTTCCGCAGCCGGCCGGTCCCGGTGCGGGGTGCGGCGGTCATTTTCGGAAATCGGTCAGCGCGCGCCGGCGGATCCCGGTACGACGCGAAGGCGGCCGGGCTCGGAGCCCGGACCTGTGGGTGGCGTGGGAAGCAGCTGGTAGGGCTGCCACAGTGCGGGGGTTTGCTGGCTGCGCTCCCAGTGCGGGGCGCCGGTCAGGGCGACGATCCGGTGCACGGGGACGTGCAGCGGCAGGTGTCGGCCGCCGGGGTTGAGTGCGATGCCGGCGCTGTCGACGGCTTCGAGCGTCCCGAACAGGGTGGCCCACGAGTGCTGTTCAGCGTCACGGCCGCACAGCACGTCCAGGCGCAGCGCGCTCCAGCGCAGCCAGGGCGCCATCTCCTCCAGCTCGGCCAGGGCCTGTGGGCTGTCGGGAATCCAGCAGCCGTACCCGTCGCGTAGGGCGCTCGCGATGCGGTAGGTGCGTTCCTCGCCCGCTCCGTCGCGCCACGGCCGGTCGGCCGCACGCCGGGCGCGGCGCTGCTCGAGGACCTCGTCCGTCGGGGTAGACGGCTCGCGGTCGCCGTCGCCGGGCAGGAATGGGAACGCCTGCCGCAGCAGTGCCTCGGCTGCGGCCTGGTCTGCCGCGCCGCCGGTGACTGGGCCGCCGGCGGTGAACCGCGGCTCGTAGTGGGAGGGCTGGGCTGCCTGTTCTCGTTCCAGCTTCGCCACCAGGTGCGCCGGGGCAGCAACGACCGCCGCGTAGGACGGTCCGGCGGTGTCGCCGCCGCTCCAGGACACGTAGTCGTCGACCTCGCGGTGCCCGTGGGGGACGACCGGGCCCAGTACGGGGGAGGCGGCCAGGTAGGCGACCGGGGTGTCGCGGGTGCCGGTGAGCGGCCAGTCGCGTACCAGCAGCAGTCGCGCGGACATGGCGGCGGACTCCGCCTCGAACTCTTCCTCAAGGCGGGTGCACGCGGCTGTCACGGCCTGCGGCCACCACAGGGCCAGCTCGGCGTCCGCCCACGCTGCCGGGTCTGCGTGCCGGTCGCTGGGGGTGCGCGGCGGCACGGGCAGCCGGGTGACGTCCCGCACTCGGGCGCCCTTCAGCTCGTCCGCGACGGCGGCGCGGGCCAGGTCGGCGGACTGCTCGGCGCCACGGCCTCGCGAGCGGGCCGCAAGCCACACCCCGCATACCAGGGTCCACACGTCCAGGCGCGGTTCTGGCTCGTACATCCGGGCCCGCCGGCGCGAGAGGTTGCCGACCGCCGCGCCGATCTGGTCCAGCTCCCGGCGCTGGTCGGTGTCGGCGCAGCGTCGCACCGCGTCCCGGGCGCCGTTGTATGCCTCGACCTCAGGGCACTGGGCGGCGTACTCCTCCAGGAAGCCGCGGAACTGGGCTGCCAGCTGCTGCCAGGCGTCGGCGAGCACGGCGGCATCGGCGGCCAAAGTGGAGTCGGTGCGGGCGGTGTCCAGCCAGCGCCGGAACTGCTCGTCGTCACCCGGTGCCCACCGGGCGGCGTGCCGCGCGTACCCGAGCCAGGTCTGCGGCTCCCGGTCGGTCCGGCAGCGGTCCAGCTGGTCTTGGCGCTGGGCGGCGAAAGCGGCCGCCCGCCACAGGGCATCGGGCGCCTTCGGCAGGACGATGTCGCACTTCTTGCAGATCTGCGCGAAGACCTCGACGAGCGGATGAGTGGAGGCCTCGGCGGCCGGCTTGGCGAACCGGCAAGCGTCGGAACTGAAGCGGCGCAGGTCGGGGTGGGGGACGTGGAACTTCCCGCTGCGGCCGCCGGTCAGGGCCACCCGGATCGCGGCCAGGGCCGGCAGCTCGGTCCCGAGGGCGGCGAGCCCGCGGCCGGAGATCTCAGGGAAGGCCCGCCGCACCGCTCAGGCCCCCGTCGCCGGGGCCATGACCGGGCGCGTGCCCAGAGCTCCGCAGGCGCACGGCGGTGACCCGCCGTCCAGGCGGGCGGGGAAGATCTGCGCCCACGCCAGCAGCGAGGCGGTCCACAGACCACTCAGCAGCTCGTGCACCTCCTCCTCCGACGGGGTCCTGCCGGTGTCGCAGCGCAACATGGCTCGGGCCAGGGCGTGGACGGCGATGTTCACCATCGACTCGCGTTCCGTGCAGCTCTGGCGGAGCGGGTTCTCGCCCGCCAGCGAGAGGCACCGGTACGCCTCCGCGAGCTCCTCGCGAGCCGTTTCGGTTTCGGCGGCGTCCATGGCAGGCAGGATGTCCGCGGCCAGGTCGCCGAGGAACACAGCGGTATGGGCGCCGGCCTCACCGCCGGTGTGCAGGGCGCGGGCGTCGAAGGCGAGCAGGGCCCGCCGCAGAAGGTCTTGGACAGCTTGCGGGGCGGGGGCGGTCGTCACGGGGAAAGCGTACGGGCTGCGCTGCGCCGGCCCGGGGCGTTCTCGGTTGCTCACCCTCCCGAGTGCCGTGACCTGTACGGGCTTTGCAGCCCGTCACGCCCTGATCCGCGGCGGCAACAGCACCTTCTCGGCCAATGCGGGTGGGAAACAGGGCAGGAAGAGCGGCTCTGGCGTGCTGCTTGCCCGGTCCGCTCCATGATCTGGCCTGGGCCAACTCGGCTCTGGGGACGGTGAGGAGCAGCGGTATGGGCGTGAGTGACAGCTATCTGTCCAGGGCGGAGGTCCAGCAGATTCTGGGCATCAACTCCTTCGGGCTGTGGCGCCTGGCACGCAAGTACGACGACTTCCCACAGCCGACCGAGCCGCCGTACAACCCGTTCGCGGGGTTCGGCGAGAAGAAGGAGCCCGAGGAGGTCTGGGACGGCACCCAGGTCTACCGATGGGCGGCGGACACCCCCGAGTTCACCCACCGCGGCGCCGTCCTGCTGCGCCCGCGGGAGCAGGACCTGCCGGCCGGCCGGTGGGCCGGATTCCAGGACACGGTGCGCGGGCCAGCGCTCGACTGGCACACCGCCGTGGGCACGATCCGCGTCGTGCACTGCGACGATCGAAGGGTCGCCACCGACGTCGCCTCCGCCCTTGCCGCCTCCGGCAACCCGGACAGTGTGGTGACCGTCTGCGCCCTGTACGGGGACATGAGTTTCCGCGGGCCGTCCCTGGTCGCCTCCGACACCGCGCACCCGGGCATCGAGTACGAAGCCGACTGGGGCGACGTCGCCGCACTCGCCGGGCAGGATCTGCCCTGGTGGCCTCACCTGCTGCGCCTGCCCCAGCTGATCCGTGAGTGGCAGCCCGGCGCTCCGGCGGCCGTCGTGGAGGTGCCGCCCAACGCCAACGAGAAGATCTTGCGCCGCGCAGCGCGCAATGACGCCTTCGACGTCACCTCACACCTGGCCGCGACGGACATGGCCAACGACATCCGTAACGAGCGCATCGACCACACCACGCACGACAACGAGATCTTCGGCAAGGAGGGATACGGCGAAACCCGCAATCCCGTTGCCATCGCCGCCGTACCCGACCGCAGCCACCACCCCCTGCCCGTCGGGGGCGAGCGCCAGATCCTCAAGGCCGGCTGGAGCAAGCTCGCCCTGAGCAATCACCCGGAAGCCGTCGCGGCCCTCGAAGTCGCCGTCGGCCGCGAGCCGGCCCTGCTGCCGTTCGGCGCGCTCGCCGAGGTGCCGGTGAGCACCGGCACCATCAGCGACCGGTGGACCCGTCGGCTCACCATGTGCGACCCGACCGCCGCCCACGTCGTCCTCGCCCAGGGCAAGAAGGCGGACGCGTTCTTCATCGACCCGCTCACCGACATGCCCGTCCTGCGTACCCCCGACGACGGAGGGAGGCCGGTGTGGCGCTTCTACGCCCCGCTGTCCCTTCCGGCCGGCGGCGCGGAACTCACCTCGGTCGTGCTGCACCACACGGTGTGGGTCCTGACGAGCGACGACCACGTCCACCCCGCCCCGTGCACACCCTCCGAGCACCTGTGGTGGGGCAACGGAGGGGGCGACCGTCCCAGCGAAGCCGCGATGGTCATCGACGCGCTCCTGGACGACCTCGGCGCCACCCTCAACCTCCGCGAGCACTGGAAGGCGCCCAAGGGCCTGACCGCACTCCTCAACGAGGACCACAGGCAGGGCAGCGAACTCACCCGCAGCACCCTGCTGCACGCCCGGATGACCCCGCCGCGTACCAACTGAAACACCCATACCGATGGGTGCGGCCGCGTGCAAGACCGCACCCATCCATCACCTCGGCACGGCCACACAGGCACTCTTTTCCCGCGTCACGTGACGAACAACCCGCCATGCAGTTGAACCGGCGAGAGATCCACCTCTTCGACACAGGCAGGCATGATGGGGAAAAGGGCGCAGCAGAAGCGGGCGGCCAAGCACGCGAAGCAGGCGAAGCAGCGCACGGCCGCAGCATCGCGGAACACCGCCGTCTTCAACGCGCTGGCGGCGCAGATGCCATGTCTGACCTCCATGGACGACTACGAGCCGATGAGCACGCCGTGGGGTGACTTCACCGACTCCTTCGCGACGGTCGCCGAGGCGCTCGCAGCGGCGGAAGAAGCCGGCGGTCTGCTGTCGTGCTTCGCGTTCGACGACTCCGGTGAGTACGAGCGGGGCTTGCGCCGGGGCGAGGACGGCTGGCGGTACGAGGTGACGCTGTACCCGCGGGGCTACCTACGGGAGCTGGTGAAGACGTCCTGGCTGAGCGCGGAGGACCGGGGCCAGGCCGTTGAGCAGCTGCGCCGGGCACTGTCCGAGTACGTGCCCGCAGGGCTGCGCCGCCCCGACCTTGAGGTCGTACAGCGGCCGTCGACCACCAGCGTGCCCCGCGTCGGCTGGACACAGAGTGTGCCCGTGGCCGGGCTGGAGACCTGGGAGGACGTACGGCTTGCGGAGAAGGGCCTGCCGCTGTTCGCCCTCCCACCGCTCGCTGATGGACCCGGCGGCGTCTGCGACCCTCTGCCGGCAGAGATCTTCACCCTGTTCCAGGCGCACGGTCTGGACGCGCACAGCTGCGCCGGCTGCGGTATGCCGGTCACCAACCGGCACCCGCACTGGCCGGACGTGTGGGTCAGCGTGGAGAACGAGTTCGGGCCGTCCTGCGAACGCTCGCTCCTGACCGGAATGGACTCGCCGCAGAGGGTGCCGCACGTCGTCGACGCGACCCAGGCACGGCCCGCCAGGCGGCTGACCGGCAAGGAACAGAAGGTCCAGTGCCGGCACTGCGCCGCGCATGTGACCGAGCAGCATCCCGACTGGCCCGGCGTGTGGACCGAGGCCGGCGGAGACAGTTCGCCGGTCTGCGCGGTGGTCGGCTCCGGATGCGGCGACGCGCAGTCGTACGACCTTGTCGACTGCGTCTATCCGCACATCCCGGCCGGCGGAGACAGCCCGGCCGCCGCAGCCATCGCCGCAGCCCAGCAGACGGGCTACTTCCACCAGCCCCGGCCCGTCCTGTTCTGACCCGCAGCGCGCCAGGGCCCCGAACGGGGCCTCGTGGAGTGAGGCACCGCCTATGCGCGGGCATGTCCCGGTGACGTGCCCGCGCCATCAGGCCGCGCAGGCTGGCGAAGCACCCGGAACCTAGACCTCCCCCGAGGTCATGTCGTCACGAATTCGCAGGAAGCGCACGGGGTGCCGGTACGTTCCCAGGTCCACAGCGGTATCGACGTCGATCTCGGCGACGAGGTCGGGTACGACGGTCTGGAAGATGAGCGGCTCGGAGGCGCCCCACCCGGCGGAGAAGCGACGGCCGTACCAGGGGTGCTCCTGCCCGGCGGGGCGCAGTGCGACGCCCAGTTCGGCTGACGCGGGCCGGGACAGCGGTGTGGAGCGGGCGATCAGCTGGAGCCGGCCGGCGGGGTCGAGACGGCCGAACAGGAGGCTCTTCGGAGCGTGAACGGTTCCGGTGACCGCTCCGATGATCCCCTCCGCCGTCGTGCGCGTCCGCAGCTTCTGCCACCCGCGCTCTCCGGGCCGGTACCGGGAGCCCGGATCCTTGATCATGACGCCCTCGACGCCCACCGTGCCCCAGGCCGGGTCCAGCCAGGACAACGCGGTCTCCCGGTCTGAGGTCTGCGGGCACAGGGCCCAGGGGGCGGCCAGTCGGCGCGAGGTGAAGAGGTCCTCGAGCGCGGCCCTGCGCCGGTGAAGGGGTTCGCCCAGGAGGACGGTTCCGGCGACTTCCAGGAGGTCGAAGACGATCAAGTGGGCGGGTTCCTGGCGGGCGGCGTGCTCCGCGGTGGCTCCCCGGCGGCGGGCTCGCCGCTGAAGGGCGGAGAAATCGAGCCCGTGCTCGCTCCACACCACCAGCTCCGCGTCCAGGACCGCCTCCACACCCAGGGCGGCCGCGGCCCGGACGATCTCCGGGAACGCTAGCCCGAGGTCCGCGCCACGCCGGGACTGGATGTAGGGCGTCGGGCGGGCGAAGACGAGGGCTCGGTAACCGTCCGCCTTCTGTTCGAACAGCGGCGGCCTTGATCCGGCGCGCGGCAGCGCGGTCACGGAGCGGGCCAGCATGGGCTCGACGGGCGGCGAGAGGTGCACCCTCCACTCCTACGCGATCCGCCCCACGCCCGCCCTTCGGCTGGCGGCCGGGACTCGGTGCCGATACGGCCGGATGCGCCTGCTGCTGGCTCAGGCGTGGCTGAGGATGACCAGCAGCGCGGTGCCCTCGGCGAGCACCTGGACGGTGAGCGCCGCCTGCCGCATCCGTACGGCCGGCGCGGCCAGCGCGACAAGCAGCGCCACCGTGCCGACGCCCGCACTCCCCTCGAACACCCAGCTGGGCAGGCCGGGGGTGCACTGCTCGCCGTAGGTCACGCACCGGGAGGCCTGCTCCGAGGCCAGCGTCAGGATCCCGGTCACCACAGCTGCCGGCACGAACAGGAGTGCGGCCAGGGCGGCCCACAGTCGTGTGCGCTCCCTCGGGGCCGGAGACTGCACAATGCGAGCGGAAGCGGGTGCGGAGGCGTTCATGCCCCCATCAAAGGTGGGCGGCCGGCGCCGCACAGCCGATCGGCTACTCAGATCTCGGGCGTCACGTACTCAGACATGCGGTCCTGCCCCCTCTGTACACCTCCCTCGCGACCCTGGATGGCCGAACAATGATGTCCGGAACTCGCATGTTCGAATTAATGTTCGATACAGTCGAGAGTGACTGGATCGGTTGGTACAGGTTTGGGGGTATCTGGGCGGAGGGTGTCATGCGAGGAGGCGTCCCACACCTACACGTCAGCAGTGGGTTTTCGGCCCGCTACGGCGCCTCGCACCCGCGCGACATCATCGCCCGAGCCGCCGAACGCGAGATCGGGACGGTGGCGTTGACCGACCGCGACATGGTCACCGGAACGGTGCGCTTCGCGAAGGCCGCCGCGGCCGCCGGAGTGAAGCCTGTATTCGGCGTCGATCTCGGCGTCGCCGCCCATGTCCCACCGGCCGAGGTACGCCACCGGTCCCCAGTACGCGGCGGCGCCCATGTCACCGAGGCCGCCTTCCGGGCCACGTTCCTGGCCCAGGATGCGAGCGGGTGGGCGCGGCTGTGCCGGATGGTGTCCTGCGCGCACGCCGAAGCCTTCCCCGCGGGCAAGCCGCCGACAGCGTCGTGGGAGATGCTCGCCCAGCACGCCGGCGATGGCCTGACGGTGTTGCTCGGTCCCGCATCGGAGCCCCTGCGGGCCCTCGCCGCCGGCCGCCCGGACGTCGCCGAACGACTCCTCGCCCCCTGGCGGCAGGTCGCCGGCGACGGACTGCGGCTGGAGATCGTGTGCTGGGGCCTGTCCGGCACCGGCCCGGGCTCTGTCCGCCTCGCCGCGCACACCCTGACGCTCGCCGACCGCCTTGCCATTCCGGCCGTTCTGACCAACGCCGTCCGCTACGCCGACCCCGCCCAGCACCGGATCGCGGACGTGCTGGACGCGGCCCGGCTGCTGCGGCCCATCGACCGGCGGCGCCTGGACTGCGGTGAACGCTGGCTCAAGGACGGGCCCGCGATGACCGAGATCGCCGAGCGGGTGGCGGCGGCCGCCGGGGCGGACCGACGCCGCGCCGAGCGGCTGATCGCCGATACCGCCCTGGTCGCGGACGCGTGCGACGTCGACCCGGCCCGGGATCTGGGGCTCGGGGTGCCGCACTTCCCCGAGCCCTCCGTGGTCGGCGCCGAGCCGGGGCCTGACGGGGCCATGCGGCTGCTGCGGCAGCGGTGCGAGAGCGGCATGGTCGCCCGCAGCCTCGACCGCGACCAGCGCTCGATGGACCAGCTCGACTACGAGCTCGGCATCATCGGCCGCCTGCACTTCGAGCCGTACTTCCTTGCCGTGGCCCAAGTCGTCGCCGATGTGCGGGACATGGGCATCCGGGTTGCAGCCCGCGGCTCCGGCGCCGGCTCCATGGTCAACCACTCGCTCTTCGTCGCCACCGCGAACCCGCTGGAACACGGGCTGCTCTTCGAACGCTTCCTCAGTGAGCGGCGGACGTCGCTGCCGGACATCGACGTCGACGTCGAGTCCGCGCGCCGCCTGGAGGTCTACGACCGGATCATCGACCGCTTCGGACGGCAGAGGGTCGCGGTCACGGGCATGCCCGAGACCTACCGAGCCCGGCACGCCCTCCGGGATGCCGGCCTCGCGCTCGGGCTGGCGCCGGACACCGTGGACCGGATCGCGAAGTCCTTCCCGCACATCCGCGCCTGCGACATCCGCTCGGCCCTCACCGAGCTCCCCGAGCTGCGGCAACTCGCTGCTGAGGCGGAGCAGTTCGGGCCGCTGTGGGAGCTCGCCGAAGGGCTGGACGCTCTGCCGCGCGGAATCGCCATGCACCCGTGCGGGGTGATCCTCTCCAACGTGAGCCTCCTGGACCGGCTGCCGGTGCAGCCCACGCCGGGCGGCGAGTACCCGATGCTCCAGGCGGACAAAGAGGACGTGGAGGACATGGGCCTGCTCAAGCTGGACGTCCTGGGGGTCCGGATGCAGTCCGCCATGGCTCACGCGGTGAAGGAGATCCGCCGCACGACCGGCCGGGCGATCGACCTCGACAACGCCGACCACGTCCCGCTCGACGACCGGTTCGCTTTCGCGCTCATCCAGAACTCCGACACGGTCGGGATGTTCCAGCTCGAGTCGCCCGGCCAGCAAGATCTGGTCGGCCGGCTCCAGCCCCGCGGCCCGCAGGACGTGATCGCGGACATCTCCCTGTTCCGCCCGGGTCCGGTCCAGGGCGGCATGCCCGCCCTCTTCATCGCCGCCCGCCACGGCGCCGCACCCGTCTACCCGCACCCCGACCTGGAACCGGTCCTGCGCGATACGTACGGGGTGACGATCTGGCACGAACAAATCATCGACATCCTGGCGGTCATGACCGGCTGCGACCGCGCGCTGGCCGAAGTAGCCCGCCGCGCCCTCAGCGACGAGCAGCGCCTGGCGAGGGTCGAGGCCTGGTTCCGGCAGCTCGCCGGGGCCCACGGCTACAGCCCGACCGTGCTGGACAACGTCTGGGAGATCGTCTCGTCGTTCGGGGCATACGGATTTTGCCGGGCCCACGCGGTGGCGTTCGCCGTACCGGCGCTGCAGTCCGCGTGGCTTAAGGCCCATCACCCCGCCGCGCTCTACGCCGGGCTGCTCGAGCACGACCCGGGCATGTGGCCGGCCCGGGTGATCGTCGCCGACGCCCGCCGCCATGACGTTCCCGTCCTGCCCGTCGACATCAACCGTTCACAGCCGCAGTACACGGTCGAGCAGACCGCATCCGGCTGGGGCGTGCGGATCTCCCTCGCCTCCGTGCACGGCATCTCGGACGACGAGGTCACGAGAATCGCCGAGGGCCAGCCCTTCACCTCCCTGCAGGACCTCTACGCCCGTGCTCACCCCAAGCTCCCGACGGTCGAGCGGCTCATCCGCATCGGCGCCCTCGACCCGCTCAAGGGGGAGTCGTCGCGGCGGGACCTGCTGCTGCAGGCGACCGAGCTCCACCGCCAGACCCGCAGCCGGCCGGGCGTCGGCCAGCTGCAGCTGGACACCCCGCTCGATGCCGCCGATCCGTCCGGGCTGCGGGAGATGACCGCCCGCGAGCGGCTGGAGGCGGAGCTCGGCGTCCTGAAGATCGACGTCTCCCGGCACCTGATGGAGGACCACCACCGGCTGCTGCGCGAGATCGGCGCCACCGACGCCAAGCACCTGCGCGCCATGCATCCCGGACAGCGCGTCCTTGTCGCCGGCGTCCGAGCATCCACCCAGACTCCGCCGATCGCGTCCGGGAGGCGCATCATCTTCGTCACCCTCGAAGACGGCTCCGGCCTCGTCGACCTCGCCTTCTTCGAGGACTCCCACGAACGGTGCGCGCACACGATCTTCCACCACGGCCTGCTCCTCGTCCGCGGCACCGTCGAAGCCCGCGGACCGAGGCGCACCGTCGTCGGCGAGATGGCCTGGGATCTTGACGAGCTCGCCGCCGCCCGCGCCACCCACGGGCCGCAAGCCGTCCTTGAGCTCCTGGGCCAGGCCCCCGCGCCCACCCCCGCACAGGCCAGCCCGTCGCGGACGATCCCCGTCGGCACCGCGGGCGCTCTCATGCACCCCTGGAGCGATCTTCAGCCCGCCGGAAGCCGATCAGCCGACCTCACCCGCTTCGGGCACAAGAGCCAAGGGAGCGCCGGATGACCCCTGCCAGGAACCCGCGGCCGCGCGCGATTCTGCGGATCCACTTCCATCCCGTGGAGCGCAACGACGAGCTGTACGGACACCTGCTCACCGTGCTGGACGGCATCAGCCCCCGCATCGAGCCGCTGCCCGCCGACTGGTCCGCATACGTCGACCTCACCGGCGCCCTCACCTTCTGGGACCGCGATGTCGAAGGCCTCATCGCCGTGCTCCGCCTGCGCCTGCTCGCGCTCCACGGCGTCCAGAGCTCGGCCGGCGCCGGTCCCACGCGCGGTATCGCGGCGATGGCCGCGGACGCCACCCCGCCCGGCGCCGCCACGGTGGTCGTCGACGACCCGTACGAGATCGCTGCGTTCCTCCGACCGAAGCCAGCCGCCGCCCTGCCCGGCATCGGCCCCAAGACGGCCCGCACCCTCGCCCGCTACGGCATCACCACCGTCGGCGACATCGCCGACACCCCGCTCACCACGCTCCAGCGAATCCTCGGCACCGGACCGGCCCGGCAAGCCCACGACTTCGCCCACGGCCGCGACGAGCGCCCCGTCGTCCCGGGCGCCGCCCCCAAGACCATGAGCGCCGGACACCGGTTCGACGGCGACGAGCTCGACCCTGACCGGCACCACCGCACGGTCCTCGGCCTGGTCCAGGAACTCGGCGCCCGGCTGCGCACGGCCGGCGAGATCACCCAGGCCCTCACACTCACCGTCACCTACGCCGACCGCACCCAGACCACCTGCACCCGCAGCCTCACCGAGCCGACTGCCCACACCCCCGCCCTGGCGGCCGCCGCCCGCGACCTCCTCGCCGGCCTCGGTCTCCAACGCGCCCGGGTCCGCGCGCTCGCCCTACGAGCGGAACGCCTTCGCCCCGCCGAGTACGCCGTCCACCAGCTCACGCTCGACGATCGCGACGAGAAACTTCTCCGCCTTGAGGCTGCCCTCGACAGGGCGCGCCGTCGCTACGGTCCCGGCATCGCAGGGGCCGCATCGACCTTCGGGTGACTCCGGCTCCGAGTCCCCACCTCAGGGCCGCAGACAAGGTCCGGTCTCAGCACCCGTACCGGTCGAGGACCTCACGGGTTGCCTGGTCCAGCGGCCCAAGCGGGTGGGTGCCGCCGTCCTCGGCCGGCCCCAGGCGCAGCGTCGTCTCTCCGCTGATGGGGGTGACGACGAGTACGCCGCCGTCCGCCGTGGCCTGGACTGCATCGTGCCGGTAGGGGGAGGCCGCGAGGCAGCCGTTCGCGTACTCCCGCTCGTAGCGTTCGTACGGGCCGGCGAAGTAGTAGCTCGCGACGGGCCCCTGCCCCTGCCACACGACGAGGGCGATCAGGCCCGCTGCGATGCCGGGCACCGCTGCGCCGAAGCCGGGCCCCTTGATCAGTTTCGGTCCGTACCGGATGACGAGCCCGATGCCCGTGCAGGCGATGAGGCCAGCTGCCATGAACAGCAACAGGGCGTGGGACAGCAGGTCGGCCTCCTTCCCGAAGGTCAGCGGCAACCCCGTGCATGCGAGCACCAGCCAGCCCAGTCCGGCCAGGGTCACACCCTGGTAGACGTTCAGCTTCGCCGGCCACTTCGCCCGGTCTGGCACCAGCTGCCGCTCGCGTCCCACCCAGCGCCCGGCGCCGCGCAGCCGCCCCGGCTGCGGTGGGACGCCTGCGGCCCGGTGCTCGACGAGGAGTGCAAGGACTGCGTCCCCGAAGGCAACGGCTCGGGTGTGCACCGCGAACCGGTCGCTCGACAACCGGGTGAACTCAGCCTCACGACCGGGCTGGATGCGCGTTCCGCTGCCCTGGGGGAAGGCACGGTTGATCGGGTGACCCGGGTCGGGGAAACCGGGAAGCGTGGGCGCCGACCGGCCCCCACCGCCGACCAGATCGGCCACTGCATGGCCCGTCCGCTCGGGGATGAAGGACTCGTACAGCCGGTCCACCTGCCGCTCGCCATGAAGGCTGGCCTGCAGGGCCTCGGCCTGCTCGAGGACCGCGGTGAGGAGAGGATCGGTCGGGGCGCTGCGCATCTTCTCCAGTGCGGCGTCCCGGGGAATGGCCCGCCACACTCCGCCGAGCCGGTCCACCGTCCGGGCCTTCCACGCATCGCGGAAGTACGGCCAGATGAGGGCGACCGGTAGCCGCCGGGGCGGACGCCGGTCGCTCAGGTGGGCACGCAGCAGCATGCCCGCGCTGCGGAGATAGTCGGTCTCGGCCGCATAGGAGATCGCGACGGCGGTCGTCCGCTCTGTGCTCGGAGCGTCGTCCACGCGCTGGGCGGCTGCTCGGGCGGCGTCACCCTGGGCGCTCAACTCGGCGATGGCCCGATGCCAGTGGCTGCTCACCGGCCGCCCCCTCTGTCCCCGGTCTGGTGTCGCCCTGAGGTTACCCGCACGGTCCGACACAGCAATCTCCCCGGCCAGGGCCACCGGCCGGGGAGGTCGTAACCGCAGGGGTCAGGCCGCCACTGCGTGACCGGAGTCAGCCTGCTGCTGGTGGCGGGACCAGTTCAGGTCGACGTGGGTGGCACCCTCGCGGACCAGGATGGGTCCGTGCGTCCTCTCCAGCCGGCGGTACTCGTTGCCGCCCGAGTTCGGGTTCTTGTAGCCGGCCCACTTGCCCAAGTCGGCTTGTGTCAAAGCCACACCCGCGGCCTGGTGGGCGACATAGATGCGCTCGGCCCGCTGGCGCTGGGACAGGTTCGGCGGCAGCACCGACAGGTCGATCTCGATACTCACCCGCTCTCGTGCATCCTCCTCTGCGTCCTCGTCCGGCGGGGTGTCGTGCTCCGGGTCCGGCTCGTCCTGGTCCAGGTCCGCATTCTCGTCGCCAGGCAGCAGCTCGTCCTCGTCAGCCTGCTTCGCGGGCTCGCCCACCTTGGAAGCCTCGACAGGGTCTGCCGCGCCCTCCCGCGACCCCGGCTCAGCCTCGCCCGGCTGGCCTTCGGGCGCACGCTTCGCGGCGAGGTCGCCGGATTCCGGCGCAGAACCCATGCCCTCGGGCTCCGGCTCCGGTTCGGTCATGGCCGCAGCTGCAGGCTCCGCCACCGGCTCCGGCTCCGGTTCGGGTGCCGCCGCTGCTGTAGGAGCTGCCGCCGGCTCGGGGGCCGGGCGCGGCTCAGGCACTGCGGCGGGCGCCGGGGCCGCGGTCGCCGGTGCCGCCGGTGCGGGTTCGTGCGGTACGGCACCGGGTTCGATGGCCGCGGCCGCCGGCGGTGCCGTCGCGGCCACCGCTGTGGGCGCAGGCTCCTCGGCCTTCTGGGCGGCAGGCTGCACGGGACCGGCGGTCAGGGCGTTCATGGGCGCCGTGGTGACGGCCGGGGGCGCGGCGGTCTCGGCCCGCTCCACGGTCACCTCTGCCGTGGCGGGCGCAGCCGCCGACGGGAGGGGGCGCTGGGAGCCGATCACGCGGACGTTGTCGACGGTCGCCAGGAGCTCGGCCCGCCACGCCTTCCACATCTTCACCGGCGCGCCGATCGGCCAGGGCAGCCACAGCAGCAGGCTGTAGTTGCGGTCGCGGTCGGCCTTGCGACGCTTCTGCCGTCCCATGATCACTTGCTCGATCTTGAAGAGCAGCATCTCGAGCAGCACCGCGTACACCAGCGGGGGGACCATCGCGAGGAAGGCGGAACCGGCGCCCGCCTCGGGGGCGTGGAGGAGGTTCATCGCCGCTGACGCGGAGACGAACCCGAGCAGCAGGATCCGCGTGATCGCGCTGGAGCGCAGGGTCAGAGCCTCGAAGAAGCGGATCAGGCTGAGGCTGAGGGCGCCGGCGTCCAGGAGCAGCGCGAACCCTGTCGCGGCGTCCCAGTCGCCGCCGTTGTGGGCGTGGGCGTACTCGCGCTGCGCCCCGAAGGAAAGCCAGGCGGCGATGCCGGCGAGGACGAACATCATCAGGCAGCCGACGCCGAGCGCGATCACGGCGAGGCGGCGCTGCCAGGCGTTGCGGCGCTGGAGGGCGAGCTGGGTGCGCTCCTCGGCGGTGGCGTTCTGCTCGGCGGCTCTGCGTCGGTTGCCGAACACCATGGCGACGGTGGCCGCGGCGCCGATTCCGGCCACGGCGAGGCCGGCGGGCAGCGCCCACTGGACGGTGGTCATCGCTGTCCTCCTTCCCTGGTGTGGCCCGCCGCGGTGGTGGGCCCGGCGGGCGGGACGGCGGCGTTCTGCCGGCGGCGGCTCATGTGCGCGGTCTCCTTCGTCGGACGGACGGCCGAAAGGGCCCCTCGCTCTCTACAGGTGTGATCGAGCGGTGCGGTGTGACACCGGAGGTCGGTGAATCTGAGACGCGTCATGAGGCCGCGGACCCCAAAGTGGGCTGGATCCTCTCGCCCTTGAGGAGCGTGCGCAGCAGGCCCACGGTCTCGGGCGAGGAGTCGACGCCTTCCTCGGCGTTGATTCGGGCCAACTGGGCGGCGGCGCGCTCCAGGCCCTCCCGGTCGCCCATCTCGTGGCAGATCGTGAAGAGGTCCCGGTAGAGCAGCTCGCTCTGGGAGTCGACGAGCATGCCCTTGGTGACGGCCTGGGCTGCCGCCCGGTAGTCGCGGATCTGGCGGCGGCGTTCAGCGAGTTCGTGGGCGACGTCGACGATCGCGCTGATCATCTCCTGGATGTCGGCTTCCGCCCAGCAGTACTTGGAGGGGTCGACATCCGCGAAGGGGCGGCCGCGTACGAGGGCCAGGGCGTGGGCGAGGGCGACGTCGGCGTCCTGCCCGTCGTGGTGCATGCCCTGCTGGTACAGCTCCTTGAAGCGGTCCCAGTCCGAGGTGACGGCGGGGCCGAGCCGGTAGACGCCTTCGGTGACCGCGGGAAGGTAGGCGCCCCGGGGGTCGTCGGCGGGAAGGTGGGGGTTGGGGCCGAGCCAGGAACGCAGCCGCGAGATCGCGGTGTTGCGGGTGCTGGAGGTCTTTCGCAGCCCGGGCCAGATCGCGTTGTCGAGGTCCTGGCGGCCCAGGCCCGGGTGCAGCACGAGCCAGGCGGCGATCTCCAGAAGGTGGTTGTGCCGGTTGCTGCCCACCCGGCCCTGCGCGCCGGCCAGTTTCACCGGGCCGAGGACCTGGACCTGGGGGCCTGCGGGCTCGGCCGGCGGGGTGGCCAGCGCGGCCAGGACGGTGGAGGTCGCGGCGCTGGGGCGGGGGATGATCCGTGCTTCGGTCGCTGTCGCGGCTGTCGTGGTCTCGCCGAGCGCGGCCGCGGTCAGGCCGGACTCGTCCTCGTCGTCGGCCAGGGCTGAGTCCGCTTCCTGCGGCTCCTCCTCGTCCCGGCCGTCGCCGAGCGCGGCGGCGGACAGTCCGGAGTCGGCTTCCTCCTCGTCGGGCGGCGCCGGGGAGTCGTCCTCCTGCTCGCCGAGTACTTCGTCGAGGACCTTTTCGAAGTCCTGCTCCGGCTCGGCGGTGTCCCACACCGCGGCACCCAGCGCGGACGCTTCCTCGGGGTCGCCGTCCTCAGCAGGCTCGCCGTCCTCCCAGTCGGTGGGCTCACCGGCGGCGTTGCTGTCGGTGTGCTCGTCGGGCTGGTCGTCGGGGGCGGGGGAGCCCGCGACTGCGGGGGACAGGGCGCTGCCGTCCTCCTCTTCCTCCCAGCTGTCGCCGTTTCCGCTCTGGGCGTCGTCGTCGATCAGGGCGGGGGAGAAGGCGGTGAAGGCCGGCAGAGCGGTCGCCAGGCCGCTGCCCTGCGTGG
The DNA here is from genome assembly GCF_018310535.1 of Streptomyces mirabilis. Taxonomy (NCBI): domain Bacteria; kingdom Bacillati; phylum Actinomycetota; class Actinomycetes; order Kitasatosporales; family Streptomycetaceae; genus Streptomyces; species Streptomyces mirabilis. Next base: position 250,652 of record NZ_CP074103.1, on the reverse strand, counting down.
CGACCGTGGTGGTCATTGCAGGGGCGGCGGTGGTCTCCGGAGCGAGCGCGGAGTCCTCGCTGACCGGAACGGTGGGGCGGGGGCCGTTGGTGTCGGCCAATCCGGTGTGCCCCGTCCACGCCGGCGGGGGGACGTCGTCGGTGCGGCTGGAGGTGGCGATCAACTGGACGAGCCGGTCGTAGGAGTCGTCGTCCAGGTGCTGGAGCTTGACCGCGAGGTTCAGGTCGGGCAGTTCGACGGTGGTGCCGGGCTGGGCGGGCAGCGTCCAGGCGCCGGGCAGGTCGAGTTCGCCGCCCGCGGCGGTGACGACCGCGACCGAGGTGCGGGGCCGGGAGGCGAGGAGGTCCTCGAGCTCGGCGACGGCCGGGCCGGTGGGCGGGGCGGTGGCGATGAGGATGCGGGGGATCCAGGTGTCGCCGCCGTCCTCGCCGAGCCGGGCGGCCCGCAGGTGGTCGTGGCCGCCGTCGGTGAGGGCCTGGCGCTGGAAGGCGTCGTGCGCCTGGAGTTCGGTGGCGGCCGGGCCGAGGTCTGCGTGGTGCTCGATCTGGTCGGGGTAGAGGTGGTGCAGGTCGCTGCCGGCGCCGGCGAGGACGATCTGCGTGTCGGGCGCCAGCTTGGAGGAGGCGAGTTCAACGGCGAGGGCGAGCATGACCGCGCGGACGTCGGCCGGACTGCCGGCCAGGCGCAGCAGGCCGATGCTCTCCAGGTTGACCAGGACCGCGTCGCCGTCCTCGGTCTCGCCGAGGCTCACCAGGGCCGGGTAGGGCGCGGTGATGTCGGCGGCCTCGTCTTCGTCGAGGAGGTTCGCGCCCCGGGTGGGGCACGACCACACGGTCGGGTTGTCCTCGTGCTCGGAGAACGGTTCCAGCGGCGGGGTGGCGGCGGCCAGGTGGAGCTCGACTCCGCGCGCGGTGATGCGCATCGCTTCGACTTCCGGCAGGGGCCGGCCGGCTTGGCGGCAGTTGGCAGCCAGGGTGCGCAGGGCGCGGTCGGCGAGCTCGGTGCCGGTGATGTCGGACGCGACGCGGAGCTGCTTTTCGAAGTCCGCGGTGGCACCGGAGGGCATGGGGATGCGCCGCTTGGGGCGCCGGCGGCGCTGCTGGCGCGCGCGACGGGTCGCGATGACCGCGAGGACGGCCGCGGCCAGGATGCTTCCCGCCGCGGCGATCGTCTGCACGCTCTGGTCCCCGCTGTCGGAGCCGTCCGCGGTGTCGTGGGCCTGGGGTGCCTGGGTGGGCGTGCCGTGCTGTTCGCGATCCGGCGCGGGAGTGTGCACGGAGGGCTGCTGGGTGGGGGTCTCCGGCCGGGCGGTCGGCTGCTCACCGTCCTGGGCGTCCTTGTCCGTGCCCGGGCCGGGGGTCTGGGCAGTTCCGCCCTTCTCCCCGTTCTCGGCGCCCGGGCCCGGCTTGTCCTGGGCGGGCGGCTGCGTCTGGTCAGAGCCAGGTTGGTCTTCGGCCTTGCCCTGGTCCTTGCCCTGGTCGGTGGGCTGCTCGCGCGGCGGCTGGGCCTCGTGCGGCTTTGAGTCGCTTTGGTCGCTGCCGGCCGCGGCGGGGATCTGCAGTTTCCAGCCGGGGTAGATCTCGTCGGGGTCGCCGAGGGTGCGCCCATCGGCCTGCTTCACGCCCTTGTTCGCTTCGACGATCCGGGGATAGTCGTCGGCGTCGCCGAGCTCGTCCTCGGCGATGCCGGTCAGCGTTTCGCCGGCGCGGACGGTGTGGGTCTCGGCCGCGGCCTTGGAGCCGGCGGTCTGCGGACGGGCTCCGCCGTGATCGGCGGCGGGTGCGGCGTCGGCGGGAAGGCGCAGGGTCCAGCCGGGCTGCAGGACGGTGGTGTCGGCGGTGACGAGGGAGCCGTCTGCCTGGCGTACGCCTTCGTTGGCGTCGACGATCCGGTGCCACTCGATTCCGGCACCCAGGCGCTTCTCCGCGATGTCCCAGAGCGTGTCGCCGTCCTGGACGTGGTGGACGGGGCCGTCCCAGGCCGCGGAAGAAGAGGACGCAGCCTTGGTTGCGGTGGCCGTTGTGGAGTGGGCGTCGGCGGTGACGCTGGCCGTGGCCACGTTGGCGGGGGCGGCGCTGGCGGGAGTTGCCATCGCGGTGCCCGCCGGCAGCAGGACGAGGATGCCGCCGACGAGCACGCCAGCAAGCTGCTGGGATCCGCCCAGCAGGCGGATCCGGGGAGCCCGGACGTGGCGCAGCGCGGCGCCCGTCTCCAGGACGACCGAAGCCACGAAACTGAGCCAGCCGTACCAGCCGATGAGGGTGATGGCGCCCAGGAACAGCTGGCCGGAGTCGGGACTGGTGAGCGCGGCGGTGATCTCGTCGAAGCCGGGGACGTGGTCGGGCAGGACTCCGATGCCGAGCAGAACGGCGGGCACGCCCACCAGGAGCGCGACCAGGGCCACCAGGGCGACGAGCGCACGGACCAGGGTGGCGGCGGTACTGCGGTTTCTCATGATCGTCACCCCTTGTAGACGAGGTTGGCGCTGCCGTGGCCGGTGACGGACCCGCTGGCACCGGCGAGGAACACGGCGCTGTACGACTCGGTCACGGTCACCTCCAGGGATCCGCCGTCCTCGCTCACGCTCACCGTGCCGCTGACCCCTGCGTGGCTGAGGTAGGTCCGTGCCGCGGCGACGGCCGCGTTGCGGTCGACGGTGATGCCGTCGCCGGAGATCGCCTTGCTCGCATCGACGGCCTGGCCACCGGCTCGCGCTGCCTCGGCGGCAACGCCCTCGGCGTGGGTGAGCGCTCGCAGTTTGCCGGCGCCGTCGTAGACGAGCGCGGCCACGGCGAAGAGCGCCACGATGGTCACGAGGGCGAACACGCTCATCGCGCCCCGGTCATTGCGCAGGGCGCGACGGATCCGGTGGGTGAGGGCGAAGCGGGCGGGTGGCATGCGGTGGTCCTGTCAGCCGCGCTGGCGGTAGGAGTCGATTGACGAGGTAAAGCTGCTGGTCAGAGTCTTGGATCCGGGCAGTCCGGGCAATCCGATATCCGAGAGCCGCACCACGCAGGTCACCGTGGCGGTGGTCGAGGCGGGCTCACCGATCTGCGCGGAGAACCCGCCGGTAGAGACGGATATGGAGGTGGACGTGCACTGCAGTCCTTGCTGGTCCAGCACGCTGCGCGCCATTTGCGATCCGGCGGAGCTGGCGGCACCGCCGGTGCGTTCCAGTGAGGCTGCGCGCGCTGCGTTGCGAGCCGCGGTGTCGACGGCGTTGCCGGCGGACCCGATCCGGCCGAACGCGATGACCAGCAGCAGCACCAGAATGAGGACGGGAAACAGGATGACCGCTTCCAGCGACAGGGCGCCGCGGTCGTCGCGGAGTCTTTCGGCGATGCTCACCGGGCCTCCGTGATGCGCTCGGCGGCCGCGTCGGCATGCTGGTCGATCTTCAGCTTCAGGCCGGGGATCATCGTGTCGACGTAGCCGGTGACACGGATGGTCACCGTCGCTCCCTTGCTCCCGCTTACCGACGTGCCGGAGATGGTGCCGCCGGCCCTGGAGAGGAACTCCCGGGCCTCGGCAGTGCCGGTCCCTGCAGACGCTCCTCGTACGCGGGCGGACTCAACCCCCAGCTGTGCGGCGGACATCGCCACGTTGCGCGCGTGCCACCACAGGCCGACGTGCACGACCGTCAGGATGATCAGCAGTACGGCTGGGAAGACGATGAGCATCTCCAGGGACACGGCTCCGCGGTCCCGCGCGTCGCGCTCGGCGAGCGCGCGGGACCAACGGCGAAGAGCCCGGCGAAGTCGGATCACTTGATCTCTTTCGACTTCTCGTTGACCTTGGTGAGGATGACGCCGGCGGCGATCGCGGCGACGACGACGAGGCCCGCGACGATCATCATCGTCTCGATCGAGATTGAGCCTCGGTCGTCGCGGACGTTGCGCAGCCGCTCGATCCGGGCGCTGAAGAAGGTCTTCAGGAAGATGAGGTTGGGGTCGTTGCCCATCGTGGATTTCCTTGTCTCTTTAGGGAGTTAGCTGGCCATGATCCGCGCGATCGCGGGATAGCCGATGTATACGGTCATGATCAGGACGAGCATCGCGACAGGCATCACCATTTTTTCGGAGGCCATGTTGGCCTGGGCCTTCGCCGTGGTGACCAGGGCGCCGGAGAGCGACTTGGCCTGCGCGCCGAGGGTGTCGCCGACGGCCGCGCCTTCCTCACCGGCGATCGCGATGATGTCGGCCGGCGCTCCGAGTTCAGGGACGTCGAGTTCGAGCGAGAGCCGCTTGAGGCCCTCCCACGGGCTGATGCCTTCGAGCTCAGCGCGGGTGATGGTGTCCCGGATCTTCGCGAAGACCCAGCCTTCGCCGACGTCTGCGGCCCGTTTCAGGGCCTGGGTGGGGGCGGCGTCAGCGGCGCGTTCGAGCTGGACGAGCCGCAGGTATGCCTTGACGGCGTACCGGAAGTCGTCCTTGGCTTCCACGGCCTGCTGCTTGAGCTGCAGGTCCGGCAGGAGCCAGAAGACGATCGCGAGGCCGAGGCCCGCCATCGCCGGGATTGCCACGGGGAAGGGGTAGCCGGCCAGGTTGGCCAGGCCCACCGCCAGCACAGGCAGCAGCAGTCCGTACAGCGCGAGGCCGATCTTGCGCCCGAGGTGCGCGGCGGGGGACCGGCCGACGAGCTCCAGCTGCTGGCGGGGCAGGCGCAGGGTGCCTTCGCCGACGGTGCGCAGCAGGAAGGCACCGGCCTTCTCCATGAGGGAGTTGGGCTGGCTGTCTCGGTTGCGGTCGAGGTTCTCGAGCCGGGTGGCATCCATGCGGGACAGAACGTCGCCGAGGTCGGGCCGACCGGGCAGGATGCCGCGGGCGGCGATGACCAGGCCGAGGCCGGTGACGGCGCCGCCGACGATGGCATAGGGGGAGAAGATCACGGCGTCTCCTTGGCGATCTGGCCGCCGGAGCGGTCGGCCGGCGACAGGAACCGGGGCGCGGGTTCGAGGATCGCCATGCGTCGCATCCAGATCTTGACCAGGACGAAGGCGACGGCGACGAAGGCCAGGACGAGATGCCCGGCAAAGGTGTCGTAGGGCTCGACGTAGGCGCCGGAGAACGCGGTGACTCCGAAGATCGCCAGGCAGAAGATGGTCACCCAGCGGTCGTTGGTGCGGGGCTTTTGCCGGTCGGCCTCGACCTCACGCCGTGAGAGCACTTCATGCTGGAGGGCTTCGGCAAGTTCACGAAGAGCCTTGCTCAGCCCGCTGCCTCGGTCCTCGACGTGCAGGATCAGCAGAGCGGCGACCTCGTCGACCATTGCGTCGTTCAGCTCGTCGGCGAAGGCCCGGTAGGCGTCCTGGGGCACCCATCCGGCCTGCTGGCGTGAGACGAGGAGGCGGACCTCCTCCCGGATGGCGCCCGGGACGGTCTCCAGGCTGCGCTGGATAGTGGCCTCCAGACTGACGCCGACGGTGTGGATGTCGGACATGCGCCGCACCCATTCCTCGATCGCCTCCAGCTTGTCGATCTGCGACTTGCCGGAGCCGGAGGTGTTCAGCAGCCAGGGCAGGCCGATGACGACGGCGACGGTGACCAGGCCGCCCATCAGCCAGCCGGTGAACAGCCACACGCCGAGGCCCGCCACGGCAGAGCCGGCCAGGCGTGTCTGGCCCCGGGCCCACCAGGAGGTCGGCGTACGGGCGTCCTTGACGAAAACGGCCCGGATCTTGCGCTCAAGGCGGCTGCGGCGGCGCACCGTCGTCGACGGTGCCCAGCCGACGCCGCCGGCGACCGCCAGAGCGAGTCCGCCGACGGCGGCGAGACCGCCGAGCGCGGCGAGCAGGGAGTTGAGGGTGAGCGTCACAGCGGCATCACCGATTCCAGCGGCGCGCCCCAGCTGCCCCACGGTCGCTGCATGACGGTGCGGTCCAGCCCGGCCCGGACGAGGTCTTCCAGGTTGCTTTGGGAGATGTTCCCGTGGGGCACGGCCCTCGGCTCCCGGCGCCCGTCCTGCTCGCGGGGAGCGAAGACCATCTGGTGGGAGGGGCGACCGCCCTCGCCGATGCCGGTGATCTCCATGACGTGGCTGACGAATCGGTGCTTACGTCCCGGCTTGCCGCGCTGGTCGACGAGCTCGGTCTCGTCGACCAGCCGTACGTAGACGACGAAGTCGACGGCTTGGGCGATGAGCCGGTAGGCCAGCGCTTCGGTCATTCCGATGCCGGCCTCCAGACACAAGGTGGCCAGGCGCTCGATCGACAGCTGGGGGCTGCGGGCGTGCAGGGTGGCCATCGACCCGCCCTCGCCCTCGTTCATCGCGTGCAACATCGGCACGACCTCTTTGGAGCGGACCTCGCCGACGATCACGCGCCGCAGCGACATACGCAGGAGCTGCGGGAAGAGGTCGGACAGGGACAGCTCGCCCTGGAGCTTGCCGTCGGCCCCGCGCTCACCGTTGGACTCGCGCCCTTCGTAGGCGACGACCTCTGGACCCTCGGGGTCCTCGTGGAGATGGAGCTCGTACTCCGACTCCAGCGTGCCCACGCGCTCGGTGCTCGGGATTTCCCGGGCCATGGCGCGCAGCAGGGACGTTTTTCCCACGCCCTGGGAGCCGACCACGATGATGTTCTTGCGGCCCTTGACCGCGGCGGTCAGGAAGTGCGCGAGCGAGGCGTCGATCGTGCCCCAGCGCACCATGTCGTTCAGGCCCTGGCCGCGGGTGCGGTGGCGGCGGATGACGATGCTCGGCCGCGGCGTGACGTACGCAGACGCCGCCAGACGCGATCCGTCGGCCAGACGGAGGTTCAGGTTCGGCGTGGCCGGCGTCAGCGCCCGCTCGCCCTGACCCTGCATGCGCGCCAGGTGGTTGATGAGGTTGATCAGGTCGCGGTCGGTCTTCGCGATCGGGTCCCAGGTGCGTGTCGGACGGTCGGCGTAGTCGACGCGCACCTTGTCGCCGTAGATGATGATGTTCTCGACGTGCGGGTCGTCCAGGAGAGGCTGGAGACGGCCGGCGCGGAACAACTCGTCGAAGACCGCCTCGCGTACTGCACGCTCCTGCTGGGGCGTCAGATCCGATCCGCTGGCCGCGTACTTCGTCGCCCATTCCGAGACGACCTGCCTGATGATCGACTGTCCGCGCTGCCGGCGGTCCTGCTCGGTCATGGACGCGTCGGCACCGGCGGCCTCGCCGATCTTCATGCTGGCCTGTGAACGCAGCTCGGCGAGAACCTCGTGACCGACCGGGAGCGCGGCCGGGACCGCGGTGTCGGGAACCCGGACGAGGCCCTGAGGGAGGCCGGCCGGAGACGCCTGCGCGGGCACGGGCCGGAGAACCGGCGCGTCCTGCGTGGTGCTCTCCTGGAGCGCCTGGGCGAAGAGGGCGGTGTAGTCGTGGGCCGTGGTCTCCGGCCTGGTGTCGGTCATGATGCCCTCCCGGTGACCGCCTGCATTCCGGCCGGTTGCAGCTGCACGCGCCGCTTGGTCACCAGCTCATTGATCGTTTGGTGGGCTGTGCGCGCGGACCGCAGAAGGGTGCGCGGCATCTTCTTGTAGGCCCCGTGAGTGAAGACGTCGGCGCTGTCGGGGTCCCACGCGAGCATGCCGACCACCGGTGCCATCAAGTGCTGCTGTACCTGGCTCGAGTTGAAGGAACCCTCCTCGATCAGCAGCAGCCCGAGTGCGTCGGAGCCCGTGCCGTGGTGCGCGAGTTCCTCCCTCAGGACCCGCACGGCGGGCGCGGCAGCCGCGATCGAGGCCTGGGTGGTGCGGACGACCATGAGGACGGCGTCGGCGCGGTGCAGCAGCGGCGTCGGGTAGCGGGTGGTCGACAGCCGGGTCTCGGACTCGGTGAGGATGCGGCCCGCGTCGACGATCACGTCGTGGCCGGTCTGGTCCATCACGCCGAGCAGCCGGGAGATGGGTTCCCAAGTGCGGCTAAGTGATGCCGCCTGCGTGGGGTCCGTCAGTCCTGGCAGGAGCATCCGCTGGCCGGTGTTGTCGCGGTCCAGGCTGACGAAGTGCTGGGAGAACTCCCGCGCGAGGGTGCCCTGGCGGTCTGCGGCCGCCAGCCGGTGCAGTCCGGTGGCTGCGTTGCCTTCTCCGCCGAGGTAGCCGGCGCGGATCGTGCCGCCGGCGGGGTCGGCCTCGACCAGCAAGGAAGGCTTCGGTGAGGAGAGGGCGAGCGCGAGTGCCGAGCAGGTGACACCGCTTGACTTTCCCGACACCAGTGCGATGACCGCCATCAGCTCGTCGCCTTCAGCACGATGGCAACGTTGCCGCCGGCAGCCCAGGCAGCAAGCGACGTGCTGTTCACCTCGGCCGCGGCAACGTCGACTACCACGGCGCCGTTGGCGTCGGGCGCGCCGACGCGGGACACGACGGCAGGAAGACTGTCCGGGGTGGAACCTGCCTTGGTGGAGGAGGCTGAGGCGCTGCCGTCCTGAGGGGTGTGGACGATGGTGACCGCATCGCCGGTGCGCAGCGTCTGGATGGGCAACTGGCCCGGCTTGGCGAGGATGCCCACCACGGACTTGCCCTTGGTCACACTGGATTCGGCGCTCACGGAGTCCTCAGTGACCAGCGCACCGCTCGGCAGGTCGGCTGCGGCCGGCTTGCCGATGATGTCGGATGCGCGGGAAGCGGGCAGCGAGCGCAGCTGGGTGTCGTGGGATATCTCGGTGGCCACCAGATCCGACGCCTTGATGTTCTCGCCCGCCGCAATGGGGTGCCGGGTGGCAACGACAGAGACCTTGTCGCCGGCCTCGTTGACCATCCACACCGACACCAGGGCGCCCACAGCGGCCAGCGCCAGGCCGGCGCCGACGACCACCGGACGTCGTCGGCGGCGCGGGGCGTCGTTGGTAATCGGCAGCAGCACAGGCGCGGAGCCCGGCTCGGACGGTGCCGTCGGCTGCTTGGTTCGCGGCATTGTGATGGTCTTCCTTGCGCTAGTTGACAACCTGCAGCTCGCCGACGCGCGCTGTGGTGTTGGACGTACGGATCTCGTCGGGCAGCGTCCCGCTTGCACCGTTCGACGCCTGCCAGGTGACTTCCCAGGAGCTGGTCGCGGTGATGGTGAACTTCCCGCCCGACTGGCCGGCGGAGACCTTGGTGTAGCGGTAGCCGCAGTCCGGCGAGGTCTTGTCCCCGAAGGTCTTGGAGTACTTCGTGCCCGCGGTCGTGCAGGTGACCGAGCCGCCGTCTCCCATGGAGTAGGTGATCTTGGTGACACGGGCCGTGGCCGTCACCGACAACCCCGGAACCGCAGCCGTCGCGCTGTTGGGACCCCAGGTGGTGTCGCTCTTGTTATTCCACAGCCAGACGGGCATGCCGACGAGACCAGGGGCGTCAGGACCCGGCGAGCTGCCGATGTTCGCGCCCAGCAGCGTCATCTTGTCCCGGGCCTGACGCGCCAGCACCTCGGGGTCGGGGAGAACAGTGGCGGGCGGCGTGGTCAGCCAGACGATGCCGCCGACGTCGTTGACGATGCAGTCCCTCACGTAGAAGGCGCCGGGACCCGAGGTGTCCGCCCCGTTCATGTCGGTGTGCCCCGGACCGGACGGCGGTTGGGGATCCGCGAGCTCGTAGAAGCAGCGGTCGGCCGGGTTGTACCCGGGCATGCAGGGGATCTCGGTGTCGTCGGTGAGCTTGCACATCCCGTTTCCGCCCCCGCCTCCCTCGCCCCCGCCGCCTCCTCCGCCGGTGCCGCCGCCTCCGCCCCCACCGGGCTTACCGGGCGTTCCGACGTCGACGCACACGTCCACGTCGGAGCAGTGGCCGGCGCCCCCCGCATACGCGAGGCCGGCCGGTATCAGGGCGGTCAGGACCGCAACGAGGCCCAGCACGCGGGCAGAACGGATCAGCAGCCCTTCGTGCGGTCGGCTGTGATCTTCGTGACGAGCCATGTGTCGCCCTCCAGCGTGGCTTGGGACGTGACGGGGTACTTCAGACGCTGCTCCGCGAGCTTGAGCTCCTTGCCGGAGTCCTTGTAGACGGGCCTCCAGCTGGTCGCGTCGAAGCAGTCGGTGACCGTTGCGGTCTTGCCCTTGGTGTCGACGGCGGTGACCTGAGGCTTCATCTCAGGACGGCCGGTGAACTTGATGCCCATCGACTCGTTGCGCAGGACCGACTTCTTGAGGTCGGTGGCGGCATCGCCCCTGGCGTACTTGGCCAGTTCCTCGGTGTGCAGATCTCCGTCCGCGGCCATCTTGATCTGGACCTCGCGCATGTTCGTGTACGCGGCGAGGACCTTGTCCTTCGCTGCCTGATCCGGATCGTTGGACGGCGTCGAGGAAGCGGTGGCGGAGGGCGAGGAAGCCGTCTTCTTGGGTGTGTCGGAGCCACAGCCGGCCAGAGCGCCGGCTGCGACGGTGCACATGAGGACAGCACCTGCGAGTCGCAGGACATGGGTGCGGTGGTGGGTGGTCGAAGCCATCGACAGATCCCCTTCAGGAGTCGGGTGCGGGCGCTGGCGCGCGCTCAGGGCGGACAAAACGCGGCGAGGTGAGTCCTCTACCGCGCTTCGCCGGCTCTGGAGGTGCACGCCAGGCCAGGACCCGGCGAGCCTACGGCCACGGCACAGGGCCATTGCCTGGCTCCCAGCCGCGGCGGGGGCATCGTGCCGTCGGTGAGCCACCGGTGACGAGGTGCCAGCGGGTGAAGAGGGCCGCTTCGCACCGAAGCCTGGATGGTCGACTCGGTCATCCACCCGGTTCCCGACCGGAGGTCGGCCGGTCGTATCAGTGATGCGGACCCATGTGGCACGAGTCCAGTTCGTAGATGTCGCAACGCGATTTCCCCCTCGCGGTCACGGACGTCGCGTCTCCCACAACGTGATCAGTCCGAGCCTGATTCTGGCCAGAAAGATCAGGTGCCGCCAGGCCCGGTTTTTTCCGGTAGCCGCACTTCCGGTATATGCCTCTGGCGCGGGCATTTGAAAAGGCTGTGGCCAGGACTTCAGGGCTTGATCAGCAGGGCCGGTCCCGATGCGCGCAGGGCGTTCCGGGCGGCCTCCTGGTCGGCCCCGGTGATGGCGTTAAGTCGACGTTCCACGAAGGGTGTGGAGGGGTGGTCCTTGCCGTAGACGGACTGCAGCAGCGCCAGGAGGCCCGTCCCGGTCCTGACAGCGTCGGGCGCGTTGGTGACGGTGAGCCAGGACGCGGCGGCGTTGCGGGCCTGCCGGCGGATCTGGCCGTGGGTGGCATCCAAAACCTGCTGCCAGGCCGCGGCGGTGTGCACCGAGACCTCGGTGGCCATGGCGGGCTGCTCGGCAAGCTGGGCGCAGAAGGCGACGAGTTCGAGGGCGTGGAGGGTGTAGTTGTGCAGGGGGCCGTGGCTCTCGGCGAGTTCCTCGCTGATGGTCCGAGCGGCCGTCAGGGCCTCCTCGCGCCGGCCGGCGCGGAGGGTGTGGCGGAGGTCCTTGATGCGGGGGGCGAGAAATTCGGGAACGGCGACGGGGATCTGCAAGACGATGGGGGCGGGGCTCATGAACTCTCCCTGGTGCGGAGCGGCTTCGAGCGGATGCCGCCGCCGGGGGGCCGGCGGCGGCATCCGGAATCGAGTCCAGCAACAGAGTGCTGCTCGACCGCGCACGTCAACGGGCGTGGGAGGGCCCTCGGTGCCTGGGTGGGCGCTCCCCCGTGCGTGCACGGCGCGCCGACGTCGGTAGTTGACCCCCCTGGGGAGCGGGGGTCAAGCCCCTGTGCTGCGCAAGCGGTTCGTATTTCAATGATCGGAACGAAGTGGGCTGCGCTGTTTCACCAGCCGGAATGGGCGAGGTGCGCCGCTGGAGCAGAGGTCAGGGCGCGAGCGGGCCGACCGAGGAGCGGTCCCAGGCGATGCGTGCCGCGTGGTCCATCAGCTCCAGCAGGTCCGGCGCGGTGGTGTCCTGCTCGAGGTGGCGGTATTCCGTACTGAGGGTGATCGCGAGCCGCTCGGGAAGGCCGAGGCCGGGGTAGCGGTCTTCCTTGATCAGGATGCGGGCCGCCTCGATGGCGGTCCGGCCCTGGCCGTGCATCACGTACGCCTGGTCCGAGAGGTCGTCGAGGTAGGCGACGTAGGTCCGCAGGTCGTCGGGGGTCATCAGCGGTCCGTGGCCGGGGACGATCCATTCGGGGTCGAGGTCCAGGATCCGCAGGCAGGCGGCGGAGACACGATCCAGGGGGCCGGCCCAGTGGGAGGGATGGTCTCCCGCGAAGACGATGTCGCCGGCGAAGACCACGCGCTGCTCGGGCAGATGGACGATGAGGTCGCCGACGGTGTGGGCCGGGCCGACCTCGTGCAGCTCCGCGGGGATGTCGCCGACTGCGATGTCGTGGCGTCCGGTGAACGTCGCGGTCGGCGGGAGAACCTGTATACCCGCGAAGTCGAACTTGCCGAAGTGCTCCCGGAAATACCAGCCGAGGGGCTGACCGGGGTCCGTGTCGTGGGTGAGAGCCTGCAGCTGCTGCGGCTTCGGCTCCAGGCACTGGTGCTCAAGGGCGGCGTGCGTGGCGAAGACCTCGGCGCCGGGAAGCTGCTGAAGACCCCAGGTGTGGTCACCGTTGGCGTGGGTGACAGCGACCCGGTCCAGCGGGACACCGGGGCCCGCCGCCGTACGGGCCGCGGTGAGGAAGACGTCGGTCAGGGCGGGCGTGTAGGGCGTGTCGATGACGAGGGCCTGGCCCCCGGATACGACGAAGCCGCAGTTGGCCAGGCCCCAGGTCGCGTCGTGGCCGGGCTGCCAGGCGAAGACGCCGGGCGCGATCTGCTTCAGGTCAGTGGTAGCCATGGGCATGCATTGTGCGGGCCGCGGCCGCCCGGACGAAATCTCTCCGCCGAGGCGACCGCGGGCGCGGTGTCAGTGGTGGGGCACGAACGGCAGGAGGAAGAACCGGGCGCCCGGGCTGCCGAACGGCTGGGCGGCGCACATGGTGACGGTGCCCAGCTGGGACGGCGCGTGCCGCTCGCAGCACCGGGTCCGATGGTCCTCCGTGCCGCGCGGGGTCACGTAGCCGGCGTGCCGCATCGGCCGCGCGTCGCCGTCGGGATGTATGTACGCCAGGCTGTGGTCGCGGTAGATCGGCCCCGCCACCGGGTCGTCGTTGACCTCCTTGTCCAGCATCTGGAGGTCTTCGTTGTCAGGGTGAGCGGCGACCGCCGTGCGCAACTGGGCCGCCACTTGCGGCGCCCAGCGCGTGTCCCAGTCGACCAGGTGGTGCTCGCGCGCGTCCTCGCGCAGGAGCATCCACCGGATCAGGTTGCGTTCGGGCAGCGCCGGGGACTTCCCCTCGGGCTGCGGGAACATGAGTTTGAAGTCGTCGTTGGCGGCCAGCACGTTCCAGGCGACGTCATTGATGTAACAGGGCTGCCCCGAGACGCCGTTGACGGCCACCTGCCACGCCGGATCGACGTTCGTCCCCGCCATCGGGTCCATGGGGAACGGGGGCTCGTAGCCGATCGCGTAGACGTAGAGCGCGGTCCGTTCGCGCTCGTTCATGTTCAGCACCTTGGCGACGTTGTCGAGGAACTCGGCGGTCGGCTGAGGTGTGTTCCCGCGCTCGAACTCGGCGTAGGTCTTCTCCGTGACGAACAGCGCCTGGGCGACCTGGGCTTGGGACAGTCCGCGTGAGCGCCGGCCCCGTCCCGTGCGCTTGGGCCAGCCGAGCTCGACCGGGTCTATCTCTCCGCGCTTCCATTGCAGCAGCTGCTGCAACGCCTCCTTCTGATTCAACTTTGTACCCTTCCCCGTGATGCCATCCCCGTGCAGGCCGCGCGATATACCGGAAGCGCTCGCTCCTGAAATTCGCGGACCGGAAAATTCAGAGCCTGGTGAGCGGGATCTTGGCCGGGAAGAATCGACCACTGGATCGAATCCGCGTTGTGGGAGACGCGAAGGTCCTCCACAACCGCGAGGGGGAGTTCGCGTTGCTGCATCCCGTTGCCACCCCGCCGGACCGCACGGGCGGAGCCGTGGCACGCACCATGGCGGTGCTCAGAGCGCTGATCCGTCTCGGGCCGGGTGAACATCCCCTGGCGTCGGTAGCCGAGTCCGCGGACCTTCCCGCGCCGACCGCTCACCGGTATCTGCAAGCCTTGATGCGAGAGGGCGCCGTCGAACAGCGCGGGCCGCGTGCTCGCTACGCCCTGACTGACGCGCTGCACGGTCCCCCCTCTTCGACACCCGCCCAGCCCCTCCAGGCCGGCCCGCCCTCCCCTGCGGTGAGGGCCGAGATCGTCACACTACAGTCGAGAACAGGCCAGGTCGTATTTGTTTACCGACCACACCTGATCGGCACTCCGATGAGGATCTGCGCGGAACGGGCATACGGACCACACGCCGACGAGGTCCTCACGTCGCCTCAGATCACTTTGCGATCTCTTGAATCAGCGCCTCTGGAGTCCGACGCCGCCGGCCTGGCGATCCTCGCCTGCCTCGGCTCCATCGGCGACAACAAGATCGACACCGCGCCCGTCCGTGAGGAAGGTCACGCCATCGGCCCTTCCCCGCTGCCCGGCCGCACCATGATCGCCGCGCCCATCTGGTACGGCTCGGCCGTCGCCGGATCCGTGGCGCTGCTCGCCAAGGACGGGCCCATGCGGCGGGCCGCCACTCGCGCCCGGTACGTGGCCGCCGTGATGGACACCGCTGCGGCGATGAGCGGACAGCTGACGCGTTCCGGCGCCCGCCGGGCCAGTTGACCGACTACAGACCCCTACAAAGCACCACAGAAAGGCACCACCTCGTGTCCCGTTCAGTCCTGATCACCGGCGGCAGCCGCGGCATAGGCCTTGCCATCGCCCGTCACCTCGCCGAAGCCGGCGACCGCGTCGCCATCACCTACCGCTCGGGCGAGCCCCCCGAGGGACTGCTCGCCGTCCGCTGCGACATCACCGACACCGAGCAGGTCGACGCCGCGTTCAAGGAGGTCGAGGAGCAGCACGGCCCTGTCGAGGTCCTCGTCGCGAACGCCGGCATCACCAAGGACCAACTGCTGATGCGCATGAGCGAGGAGGACTTCGCCTCCGTCGTCGACACCAACCTCACCGGCGCCTTCCGTGTCACCAAGCGCGCCTCGCGCGGAATGCTCCGCGCGAAGAAGGGCCGCGTGGTGTTCATCTCCTCCGCCGTCGCCCTGCGCGGTGAGAGCGGCCAGGCCAACTACGCCGCCTCCAAGGCCGGCCTCGTCGGCTTCGCCCGCTCCATGGCCCGCGAACTCGGCTCCCGCGGCATCACCTTCAACGTGGTGGCCCCCGGCCTCACCGAGACGTCCATGAGCCAGGCGCTCAGCGACGAGCAACTCGAGAACCTCAAGACCCAGATCCCTCTCGGCCGCCTCGCCCGCCCCGAGGAGATCGCCGCGACCGTGGCCTTCCTCGCCTCCGAGCAGGCCGCCTACATCACCGGCGCCGTGGTGCCCGTCGACGGCGGCGCCGGCATGGGCCACTGACCTCTTTGACCGCCCGCAACCCTGGAGTCCGATGAGCGCATGATCTGACAGCGGGCAGTCCCCCGTGGGCTGCCCCGCGGCAGCAGGCCCCCGGTGTGTCCAGCACCTCGGCCCCGCCGCATCTCTGCCACCACCCGGCGAGTGTCCAGCCCGCCTGGTGAAGAACCCGGTCCGCAGACCGGGCAACACCGCCCCTGCCAGGGCGGATCACTTGGTTCCGGAAGAACCCGGCCCCACCGAAGAGGGGCTCACGCATGCCCGAAAGGAGGGCGTGCCCTGCCCATGATGCAGCATGCCCGCGCGCCGGTCCACGCCACCGCCGCCCCACCGCGCCCAACGCGCGGACAACACCGAATATCCCCGAACAACCGATTCAACCCGGTCTGTGAACATGCGGACCAGGAGATCGGCACGACCGCGTCCCGGCGTACCCGGCGCGGCGACTTCCTGCGCGCCGCCACCTGGGCCATCACCCAGCGCCTGCACCCCAAGGCCGGCGACACCACGCTGCGCGTTGCGCGTGACCTCGCTGCGCGCCTGAACGCCGACGGGCACGTCGCCTACTGCCGCGACACCATGTTCAAGCGCCTCGGCATCAGCCGCCGCACCCTGGAGCGGCACATCGCCGTCCTGCGCGAGCTCGGCCTCCTCGTCTGGGCGCTCCACGGAACCCGGGCCAACACCCGCCCCGCCGGAAGCGGCGAGTGGGCCGGCACCGCCACCATCTACGCCGCCGTCGTCCCGCGCGCCTGGGACGACGCCCTCGGCCACCGTGTGAGCGGCCACGGCTACCACGCACGGCACATCGGATTCACCGAACAGGGACGCCAGCTGGCCATCGCCGACGCCCGCCGCCGCACCCGCCCCTCCCACAGCCGTGACACCCCTTCCTGTAAGACCAACCACCCACGTCCTAAAGCTGAGATGGGAGGGAAGAAGAACAACACCAGCGCACCCCGCAGCGCGCGGCCGCGCTCCCGTCGCAGGCACGAGGTTCCAGAGCCCTACCGGGCCAACACGCAGCAGGCCGCGCACGCCGTCTCGGTCGCCGCCTGGATACGCCCCCGGGTGCCCTGGACCCAGGGCGAGGGCCTGCGCCGCCTCGCCTTCGCTTTGCGACCCTGGATCGCCACCGGCCTGTCCGCCGCCGACATCGCCGCCGACCTGTCGGTCTGGCGCGTGCCCCGGCGGCCGGCCTCCCCAGCCAGCGTGATCATGGCCCGCTGGAGCGAGTTCGCCGACCAGGACCAGCCAGCCCCCACGTGTGGACAGCGCGAGGAACCGGCCGACGCCGTCCCGCCCAACACGGCCTTCCTGGAGGCCATGGAGACGGTGCGCACCCGTCTGCACAGCCTCTACCCACCCGCCGAGCCGGAACCCGATCCGCCCGGCTTCGTCATCCGCGACAGGATCCTCGCCTCGCTCGCGGCGGCGGACCGGGCCCGCCACGCGCGCACCGCCGAGCAGTGCCTCACCTTCGCCGAGTGGGAGGCCGTCTACGACGCCCGGGAACGAGGCCCCTGGTGACCCCGCGCCGGCCCAGCCCCCGCACGAACGGAACGCACCAGGCCACGGCACCGACGGCGAACCCGACGGTGAAGCTCTCGGACCGGAACACGGCTCGCCTCTCCCGTTCAGGACGCCGCCGCCGGCGCGGCCTCGGGCTGGGTGTCCTCGGCGGCCGCCCCCTGCGCCTTGCTGCCGGCGCCGCGCCGGCGCGTACGGATGACCGCCCGCGCCGACCGGAACAGGGCACGGACCAGCCGCCACAGGCCGACCGCGCCGCAGCCGACTGCCGCTGCGCTGGTGCCCAGGCGCGCGACGGTCGCCAGCCATCCCGGCAGATGCAGGTAGCCCAGCGTCAGCGACGTGCCGATCAAGCTCAGGCTGAGCACCATGAGGACACTGCTGTGCCCGATCACCCCCCAGGTGCGCTTCAGTTCGGCGTAGGCGTCCGGATGGGCCTCCCGCCACAGGACAGGCCGGTCCAGCTCGTGCTCACTCATCGCGCTCTCCATTCGTCGCATGCTGCGTTCCTTCGTCGGCGCCGCCCAGGACCTCCCGGGCGTGGCGCAGTCCGTGCCCCAGCTCCTCCAGCTCCAGCCGCACCTCGTCCAGCAGTGCCCGGGGCAGCAGCTCTTCCGGCAGCGCCGGCCTGGCCGGCGACGCGGGCGCACGGTCGTCACGGATCGCCGACTCCACCGCTTCCTCCTGCCGCTCGACCTCGACGGCCTGGTCGACCAGGAGCGCGAGCGACTGCTCGTAGCCGAGGAGGAGTTCGCGGGCTTCCACATCGTCCGCCGCCAGCGGGACCAGCCCGGCCGCGTCCCACACCAGCCGCAGCAGCACCGCCGCCGCGCGCGTCAGCTCGTAGCGCTCGCTGCGCTCGGCGAGCATGCGCAGGCGCTGCTCGGCGGCCAGCAGCCGGAAGAAGACCGCGGCGTACGCCTCGCCCGTCTCCACCACGCGCACGCGGCGCCGGGTGAGGTGCCGGACGGCCGCCGGCAGTCCGGCAGCCGCGACCAGGCCGGCCACGCCGGCCACGAGCAGACCGGAGGCCGCCGGCAGTACGGACGTCGCGGGGCCCAGGGCGGCGAAGGCGGTCACGGTGAACAGCGCGGTCCGGCCGACCGGGAGGGGGCGAGGAAGCTCCAGCCCTCCCAGCGTCCAGATGTACAGGGGAGGGCGACGCCCCCAGACCGTCCGGCACACCCAGCGACCCACCGGGTGCTGCCCGGGATCGAAGACGCCTGCCTCACGCAGCACGCCCGCAGGGTGCGGCCCGAAGATGTCCCAGCGCAGCCACCCACTCCGGGTCCGCTCCCGTATCAGCAGCAGTGCCTGCATGGCGGACCGCTCGATGCCCGGGGCCGCGAGCCGGCCGGCCAGCTCGGCGCGCACGGCGTGATGCAGCCGGGCGGCTTCCCGGACAGCATGGGTCCACCGGTCCCGGTCCGCTCCGAAAGGCAGCGGCTGTGCGGCCGGCCTCATCGCCGGGCCGCCTCGGCCGGGCAGGATTCCAGCGCGGTGCGCAGGGCCGCCTTCTCCGCCGGCGTGACCGACAGGCGGTACTTGGTCTTCACACGGACCTGAGCGGTCGCGTACCAGCAGTGGGCCTCGGCCCGCGGGGGCATCCACACCGAGGCGTCCTTGGCACCCTTCGCGGCGTTCGTCGGACCGTCGGCAGCAACCAAATTCGCCGGGTCGTTCGCGTAGTTCAGCCTCTGCGCGGCGGTCAGCTCCCGGGCCCCCGAGCGCCACCCGAGGGCCAAGGGGACCACGTGGTCGATCTGCACGGCCATGGACGTACCGGGGCCGCGCTTGAAGGCGATCGTCCGGCCCGTGTACCCGTCGTGGAGAACGCCGGAGAGGACGGTGCAGCCGTCCTCGGCCCGAACGACGTCCTCCAGGTCGCGCGCCAGGACGTCCTGGCGCGTCGGACAGGAATTCCCCGACATCTCGACCGTGCCCGCATCGCTCCACGTCGGTCCGAAGGCGTCGCGGCTGTAGCCGTCGAGGGAGATCTGCGCCCGGACCGTCAGCTTGTTCAGCTGGGCCAGCACGGGCGCGCCTCCGGCCGCGGCCGGACCACGAGCGGGGGCGGCATCGGCGGTGGAGCCGGGGGCGGTGAGGGGTCCGCAGGCGGAGGCGGCGAGCGCGCCGGCGAGCACGAGGCCGGCGGCCAGGAGGCGAGGGGCCATGTAAGGGAGTCCTGTTCGGGTCGGAGAAGGCACCGTTCACCTGCTACAGGTGTGGCGGGGACCGCCGGTGTGACACTCCGCCCGAACTTTTATGGGCTCCTTCAGCCGAGCGTGCCCTCGAAGGTGACCTTGGAGCCGCCCGCGTCGACTGCCTCGACCGTCACCGGGCCGCCGACGGCCGCCTCCGGAACACGGAAGGAGACGGTCTGCGTTGCGGTGCGGTACGGGGCGATCGCAGCGTCGCGGTACCCGTACACCGGGCGGACGGTGGCGGCCAGGTGCAGGTCCTGGCCGGTCAGGATCCGCAGGGTGGTGCCCAGGCCGCGCATCGGGTCGGCGGATCGGTTGACCACGCTGAGCTCCAGGCTCCCCGTGCGCGAGGCGCCCTCGCCGCTCACCGTCACCTTGCCCACGCGCACCTGGCCGCTCCACTGCCCAAGCGGCGTGACCGACGGCCCGGCCGGCGCGCCCTGCGGCGCCTGGGTGTCCGGCGAGGCGGCGGTGCCCGGAAGGGCGCCTTCGAAGAAGAGCAGCTCCGGCTCGGCCAGGCCCTCCTCGGTCGCTTCCACGGTCACGGTGACCGGCAGGCCCTGGGCCTGATCGGGAAGCACCAGCTTCAGGTCCCGGTCGACGGACCCGTTGGGGCGGACCTGCTGCGGTTCGTCCTTGGAGGAGGACGTGCTGCTGCCGGCGGCTTCGGCAGCCGTGCGCCCGAGAGCTCCATACCGGGCGGTGACGGCGGTCCGCGGCGCGGTCGCGACCTGCGCCCGCTGGTTGGCCACGGTCACCCGCGCCGTGTACGCGCTCGAGCCGACCGGCACGCCGGGCACGGTTCCGGCCGGCAGCCGCTCGAAGCCCTGCAGCGTCACCGTCCATGCTCCGTCGCCGACCGGCAGCGCGGTTCCCGGCTTCACGATGCCGTGCGGCAGCACCGTGGAGGACGAAGGCCGGGCCGCTGGGGCGCTGTTCGTCGGCTTGCCGTCGGCCTTGGGATCGCTGTCGGAGCCAGCGCAGCCGGAGATCAGCAGTGCCCCGGCCACGAGCACGGTCGGAAGGGTGTGGCGCAGGCGCACGGACATGGTTCCCCCTGTGTCAGGTACCGGATCTCGGTCGAGGGGGATCATGCCAAAACGCGTCCGGCCGGGGCCGGACGCGTTGGTGAGGGGTGTCTGATTCGGGCCACCCGCAGTTTGTGCGGGCTGCGGGCTACAGCGTGATGGGGATGGGGACCAGGAAGTACTCGGTGTCGCCGACGCGGACACGCAGCGGGTGTCCGGGCGAGAGGTTGAGCAGCCGATGGTGCACGGTCGCCGGGGAGTTGCGCACGGACAGGGCGGGCTCCAGCGCGGCACGGACGGCGGCGCGGGAGGTGTCGGACAGCGGGTTGCGCTCGGCGATCTCCGCGCATTCGTCGAGCTGGGCGTCGGTCAGGTCGGGGCCGAAGCCCTTGCGGAGGGCTTCGACGGCGACGGCCGGGGCCAGAACTGCCCGGTTGTGGTCGCGGCATACGTGGCCGGGCGTGCCGTGGGGCTGGAAGTGACGGGCGGTGCCGATGGAGGTCATGGGGACTCCTGAGTGGTGGGCGGTGTCAGTGCTCGCGGATCGTCGCGGTCTCGGCGAGGGTCAGGACGTGCGCGGGGAGGGTCGGGCGGCCTTCGGTCATCGCCCGGTACATGCGGTGCACTCCGTCGATCAGCAGGCGAGCCGGGCCGCTGTCGAACTCCAGGGTGGCGATGATCACCGGCTGTTCGAGGTCGGTGCGCATGGCGTGCTCGGCGCTGAAGTGGGACTGGTCCGGGCCGAAGATCGGGCACCAGGAGGGGCCGTCGTAGTCCGGCCTGAGCAGGCTCAGGTGGTAGGCCGCCGACCAGTCGGCTACGGAGGTCTGCTCGGTGGGCCGGGGGTGCTCCTCCAGGAGGCGCATGGCCCGGTCGATGTCGAACACCCAGTTTCCGTACTTGAACATCTGGCGGGACGGGATGGTCACGGTTCCTCGCTGACGGGTCGGGGATCGGGGGATGGGAGGGGGCGGCCTGCAGTGGCTGACGGTCATGGGGGCCGGTCGTTCGCCGCCCCGGAGCGAGTCCGGGGCGGCGAGAGCCGTGTCAGCGCGGGCCGAGCGGGATGACCAGGACGCCGACGTGAGGCAGGTCCATCTCGGCCAGCAGCCGGGCGGCCCTGCCGCCGGGGCTGTTTGAATCGCTCGGGTCCAGTCGTGTGGCGCCCCGGTGGGGGCCGCGCGCGGGGGTGAGGTACACCGAGTTCTCCGGTGCGTTGCGCTCGAAGACGCTGACGGTGGCGTAGTCGAACCCTCCGAGGTTGGGGTACCGCTCGGCGACGGCCGCAGACATGGCGGTGACGAGTTCGGGGCTCGGCGAGGCGACCGAGAGGGGGAGGGGGGTGCGGCGCGGCCGGATGCGCAGAGCAAGGGCGCGGATCAGGACGCTGAGGACGCCGAGGCCGAAGCCGAGGGCGAGAGAGGCTGGCTGGATCAAGGTGGGCTCCCTGGGATTGCGGCTGGTGGCGGAGCGTGAGCTCTAGGCGTCGGCCGTGGTCACGGCGGCGTGGACGAGGCGGGCGAGCCCCCGGCGACGCTGGCGCTTGGTCAGCCCCTGGACGCTTCCGGCGTTCTCGTGTCCGGCGGCGGCGGTCAGGCCGGAAACGAGGGCGTGGACCAGTTCCTTGCCCTCGTCGTCGGGCGTGGTCGTCTGGGTGGTGGCCGCCGTCAGGGCACGGACGACGGGCCGGGTGGCCGCGAAGTACGCCTTGACGAAGCGGGGGTCCCGCTCGGCGGCGACGGCGGTCAGCACGCGCATGACCGGGAGGTGATCGCTCCAGCCGTCGAGTACTGCGTCGACGAGCCGGGCGGCGCCGGGCAGTCCGTCCGAGGACCAGGAACCGTCCTCGAAGGCGTCGAGCGCCGCGTTCGTCTCCGCGACCAGGAACCGGGACGCTTCGAGGACGACGCCCTCGACGTCGGGGAAGTACTGGTAAAACGTCGCGGGCGACGTGCCCACCGCCCGGGCGATGTCCAGCACCTTGATGTCGCGGTAGGACCGGGTGGCGAGGAGTTCGAGCGTCGCCTCCATCAGGCTCTGGCGGGTCCGAAGTCCGCGTTCGGTGGGTACGCGGCGGTCGGGGGTGCGGGTCACGACAGGGGTAGGCACAGTCGTCTCCTGAGCTGGAGGAAGGGAGGGGAGTGGTCCAGGTCTGGGGCGCCGGTGAACGCCGGACCCGACGTGCAATCACATTACACATTGGAACGTTAATACGCAACAGAATTGGTGTGGGTGTCTCAGTAGTCCCCGCCCTCGACCTGTGCTCGCGCGGCCTTGGCGGCCGCGTCCCCGGACTCGGCGCGGAAGGTGTCGATCCACCGGGTGAAGTCGGTCTCGTCGCTGTCCAGTTCGACAGCGGCAGCGGCGTGCTCGCCCGGAATGACACCGGCGACCAGCAGCGCGTCGGCTCGGTCGTACCGCAGACCGAAGACCGTGAACACCTCTCCCGTGCCGGGCGGCTCGACCTGCGCAGGGGGGCCGTCCGGGTCCAGGCCGACGCTGGCGAACATCTCCTCCACGGCGCCGGCCAGCTCCGCAGCCTCCGGCCGGTGCCCGGGACCGGTCTCACGCAGGGAGCACCACACGCGGAACAGGGACGCGACGGCCGAGCCGCTCGTGGTGGCGGGGTCGAAGTGCAACATGACGGTCTCTCCGAAGACTTGAGGGGGAGGGCGTGCCGGGTGATCGCCCGGCACGGTGCGACAGGGGGAGTTGTCACACGTCGGGCTGCGGCGCCTTCGGGGCTCGGGCGGACATGCGGTGCGTAAGGGCATGCGCGCCGGCGAACGCCGCCCCTGCGCCAAGGGCCAGGTAGTCCGCTGCGCGTCCGCGCAGGACGAGTGCGTCACCATGGCCGAGCAGCAACACGGTGCAGACGGCGAAGGCTCCGGTCACCAGGGCGGCGTCCAGAGCGGCCGCGGCAGCGCCCCATGCCCAGCGGGCGTGAGCCGGGGCGGCTTTGCGCTCGTCCCGCCTGCGCAGGGCGGCGCAGGCCCGGTTCCGGGCGAGCCGGCGCGTTTCGACGACAAGGACAGCGAGGGGCACGACGAACAGCCACATGACGGGCTGCTCCAGCAGGATGCCGCAGCCGGCGAGCAGCGCGACCAGGCCGTAGACGGTGTGCAGCGGCTGGCAGCGGCGGTGCTGGTGCGTACGGGGGCGGAGGTCTTCGGACATGGCTCTCCTCGGTTGAAGATGATCGGGAGTTCGGCTTTGTGAATGGGCCAAGGGGTGCTCTGGCCGGGCAGGCAGGGCCTGCCCGGCCAGAAGATGGACGACTACGCGTCTGCGGTGCGCTGGGACTTCGCCGAGGGGCGGACCCGGGCGCGGCGCAGCCGGTCGGACCACGGCGCGTCGGCGGGCCCCACGGGGTGCTCGGGGATGGTGATCTCGTAGTGCGGGCAGCTACCTTCCTTGGCCGTCTCCAGGGCGGCGTGCCGGTGGGGATTCGGGCACTGCTGGCGCTCGTGCTCGCCCCTCCAGTAGCGGACCGTCAGCGTGTGGCCGGACCCGCTCTCGCGGGGATGGCTGGGCCGCTGCTCCTGGAAACGCTCGCCCGCGTCCGGGTCGACCCACCAGTTCTCGACCTGGCCGGAGTCGTGGATGCCCCGCCGCCGTTCGGCCTCGCGCTTGCTGGGCTTGAGCTGGTGGACCTGGTGGGAGAGGACCCGCACCGTGGTCCGCTTGTGCTGGGTCAGCAGCTCCCACAGGGCGCGCACGTGGCGCGTCATCAGCTCCTGGCAGCCTTGGCGCGCCGAGCCGCTGCGGTACCGCTCGGGGTTGTCCGGGTCGCGCAGCCGGGCCTCCGGCTCCAGGGCCTCGCCGGGGCGCGCCATCAGGGTGTCGTACGGCGAGAACGGCAGCTTCAGCAGCGACTCGTCACACGTCAGCGGAGTGACCCATGTCCAGGGGACGTCATCGTGCGGGGGCTCCACCGGCTCCAGGTACCGGTCGGGCCGGAGAAGGAACCAGCCCTCTTCCGTCCGGGGCGACCACGGGCCCCATACGTAGCCGACGATGCGTCGGCCGTTGGGAAGGTCCAGGGGGGTGTCGAGGAACAGCATCCCGCGCGAGGCGGGGAGGTGGGCAGGATCGAACGGGGTCGTGGCCTTGTCCGCCCGCCGCACCACGCGGCGTAGTGCCATCTGGGCGAGGGAGTCGCCGATCTGGAAGAGGCGGGCGGAGCGCGCTCGGTCGGCTTCCTGTCGCAGCTGCAAGGCAACGGCCGCTTCCGGGCCGTCCGGGTGGCCGTAGGGCGCCAGTCGTTCAGCGTCCCGGCGGTACGCCTTCGCCTTCATCAGGGCGAAGTCGAGGCTTTGGGTGTGGGCATCCACGTACCGGCGGCGCCAGATGCGGATGCGGTGCTCGTCGGGGGTGCCCCAAGCGGCAGTGTCCGAGCCGGTGAGGGCCCCGCCCGGGACCGTGCCCGTCTCGGGGCGAAGCCCCAGTGCCCGGAACCGGCGGACTTCGCCATCGGCGTCGTTCACGACGCCGTCCGTGGTGTCCATGACCGGCCGGTGGTGCTTGTCGTCCGGGTCGAGGGCCCACTCCAGACCCGCGAGCTGTGCCATGGCCGCCCGTACGGTCTCCGGCTCCGTGGACCTGACGAAGTCGGCGAGGAGCCTTTGGACCGTGCTGGCGTACGCGTCGGCCGCCGCGAATCGCAGTACGCGCTTGAGGAACGCCCCGCCCGGGCCGTGCTGAGTACTGGACAGCGCCAGCAGCTCGTCGGCCACCCGCTGGTCGCCCAGCGCCGCGTTCGCCAGATGGTCGTACATCTGGCGGAAGACGGCCATCTCCTCATCCGCGCCGAGGATGCCGTCGATGGCGTCATGGACCCGCCCGAACTTCGCCGGGGAGGTCTCGCGGCCCTCCGGCGCCCGGAGCAGATGGTCCGCAGCAGCGTGGAGCTCGCGGTAGAGCCGCAGCTGGAGCTCAGTGAGGATGAGGAGATCGGCTCCACCGACAGGGGCCCGCTTGGCTGCCGCAGTGACGCCCGCCAGCAACTCGGAGTCGGATACGTCGGACAGATGGAAATTCATGTCATCCCTACCTGGACACAGGGGACTTGGGGGAAATTCGCGGGTGCTGTGCACCAGGCGATGAGATGACAATACATACTGAAAATGGAATACGCAACGTCGTGGATAGGGAGACGGGCCGCTCCTTCATGGCCGGTGGCGGGCGCGCAACCCTGCGCGCCCGCCACCTGGTCTCCTCCGGTCAGGCCAGGTAGTCGGCGACCATCTCGGCGAAGTCCTCCGGCGTGCGAACCTCGACGCCGAGTTCGGCCGCCTTGACCGCCTTCGAACTCGGCTTGCCACCGGCGGACGGCGCCGCGACCAGGATGGACGTCTTGGCGTTGACGCTGCTGCCCGCGCGCCCGCCGGCCTTCTCGATCAGGGAGTTCATCTCGGTCCTCGTGAAGGCCGCCAGCACCCCGGTCATCTTGCCGGTGACCACGACCACCTTGCCCGTCAGCGGCCCTTCACCCACTCCCGGCGAGGGCTCCTTCATGTTGACACCCGCGGCGATCAGCTTGTCGATGACCGGTGCAAGCGCGGCGACCTGCTCGACGATGACCGGGGCCTTCTCGGGACCGATGCCCTCGACGTCCTGCATCGCGGCTGCGTCGGCCTGACGGATGTCGTTCATTTCGCCGAAGTGCCGGGCGATGCGGCGGGACATGCTGCGCCCGGTGCCGAGGACGCCCAAGGCGCAGAAGACCCGGCTGAGGGGGAGTGCCTTGGCGGCCTCGATCTGCTGGGCGAGCTTGGCGGCCAGCTTGGCGCTTCCGGATGCTGCCGTGAGCTGCTCGGCGGTCAGGGTGAACAGATCGGCGACGTCGGCGACGTCACCGGACGCCACCAAGGCCGCCACGTACGCCGGGCCGAGGCCGTCGATGTCGAGCATGTCGCGTCCAGCGGCGTACTGGATCAGCGCCGGAAGCGCGCACGCGCTGCCCTGCGCGCAACGCCACCTCTCCTGCGCTTTGTTGATCTTTCCGCCGCAGTTGGGGCAGACCTCGGGCAGCGGTACCTCCAGCGCCCCCGCCGGCCGTAGCTGGACCACGGCCCCCTGCACGCGGGGGATGATGTCGCCGGCCTTGTAGACCGTCACGGTGTCTCCGATGTGGAGGTCCCGACGGCGGATGTCAGCGGGGTTGTGCAGCGTGGCCCGGGTGACGGTGGAGCCGTCGATCTCGACCGGGGTGAGGATCGCGGTCGGCGCGAGGACCCCGGTGCGGCCGACCTGCCACACGACGTCTTCCAGCACGGTCTGCCGCTCGACCGCCGCGAGCTTGACCGCGATGGCCCAATGAGGGAAGCGCGAGCCGAACCCGGCCGCCGCCTGCTCCGCCGCGTCGTTCATCTTGATCACCACGCCATCGATCCCGACGGGCAGCTCCGCACGCATGGCGGCGATCGCATCCACCCGCTCCTGTGCTGCGGCGAGATCCGCGACGACATGGAGCCCTGCCGCGGAGTCCGCGGTGGTCTGGATGCCAACTGCGGCCACGGCCGCGAGGGTTTCCGCATGCGTGGCCCCGGCGGGCAGGTACGCGACCGCGTCCAGCTCGACCGCGCCGTAGGCCCAGAACGTCATCCGGAGACGGTACGGCCGGTCCTTCGCCCTGAGCGTGCCAGCCGTGCCGTTGCGGGGGTTGGCGAAGACCTGCGCGTTGTGCGCGGCACGGACCTCGTTCGCCGTCTCGAACTGCGCCTGCGTAAAGGCGACCTCGCCGCGGACCTCGATGGTGACCGGCTCGGTCAGCTGCTCGGGGAGGCCGTCGATCTGGCCGATGACGTGGCTGATGTCCTCGCCGTGACTGCCGTCCCCGCGGGTGATGATCTGCACCAGACGGCCGCTGCGGTACCGGGCCGCCACGGCAGCGCCGTCGATCTTCGGCTCGACGGTGAACCCGCCCTTCGGCGCGCGGGTCAGCCGGCGCTCGACCGACACGCCCCATGCCACCAGGCCCTCGGCGTCAAAAACGTTGTCCAGGCTCAGGAGGCGGGTGGTGTGCGCGACGTCGCCGACGGGCGCGGCCCCGTCGGCGACGAGGCCGGTAGGCGAGTCCGGGGAGACCTCGGCCGGGTGCTCCTGCTCCCAGGCTTGTACGGACCGCCGAAGCTGGTCGTACGAGACGTCGTCCAGGACGCTGTCGCCGTCGCCGTAGTACGTCCGTGAGGCGTCACGCAGAAGCTGGAGCGCGGCCTCGTACTCGGTGCGGCTGGACGCGGCGGACAGCGCCTGAGCGGCGGGAAGAGTCGTCATGAGGGTGATCCTCTCGTAAGGGTCTGACAGTGGTCGGACGAAAGGGGGCGAGGCCCGGACAGGGGGTCGTCCGGGCCTCGCAGGCCCCGGCCGTCGAGGGGAGTGCACGGCCAGGGCGAGCCGCGCGAAGCGGCTCCTTCGGAACTGGCTTTGTGTTGGCGGCGATGCCCCGCCCTCACGACAACCAATATACACATAGAAATGAGAAGAAGCAACGGCGGGGTTGGTTCGCCCAAGCCCCCGACCGGGCCTTCCCGGTTCGGTCAGATCTGGCCGGCTCGTCGGGATGCCGGTAGCCGGCGGAACCCCAAGGGCAGGACACCGCGGGGCATTCCGAGGCCCGGCACCTGCGATTGCCTAGACCGTGTCGCCCTCATCCCGGGTTTCGACGCGGTGCAGCACGTGGGGGGCGATGAGGTCGGCGCCACCGTCCTCCCACCGCACAGCCTGGAAGGCGTAGGGGGTGCCGTCCGCCATGCCGAAGGCGTGCCCAAGTCGTTCGGTTCCCCTGGCGCGCATGACCAGGTGCGTTCCGTCCGCGTAGTAGGTGAGCGCCGGGTCGAACATGGTGGCCGGGCGGGTCGCGTCCGACGCCAGGGGGCGCGCCCGGATGACGATGTCCGCGACCTGGTCGGCGTCGATCCCGGGCATGTTCATGCGCCGGTCGGGCTCGACCTTCCAGGACAGGCCGGGGAACAGGCGGTTGACCTGATCCCGGACCCACTGCCATGCCTCGTTCGAGGCTTCCTCGGTGGCCTCGTTCGCCGAGGAGTGCCAGCCCTCGGCGCAGTCGGCGCCCTGTTCACCGAGGAGGGCCATCACCTCGGAGTGAGTGATCTCGTCCGGGAGGGGTGTCCCTGCCTGCAAGCGGTGGACGAGTCGGTGGAAGAGCTGGAAGGCCAAGGACTCGCCGTCCAGGTGGTGGGCGTAGACGATCCGAAGGACCGTTCCGTGTCCTTCGGAATCGGGGACCAGGGTGGCGATGGCGGGCGGCGGCGTCGTGTTGATGGCCATGGGGGCCTCCGTTTCGTGCGAAGGGCGGAGGGGCGGCGGTAGGCCGCAGGGGGCCGGCCGCCGCCCCTCCGGGGTCAGGAGGGGGGAACGGACTGCCACGGCCAGAACGGCGGGCGGGTCCTGGTGGGGTACAGCACAGGCCGGGCTTGCTGCTCGGCGGTCGCCCGCTCGGCGCGTTCCCGTACCGCTTCCTCCAGGAGCCGGGGGTCGTTCAGCGCGTCTCCGCAGGAGACGGTCACGTGCTGACCGAGCCTCCAGAGCTGGGCGCTCACGGCGCAGCATGCGGAGTTGAGGGGGTCGAGGTCGTTCAGCCACCAGCGGTACTCGGCGGGGTCGGTGCCGAAGAACCGCAGCGTGGCGGCGGCGGCCCGGGCCATGGTGCCGGTCCCGGCGGCGGCTTCGAGGAACAGATCGCCGGGCCGGCGGTCGGTGGAGAAGAGGATGTCGCCCATGTGGTCGGCGGCGACGGCCGGTGTGAAGAACTCGCCGGTCGACTGCCGCTCGCTGTAGCTGCGCATTCGAGTGATGAGCAGGCCGAGGATGTCGTCGGACTCGGCGCGGGGGGCCTTGCGGAAAATTGCTGAGCCGCAGGTCAGGGGCTCGTCGTAGTCGGTCCCGGGAACGCCCCTCGTCGGTTTTGGGAACGTGTGGGGCGTCTTTGCAGGTCAGGTGGGTCGCTCAGAGTGGCCCTTGTCGAGGACCGATTGTGTGCGCTCGGGTCTCCGCTGAGCTGAACTGTCCCATTCGACATCAGCCGCTGCGACGTCAGTGAGGATGGGCGGCGTGCCAGGTCCCAGATGTCGGCGCACAGGCGTCCCCGGTCGGGGACGGTGTGTCCGTGGGTTCGGGCCCAGGCCCGAACCTCTGTGACGGCCGCTGAGCCGTCTTCTCGTTCTGCTTCTTGTCGTAGTGAGTGCCGGCGTTCGACGCGGGGTGTCGGGGTGGTGGTGCTGCGGTAGGTGAGGAGTACGCGGTGCGGGTGGCGAAGCCTCGGCGCGCCAGAACTCGGCGGTGACGCCGGTGACGTGAAGTACCCGTACCACCTGGCCAACGGCAGGGTACCGGCCCACCCGGCCGGGCCGCGGCACGCCGCTTCAACCAGGTCGCGTGGCCCGCGTTCGCCGTGCTCGTGGCCACGGGAGTGTGGAACATCGTCGCCGAGCAGGACAAGAACACCGGCAGCTACCGCACCACGCTCATCGTCAAGCTCGCCGTCGTCGCGGTCGCCGGCGTCACCGCCTTCCTGCACGCCCGCGCCCGCCACGCCGCCGCCCTCGCCGTCTTCGGCGCCCTGACCGGCGTCAGCGCGCTGGGCGCGCTGTTGCTCGGCGTCCTGCTGGCGGGCTGACCCGTCGGACGGGGCCGGGTGGCCCCCGCCGAAAGGGACCACCGGCCCGCGCTACGACCGGTCGGCCCCTGCCTCGGGCCCGCGCACGAGAGCAGGCTGGGCAACATCCACCAGTACCCGGTGGAGGTATCCCAGGCCCCGGCGACGGGACCTGGGGAAGGGAGGTCGTCGTGAAGCGCGAACAGCTTCCGCTGTACGCCATCGCCGCCGCGATCGCACTCGTGGGGCTGGTGGCCCTCGGCGCGCCGCTCGGCACACTGCTGCTTCTGCTCATCGTGGCCGGCTGCCCGCTGATGATGTTCTTCATGATGCGCGACGGTCACGGCCACGGGGGCCATGGGGGCCACAGCGACAGCGGCACCGACCGGTCCGGCAACAACGCCGACCGCCTGCACAAGCATCTGTGACGGGCCGGCCGTACCGAGAGGCCGGCCATCCCCGCGACCCGCACGGCGGACAGCCGCCCGTGAGGTCCTCCGACTGAGCGTGATCAAGCATGATTCCGCGCCACCGCCCCGGCCCAAGCGGCCGCAGGATGCCGACCCGTGGGAGGACGGCATGTCCGGTGTGATCGCCACAGTGTCCGTCGTACTGATCGTGGCGGGCACGATCTACGACACGGTGCGCCTGCTGACTCCCGCTGAGCGCCGCTGCCCGCCGCTGGCCCGACTGCGAGGCCGACGGGCGGCCCTGGAAGCGGCCGAGTGCCGCTTGGCCGGCCTGCGGCTGCGCGGCCGGATCGACGCGGCCGACTACCGCCGCCGGATGACGGGTCTGGCCCACGGCCGCCGTACGGCCCCGGCGGACCCGAAACCCACGAGGAGGATGTGATGGCTGACGCCGCATACGGCCTGTGGCCGCTGGTCGTGCTCAACACGCTGCTGTTCATCGCCTTCGCCGTCAGCTTCTTCCACCCCAAGAGCAAGCGGGACTGGCGGGCGATGGGCGCCTACAGCGCGTTCCTGGTGGCGCTGTTCACCGAGATGTACGGCACCCCGCTGACGATCTACCTGCTGGGCAGCTGGCTCGGTTCCCGCTTCCCGCTGCTGAAGGACACCCACGCCGGCGGGCACCTGTGGAACGACCTGATCGGCTGGAAGTACGACCCGCACGTGAGCCCGTTCCACCTGGCCAGCTACGTGGCCATAGGCGCCGGGTTCTGGCTGATCGCCGCCGCCTGGAAGGTGCTGCACGACGCCGCCCAGCACGAGCGCCTGGCCACCACGGGACCGTACGCCCACGTGCGGCACCCGCAGTACGACGGCTTCCTGCTCATCATGATCGGGTTCCTGCTGCAGTGGCCCACCATCCCCACCCTGGTCATGTTCCCGGTGCTCGTATACGTGTACGCCCGCCTCGCCCGCGGCGAAGAACGCGAAGTGGCCAAGGAGTTCGGCGCCGACTGGGACGCCTACGCCGCCCACACCCCCGCCT
This sequence comes from Streptomyces mirabilis, assembly GCF_018310535.1. Classification (NCBI taxonomy): domain Bacteria; kingdom Bacillati; phylum Actinomycetota; class Actinomycetes; order Kitasatosporales; family Streptomycetaceae; genus Streptomyces; species Streptomyces mirabilis. Next base: position 219,440 of record NZ_CP074103.1, on the reverse strand, counting down.
TCTGGCCCCGCCGCCGGCATGGACGAGGCCCCGTCGCCCCACCAAGCGGCACCAACACCGCCGTCGGGCACCGGCCCGCGCGGCCGGCGGACGACGGACGTCCCCGCCGCTCCAGCGCCCCCGGGAGGCCCCGATGACCGCAATGCCCGCCGCTCTCCAGGCGCTGATCGCGGTCGGCGTCCTTGCCGGGATCGCGCTACTGCTTGTCGTACTGGCTGCGGCCGAACGCCGCCGCCCAACTCACGCGGACGGCAACGGAGGTGACAGGCATGAACGGCCCTCCCATCGCGCTGTGGGTCATGGTCGTGGTGGCCGGCCTCGCTGATCTGCTGGCCCTGCCCGCCGCGATCTGGTGGACCGAGCTGCGACGGCCGGACGGCCACCGCCCGGCCGAGCCCCCTGCCGCACCGAAGCCGGCGACACCGCAGCGCAACCGCCGCGGCCGGGGCCGGGCCCGGCCCCATCCACCGATTAGGAGGTGACCGACATGCGCACCCTCGCCCTGGCCCTGGTGGCCGTCCAGCTGCTGACCGTCGCGGCCTGCGCCGTCCACCTGGCACGCCACCCGCGCGATCCCGCGAGACTCCCGCGCACCCTGCACCGCACCGCCGCCGTCCTCCTCACCGCTTCCCTCCTTCCGCTGCCGGCCCTGCTGGCGACCGAGGCGTCCGTGGCGGCCTGGGCGCTGTGGGGTGGCGGGTACCTCACGGCCGCCGTGGTCTGGGCCGGCGCCGACACCCTCCGGGACACCCCCGCCGCCCGGACCGCTCCCGGCGCACCCGGCGCACCCGGCGCACCCGGCGCACCCGGCGCACGATAGCCGGGCTCGACGCCCGCACGGGAAGCGCGGCGAACGCGAGCCTGATCGCCCCGGGCCGGCCGACGGGCCGGGTGGCGGCTGCGGACCGGGAACCTCCATCCGCAGCCGGTGCCGTCCGGGCCCGACGGCCGGGCACCACCACGGGGACAGCGGTACAGCAGACAGAAGTACGGGACGGAGAACACGATGAGCGACGACGCCATCCGATCCGAGGCACTGTCCAAACGGTTCGGCGATGTCGAGGCGCTGGCCGACCTCGATCTGCAGGTGGCAAAGGGCGAGGTCCTGGGGTTCCTGGGACCGAACGGGGCGGGCAAGACCACCACGATCCGGCTGCTGCTGGGCATGCTGCGCCCCACCTCGGGCCGGGCCGAGATCTTCGGCCTGGACGTGCAGCGGGACACCGTGGCCGCTCACCGCCGGCTCGCCTTCGTGCCGGGCGAGGCCGCCCTGTGGCCGTCACTGACCGGCGCGGAGACCCTGCACCTGCTGGGGCGCGTACAGGGCCGGACCGACCCGGCCTACCGTCGGGAGCTGATCGAGCGGTTCGCCCTCGACCCGTCGAAGAAGGTGCGCAGCTACTCGAAGGGCAACCGGCAGAAACTCTGCCTCATCGCGGGCCTGATGAGCCGCGCCGACCTGCTGCTGCTGGACGAGCCCACCAGCGGCCTCGACCCGCTCATGGAACGCGAGTTCCGGACTTGCGTGAACCAGGCGAAGGCAGCGGGCCAGACGGTGTTCCTGTCCTCGCACATCCTCAGTGAGGTCGAGGCGCTGTGCGACCGGGTCGCCATCCTGCGCGCCGGGCGGCTCGTCGAGGTCGGCACGCTGGCCGAGATGCGCCATCTGTCGGCGCTGTCGGTCGAGGCGACGTTCACCTCGGCGCCCCCGGACCTGACGCGGGTGCCGGGCGTGAGCGGCGTCGAGGTCGAGGGCCACAAGGTGCGCCTGCAGGTGCACGGCTCGGTCGAGCCGCTGCTGGAACGGCTGACCGCGGTGGGCGTGACCCAGATCCTCAGCCGGGAACCCTCGCTGGAGGAGCTGTTCCTGGCCCAGTACGGCGCCGCATCCGGCGCCGCGGACAGGGAGATGGGCCATGTCGGCTGATGCGCTCGACCTGCGCCACCACCGGATCCCGGCCGTCCGCCGCGCCGGCCTGGTGCCGGTCTTGCGCACGGCCCGTTCATCCCTCCGGGGCGCGCTGATCTGGGGGGCGGTGTTCGGGTTCTTCTGGTGGGTGGGGATGAACGACTTCACCACCAACTATCCGACGCCCGCCGACCGGGCGCGGCTGGTCGAATCGACGACATCCAATCTCGGCATGCAGGCCCTGTTCGGTCCGGTGCACCACATCGACACGGCCCGCGGGTACGTGGCCTGGCACGGGATCGGCATCCTCGGCCTCATCGGCGCGTTCTGGGGGCTGCTGACCGCCACCCGCCTACTGCGCGGCGAGGAGGACGCCGGCCGCTGGGAACTCCTGCTCGCCGGGCAGACCACCCGCGCGCGGGCGGCGCTGGGAGCTCTCGGCGGCCTCGGCATCGCACTCGCCGTCCTGTGGGCGGTGACGGCGGCCACCGCCTTCGCGGTCGGCCGGACGGCCGATCCCGCGTTCTCGGCCGGCGCCAGCATGTTCCTGGCCCTCGCCACGGTCACGCCCGCCGCACTGTTCCTGGCCGTCGGCGCCCTGTGCGGCCAGCTGGCCAGCACCCGGCGCCAGGCGGCCTGGCTCGCCGCGGCCGTCTTCGGCGCCGCCTACGCCGTCCGGATCGTCGCCTACACCGGCAGCACGCTGCGCTGGACCCGCTGGGCCAGCCCCCTGGCGTGGGTCGACGATCTGCGGCCCCTCACCGATCCCCGCCCGCTGATGCTGCTGCCGATCCTCGCCATCATCGCCGCCCTGGTCGCCGCCACCGCCGTCCTGGCCGGCCGGCGCGACCTGGGGGCCGGCACCCTGCCCGCCCGTGACACCGCCCCCGCCCGCACGCGCCTGCTCGGCGGCCCGCTCGGTCTGGCCGTCCGCCTCGCCCGCCCGGGCGCTCTGGGGTGGATCGCCGGGCTCGCGCTCGGCGGGTTCATGTTCGGGATCGTCACCAAGACCGCTGCCGACGCGATGGCGGGCTCCTCCCAAGGAGTCCTGCAACGGCTCGGCGGGGCGAGCGGAGGCGCCGCCTACCTCGGCTCTACGTTCCTGTTCGTCACGCTCCTGGTGGCGATGGCCGCCGCGGCGCAGGTGGGTGCCACCCGCGAGGAGGAGGCCCAGGGCCACCTCGATCTGCTGCTGGCGCGGCCGGTGTCCCGGCTGCCCTGGCTGGCCGGCCGCTTCGCCGTGTCCGCCGCGGTGCTCGTCGCCGCCGGCGCGGCGGCCGGCCTGTTCACGTGGGTGGGCGCAACCGCCAGCGGTGCGGGCGTCGCCCTGCCGACACTGCTCGCCGCCGGCCTCAACGTCGCCCCCGCCGGCATCCTCGTGCTCGGCATCGGCACCCTGGTGCACGGGCTGGCACCCCGCCTCGCCTCCAGCGTCGCGTACGGCGTGGTGGCCTTCTCGTTCATCGTCGAACTCCTGGGTACGGGTCTGCCGGCCAGCCGCTGGCTGCTCGACCTGTCGGTGCTGCACCACATCGCCCGCGCCCCCGCCGCCGATCCTCGGTGGGACATGGCCGCCGTCCTCGTCGCCGTCGGGATCGCAGCCGCCGCCACCGGGGCTGCAGCGTTCACCCGCCGCGACCTCAAGGGTGCCTAACCCGGGCCCAACCCCCGGACAGAATCGGCCCGCTCGCACCCGGACCATGCAGCACACACCCCGCGGCCGCACGCCGGCGACGTCGCGTGACCGGTACGGGTGATGAGCACGACCCACTCGTCCACATCCACGGGCTGAGCGGGGAACCGCCGCGCTGACATCATGACGGTGCCGGGACCGGGCGAGAGGAGGCGCGGGCACCGCGACGCCAATGGGGGTGCTCACCTGCTCGAATTCGTACGCCACGGCCGTCAGGTGCGGGCGACGTAGCCCGACAGACGAAGGCGGCGGGCGTAGTCGACGAACTGAGCCCTGAACTGCACGCACTCATCCGACTACTCGAAGAGATTCCTTGAACACCCGCCTCGGGTAGTACACATCGAGTCCCGGCCCCACCGCCGCGTTTGAGCTCCCCGACGTCGAGTCCAGCCTTAGCGACGAACCCGGCTGCCAGGGTTAGCGTCGAGCGGCCACGATCGCTGCGGCGCGGGCCATGAAGCGGGTGCCGTCGGCGATCAGATTGCCCGGGTAGACGGTGCCTACTTCGGCCTCGACGACCATCGGGCCGCGCGCGGTGACGGTCGCGGTGACCGCGACATGGCGCGCATCGACGGCACCACCCGCCGCGGCCGCGCCGTGACCCGCGCCGGGTACGTCCTCGACGCCCCGGAAGCGTCACCGTGACCCGCCGGGGTCGCGTCACCGGCATCCGACACCGCGCGCGGGGACGCCGCGGGCCGAGGGCTGCCCGCCGCCGATCTCCTCCCCGTCGACGAGCATCCCCGTCCCGGCCCTCAGCAGCCCCCGTGCCGCCGGGGCGGCGCCGGGGCGTCGTCCGCTGCCTGGTCGTGGCCGGAATGCTTGTGCAGATCGGGGCGCTCATCGGGCGGACCTGCCCGGCCACCTCGGTCCCCGTGACCGGTGTGGTCGTCCTGACGGGCGTCGTGGCCCACGTGCCCCCCACCGCCGCCGCAGCCGCCCGTCCCCCCGCCGCCCCCGTGACCGCCGTGACGGTGACCGAGGTGCATGACCAGCATCGCGCCGATGAGGAGGATCCAGATCCAGTTGGAAGTGAGGAATCCGGTCATGGTGGGCTCCCTACGTTGTCCCCCGGACGGCCGCGCGGGTTCAGCGGGGGTGCCGCCGGACGAGGCGGGTGTATCGCAGGCGGCGTGTTCCCCGGAGACAAGGAACCGTAAAGCCCTCCAGAGCCTCTGGGAGCGCGCCGGTAGCGCGGATACCATCACGATCCCCCCGCCCGGTGGTGCATGCCCAGGGGCGATTGGGTCCCGCCAGGGGACCGTTCGACCCCTACGCGGCAGGGGTACCGCCGTCAGGCCCGGCGCGGCGGTACCCGCCGGGGCCGGCCGCGGTGACCCGCAGCCCTCAAGCCGGCCGTCCGATCCGCTGGCTGGGCCTGGGATCGGCGTGTCTGACCGCATACGGATCCCGCCCGGCACCTCCGCAGCGAGGGCAACGACCACGACCGCCACTCGGTGAGCTGCTCCTCAAGGATGCCGTACGACTTCTCGGCCTTCCGCTGCCACCACACGGCGGTGATGTACGCGACCGCCCAGTTGTACGCCGGCCGCGCGGCACCCGCGTGCGAGTGCAGGTGGCGGTTGGTCGTGGCGTTCGGGTCCAGCGCGACCTTGTGCGCGAGGACGGTGAAGCCCGGCCGCGGCTTGAACTTCTTCATCCGGCCGCCTCCGGGGGTGCGCGGACAGTTCGGGAAGCCGCTGGACCACTAATTGAGTTAGCACTAGGCTCCCCTTCGACACCTCGTTCACCAAGGGTCTCGGTTCGCGTGGCGCCCCGGCGTTCGCAGGAAGGCGGGCCGGGGCCCTCGGTGAGGTGCACGCGGTATGCACAACTGCGGATTCACGTGCGGGTCCTGTAGGAGTCAGGGCCCGCACTCCGCGCGCAGTGGCGTCGCGACTGCGGCCGACGCGATGGGCCCACGATGCAGCCGGAGCGCGGCCCCGAACGCAACACCCGCCGCGCACACCGGCATGGGCGCGGCGATGTCCGCGGCTCTGGTCATGATGGCCGTGTGACGGGCAGACCCGGCCGGCCGGCCCGTACACGTTCCCGCCTCGCGAGGCGGGAACGTGTCGGAACCGGCCGCATCACACACGCGGCGTCCGGTGCCAGGGCGGGGCGTGCCACTCGTCCAGCACGCAAACGCCGAAGGGTGCAGCTCGAACTACACCCAACGCCGAAGGACGACGCGACCGCGGGATCGCTGCCGCAGCCGTCCCGCAACCCCGACCTCCCCGCGCCGACGGCCAAGCGCCCGGCACCGCCGCATGCGGCCTTGAGCCACCGTTGGTCCGCCGCACTCTACGATTGACGTGAATCCACGGCGGAGAGGGAGAAGCTGCTCATGCGACGGCTCGGGGAGTTGGAGGCGGAGATCATGGACCGTCTCTGGAGATGGAGGCGCCCGGCAACCGTGCGGGACATAGTCGACGACATCAACCGGACGCGGCCCGTCGCGTACACGACGGTGATGACCGTGGCCAACATCCTCCAGGCCAAGGGCTGGCTGCTGCGTGAGCAGAAGGAGGGCCGCGCCTGGCTGTACGAGCCGGTGCGCACGCGGGAGGAGTACTCCGCCGCCCTCATGGAGGACGCGCTCAGTGCCAGTGAGGACCGGCCCGTGGCGCTCGGCCACTTCGTCGGCAGGATGTCGCCCGCCGAACTCGCCGCGCTGCGCAAGGCCCTGCGCGGCGCGGGAAGGCACGCGGACGCGTGACCGCGGCCGCCGCGCTCCTGGGCTACGCGAGTGCGATCGGTTTCCTCGCGCCCCCGCTGATGGTGCGCAGCGACTGGCCGCGCCGCTCACCGGCGCTCGCCGTCGCCACCTGGCACGCGCTGACCGTGTCGTTCACGATGGCCCTCGCCCTGGCCGCGTACCACCTCGCCGTCCCGGCCGAGCACCTCCACGCGGGGTTGACCGGCCTTCTGCACTCCTGCCGGCTGGCCGCCGGGCCGGGGAGTGCCCCCGATCCCGACACCGCGGACGGGCTCGCCGTCGCCCTGCCCGTCTTTGTGGTGCTGCTCCCGCTCGGTTCCTTCGTTTTCGAGGTGCTGCGGGCGCGGCGGGTCCGCAGCCGTCACCGGCGCGTCCTTGACATCGTGGGCCGCCGCTCGGCTGCGCTGCGCGCGACCGTGGTGGATCACGAACGGCCCGCCGCCTACTGCCTGCCCGGGTACCGCTCCCGCGTCGTCGTCAGCGACGGCGCTCTGCGCCTGCTCTCCGCCGGACAGCTGGCCGCCGTGCTGGAACACGAGCGGGCCCACATCGCGGGCCGGCACCACCTGGCCATGGCCGCCTCGGAGGCGTTCGCCCGGGCGTTTCGGTGGCTGCCGCTGGCCCGGCACGCCAGGGAGCAGACCTCGGTGCTGCTCGAGATGATCGCCGACGACCACGCGCTGCGCAGCCACCCGCGTGACGTGCTCGCCACCGCCCTGTACGAGATGGCCACGTCCGGAGTACCTCAAGGCGCATTCTCCGCCGGCGGCCCCGGCGCCCTCCTGCGGCTCCAGCGGGTCCTGGCGCCCGGGCGGCGGCCTCACCGGGCACTTTCGATGACGGTGGCCGCGACGGTCGCGGCCGTTCCGCTGCTGCCTCTGCTGATCGGCTGCGCCCCTGTCATCGGCTGACCTCGAGGCCGAGCCACGCGCTGCACGCCCCGCCTCCAGGAGGCGGGTTACGGCATGGTCCTGCACGCGCCCCGGACCGGGCAGAACGTGAAGTACGACCCGATCGACTCCATGCCGTTCCAGTTGCGTGCGGGTCTGAGGACCTGCCCGACACCGCGCCCGGAGCAGTGGCACGGCCCCATGCGCGGCCTGACGGGTCGCCGCCCATCCTCCGGCCCGGGACGGTCGTGAGTCGCCCCGGACCGAATCGGCGGTCAGGCCTGGTAGGCCACCAGCGCCATCATCCCCGCCTCACCGTGATAGGCGTTGTGGCAGTGCATCATCCACTGTCCGGGGTTGTCGGCGTCGAAGAAGACGGACACGGTCTTCTTCGGCAGCACGATGGTGGTGTCCTTGCGCGGGCCGGTGCTGCCGAGCTGGTAGGTGTGGCCGTGCAGGTGCATCGGGTGCCACATGGTGGTCTTGTTGACGAAGTCGAGGCGGACCCGCTGGCCCTGCTCGACGAGGATGGGGTTCGCGGTGGGGTTGTTCATGTCGAACTGCTTGCCGTTGATGCCCCAGTTGTACTTGTCCATGCCGCCGGTCAGCTCGATGCGGTGCACCCGGTCGGTCTTCCTCGACTCCAGGCGGACGTCGTCCGCCGCCTTCAGCTGGGAGGCGGTCATGATCATGCCGTCCAGTTCCTTCGGCCATACGGTCGGCTTCGGCGTGCTTCCCGAACCCGTGCGGACGAGCGCCATGCCGCTCGCGTTCTTGCCCTCGGCGACCGCCACCAGCGGGAAGACACCGTCCGCGAGGGTGACCAGGACGTCGTACCGCTCGCCCATGCCGACCAGCAGGGCGTCGACCTGCTGGTGCTGGACCGGGAAGCCGTCGGTGTGGGTGATGGTCAGGTTGTGGCCGCCGAGCGCCACCCGGTACGCGGTGTCGCCGCCGGCGTTGATGATGCGCAGGCGGATGCGCTTGCCCGCCTTGCTGGTGTAGACGGCCGGGTCCGTCGGCACCCGTCCGTTGACCAAGTGGTAGGGGTACTTCACGTCACCGGCGTCGCCGCCGAGCAGCTTGCTTTTGGAATCTGTGAGCATGAACTTCATCGACATGCCGCCGGAGGCGGACGGCGAGGCCGAACTCCCGCTCTTCATACTCATGTTGCTCATGTCCATCCCGCCCATGTCCCCCATGTCACTGGAGGAGCTGCTGGGACTGGGGCTGGAGCTGCCCATGTCCATGCCCCCCATGTCCATGCCCCCCATGCCCTGCTTGAGTTCGGCGTAGACCTCGTCGGGGGTGCCCGTGACGCCGTCGACCCAGTCGTCGAGGACGACGACCCACTCGTCGTCGTACGACAGCGGTTCCTTGGGGTCCTCGACGATCAGCGGGGCGTACAGGCCGCGGTCGAGCTGGACACCGACGTGGGGGTGGAAGAAGTAGGTGCCGGGGGCGTCGGTGATGAAGCGGTAGGTGAAGTTGCTGCCGGCCCGCACGGAGGTCTGGGTGGCGGGCGGGACGCCGTCCATGTCGCTGCGCAGGGCGATTCCGTGCCAGTGGATGGAGGTGGTGGTCTTGTCCGGCAGCTGGTTGGACAGTTCGGCGGCGAGGGTGTCGCCGACGGACAGCCGCAGTTCCTTGCCCGGCGTCTGGCCGCTGAAGGCCCAGCTGTTGGCCATGAGGCCGGCGCCGAGGTCGAGCATGGCGCGCGCGGCGGTCAGGTTCACGGTGCGCACCGTTCCCGTACTGGTGCGCTTCTTCTCGGCAGCGGCGACGGCCGCGCCGTTGGGGCTGACCAGGGCGGGCGAACCGCTGGAGCTGCCGGAGCCACTGCAGGCGGCGAGCGCGCCGGCGCCCGCAACGCCGAGTCCGGCCAGCAGGACCGAGCGGCGGTTGATGCTGTTCATGGTGGAAGTCCTCTTCTCGATATGCCGTTGATCGGGGGCGCTTGCGGACGGCTGCGCTCGCGTGTCCGTGGGGAGGCACGGCGGCAGCCAGCAGGGGGCGGCCTAGATCAACAGACGGGAGAGGACGGAGAGGTCGGGCGGCGCGCGGTTCGGCACGCCGGGAAGATCATGTCCCGCGAGCACCCCGTACGACGTGTCGCCCCTGTCGACGTGAGGCGTGGCGGGCGGCGGCGCGAGCTGGGTCGTGCCCGGGTCGCCGCTTGAGCAGTGCTGCATGGCGGGACCCGAGCATGCAGCGTCGCCACCCGTGGCCGGATCCTCGGCCCCGAGTGCCGTGCCGTGTCCTGCCGACGCCGCCGTCGGTGTCATCGCCGCGGACGTGTGGTCCATGCCGGGCATCGCACTCATGACAGGGGCGCGCACGGCCGTGGCGCTCGTGTCGTGGTGGACGAGTACGGCGAGGGCGGCAACCAGCGCCACGACGGCGGCCCACGTCCAGCGCGCTGCGCTGCCGTGGACTACGGTCCGCCGGTTCGTGGCTGTCGTCATGGCCTTCCGCATCTGCTTCGCCTGCCGGGACAGCCACTATACCCCCGAGGGGTACCGCGTCTACTTGACTCCAGCATACGAGTGCAATCCAGTGATGAAGATGTTCACGCCGTAGTAGTTGAAGACGAACGCGGCGAAGGCGACGAGGCCGAGGTACGCGGCACGGCGCCCCTTCCAGCCCGCCGTGGCGCGGGCGTGCAGATAGGCGGCGTAGGCGACCCAGGTGATGAAGGCCCAGGTCTCCTTGGGGTCCCAGCCCCAGTAGCGGCCCCATGCGGCCTCGGCCCACACGGCGCCCGCGATGACGGCGAAGGTCCACAGCGGGAAGACCAGGACGTTGAGCCGGTACGAGAGCTTGTCCAGGGAGGCGGCGGAGGGCAGACGGCTCCAGATGGTCGCCAGCCGCCCGCCGTCCCGGCCCGCTGCGACGGCCGCCTCCCACCGGTCGCGGCCGAGGAAGAGCAGGGTGACGACGGCCCCGGTGTGGAAGACCCCGCCGGAGACGATCGCGGCGGAGACGTGGATCCACAGCCAGTACGAGTGCAGCGCGGGCACGAGCTGGGCGTCGTCGACGTACAGGACCGTCACCGCGAGGCCCAGCGTCAGCAGGACGGAGAACAGGACGGGGACGGCCAGCCAGCGGACGTTTTTGCGGGTGGCGAGCACGGACAGGTAGGCGCCGGTGGCCATGAGGGCGAAGGCGGTGGAGAACTCGTACATGTTGCCCCACGGCGGGCGCGCCACGGCCAGGCCCCGGGTCACGACCGAGCCGAGGTGCAGCCCGAACGCCAGCACGGTGAGGGCGACGGAGATCCGGCCGAGCATGTCCGCGCGCGGGCTGTCCCCCGCCACGCCGGGGCCGTCGGGCGGTGCCTGCCGCCGGGTCCTTGTGGCGGCGGGCGCGAGCACGGCGGTGCCGCCCGATGCGGCGGCTCCGGTGGGCGTGGACGGCTCCTCGCCCGCCGGGGCGGGCCTGGCTGCGACCGCCGCCGACGCGCGGGCGATCTTGCCCGTGCTGCCGAAGGTCCACTCGGCACACGCGGCCAGAAACGCCAGCAGGTAGACGGCGATCGCCGAGTCCATGAGCCAGCTGGACAGCTGGGCCAGGGTCTGGTCCGCGAGAGGGTTGGTGTTCACAGTCGTTCCTCGGGGCGGGAGTCGGATGTGTCCTGGGGTGTTTCGAGGAGTCGCTCCGCCAGTTCGGCGGCGATCTCCTCGACCTCCTCGGCGAGGCGGTCGGAGGAGCCGCGCTCCAGTCCGGCCACCTCGACCTCGGCGCCGGCGCCGGCGTGCGGGCGGACCCGGACCCAGATGCGGCGGCGACGCACGAAGAGCGAGGCCATCAGCCCGGCGCCCATGACGACCGCGCTCCACAGCGCCGTGCCGTTGCTGGGATTGCGGGCGATCTGAAAGCTCGCCCACTGCTGGATGCCGTCGAAACTGAGCGAGCCCGTCCCGTTCGGCAGCTTCATCCGGTCGCCGGGGCGCAGTGCGCGGGCGTACGGAGTGCCGTCACTGTCCTTGAACTGGGTCGCCCGCTTGCTATTGAGCTGGTACACGTTCTGCGGGATCCCGCTGTTCAGCCCGAGGTCGCCGTGGTAGGCGGTCAGGACGAGGACCGGCCGGTCGGGGGCGGGGAAGGTGGACAGCCATCCGCCGTTCTTGGTGAGGAGCACCGTCGGCAGGAAGAAACCGGAGAAGCCGAGCTGGTCGGGCCTGCCCTTGGTGTCCACCGCGTCCGGGGCCTTGACCACGCCGACCGAGCGCAGGTTGCCGTCCTGGGGGAGGAAGGGAACCGGGCCCTTCCAGGCCACGTTGCCCTTGCCGTCGCGGACGGTGACGACCGGCGCGTACCCGTGGCCCACGAGGAAGACCTTGGTGCCGTTCACGTCGAGTGGCTTGTTGACCTCCACCCGGGCGTCCCGCGGGGTGCCGCCGTCGCCCTTGGTGTAGCTGAGGCGGGCGACGAAGGAGCTGGCGGTGCCGCGTTGGGGGCCGGTGCGCTGGTAGGTGGCGGAGAAGCCCTTGAGCCGGAATCCGAAGGGTTCGAGGTGGTCGCCGTCGGCCAGCGTGCCCGGGCTGAAGTCGTCGTACTGCGTGCGGGTGTTGGTGAAGCCGTCGCCCTCCAGGACGAGCTTCTGGCCGGTGGTGCCGAACAGGCTGCCCATGGCCAGGGCGATCAGCATTCCGAAGAGCGCGAGGTGGAAGAGCAGGTTTCCGGCCTCCCGCAGGTAGCCCTTCTCTGCGGCGACCCAGCCGTCCTCGCCCCACTCGGTGGTGACCCGGAAGCGACGGCGACGCAGGACGTCGACGGCGGTGAGCAGCGCCTCACCCGGATCGGTGTCGCGGGCGATCCAGCGCACATGCTGCGGCATCCTGGCCAGGACGCGGGGCGCGGCGGGCGGGCGGGCCCGCACGGCCCGTACGTAGTGCCAGCAGCGCGGCACGATGCACCCGGCCAGCGAGATGAACAGCAGCAGGTAGACGGCGGCGAACCAGGGCGAGGCGAAGACGTCGAAGAAGCCGAGCTTGTCCAGCAGCGAGGACAGACCCGGGTTGCGTCGGCGGAAGTCGGCGGCCTGCGCGGGCTGCCGCCCCTCCTGGGGCACCAGGGACCCGGGCACGGCCGCGAGGGCGAGCAGGAGCAGCAGCAGGAGAGCCGTCCGCATGGAGGTCAGCGTCCGCCACAGCCAGCGCAGCCAGCCGACCGGACCGAGCCGCGGCCCGCCGAGGAGCGTGTCGGGTTCGGCCGGCTTGCTGGCCAGTTCCAGCTCGTCGGGCGCGGTACCCAGGTCGGTGTCGCGGACTTCCTGGCGCGTGGCGGACCCGGGGGTACTACGAATGTCTTTAGCAGCCACGCGCCGAGTCTGGCACAGCGTCCGGCTCGCCTCGCGCGCGCCCCCCCGGGACGGAACCAGCCCCCGGCGCACGCGGTGTGATGCTGATCGAGAGGTACCCGAGCGGCCGGCTGGCGCGGGCTCGCAACGCGCCACGAGATGTGGTGATGCAGGCCCGGATGATCGAGCTGGGGTGGGTTGCGGGGTGTCGGCCATCGCGGACGAGCTGAGGTGCAGTCAGAAGACGGCGCGGCGCTGGTTGAAGCGCTTCCATCACGCCGGGCCGGACGGGCTGCAGGACCTGGGCGGGCAGGGCCGCAGGCGGCGGATCACCGAGGCCGACCAGTCCCGGATCATCGGCCTGGTCAAGAAGGGCCGCCCGAGAGGCCGGAGGTGCGGCTCAGCGGAGACCTGTGGGCGGCCGAAGAGTCGGGGCCGTCGGAGTGGACGCTGGACACGTTGGCTGCGGCCGCCCGGCCGTTGGGGATCGAGGTCGGCAGCTCCCAGGTACGCAGGAGCACGACGGCATGGCCGACGCCATTGAGGCGGATGCCGCCGACCCAGTCCCAGGAGGAGCCCCGCAGGGAGCGTTTCTCCGCAGCAATCGACAGCAGTTCTGGCAATCCAACAGATCCAGTGGGGCCCTACAAGTAGGCCTCAATCAAACCCGGACGCCAAACTCGAAGGGGCCGCCGATGGTGCTCATCGACTCGTACCGGACGACCGTGCCGGTGCGGGGGGCGTGCAGGATCTGCCCGTTGCCGGCATAGAGGCCGACATGATGCAGATCACCGAAGAAGAACACCAGGTCGCCGACCTGCAGATCGCTCTGTGAGTAGATGCGCGTACCGATGTTGGCCTGCTCCTGCGAGGTGCGCGGTATGGAGACACCGGCCTGCGCGTACGCCCACGAGGTGAGGCCCGAGCAGTCGTAAGAGCTGGGGCCGGAGGCGCCGTACACGTACGGCGTACCTATCTTGGTCTGCGCGGCCTGGAATGCGGCACCGGCCCGGCCGGAGGCCGGCTTCGCATCGCCGAGGGCGCTGCGCGCGCTGGCGCGACTGGCCCGTTCCTCCTTGGCGGCGAGCGCTGCCTTGTCCTGGGCGGTCAGGGTGTTGAGGAGCTTCTGCGCCTGGCCGAGCTTGGCCTGGACCTCTTTCTTCTTCTTGCCCAGCTCCGTGCGGGTGGCGGCGAGGTCCTTGAGCTTGTCGGAGGCGTCCTTGCGCTGCTGGGCGAGCGCACGCTGCTTCTCCTGGACCTTCTTCAGCTGCTCGACCTGCTGGGAGCTCAGCTGGTCGAGCGTGGACGCCTTGTCGAGGTAGTCGTCGGGGTTGGACGAGAGGAAGAGCTGTACGGAGGGGTCGATGCCACCGGTGCGGTACTGGGCGCTGGCCATCGAACCGAGGCCGTCGCGGAGCTTGTTGAGCTCGTCCTGGCCGCGCGCGACCTTGTCCTGAAGGCCGGAGATCTCCTTCTCCAGCTCCTTCTGCTTCTCCTTGGCCCCGTCATACTCTTCGGTGGCCTTCTCGGCCTCTTCGTAGAGCTTGTCGACCTTGGACTTGACCTGGTCCTTGCTCTCGCTCGGCGCGGCGTTGGCGGCGTTCGCGCTCAGGGCCACGGCGGCGGCCGCGGCGGTGGTGAGCACGGTCACGCGGGTGCGGCTCGGCTGCTTGGGTCGACGGTGGGACGCCACGAAGGCGAGCTCCTTCTTCCTCCAGCCGCCTGCCGATGAGCCGACGGGCGGTGCCCCTCCACCGTCACTCCCCATGAGTGATCACCGAGCAGAGGTTCGAGGCCAGACGCTACTAAGTTTCTTAGAGATAGTTCAAATCCCTCTTGGAAAAATCTCCGCCCCGGGGCACATTCTTTACGCGCAACTCACCCGCTGCAACAGCATGCTGACACTAAGTTGCGTAGCAGATTCCGCAATTCGACCATTCTGCATGTCTGTTGCGATCGGCGCGTGCGCGACTACCGGCACGAAAGGTAGTTCCGGCCAGGGCCACACCACCAGCGAGCCGACGGCCGAACCTGACCCGGGCGCGTCCGGACGGCATGCCCGCCCCCTCGCCGCCTCGGCACCCCCGGCAGGCCGGCGCATGCACCGACCTCTAAGCTGCTTAGTGACCTAATTGGTTCACTCCTCCCAACGGAAAGCGAAGGAGCACCGCCATGGCAGCGCCACCGCCATGCGCCGGACGGCGTTCCGCCCCGACGACGCGGAACACCCGCCAACCCGCACGATGTCCACGCACCTGGCGCGCCGCGGCCCTCGCCGCCGCCGCGGGCCTGGCCCTCGCGGCCTGCGGATCCAGCGGCGCGTCGAAGGCGTCGGGCTCCTCGGCCGCCTCCTCCAACCGGGGCCAGTCCGCCTTCGCCCAGTACCCCGCCGGCAAGCGGCCCGCCGGGCCACGCATCAGCGGCAAGCTGGTCGGCGGCGGAACGCTCGACCTGGCCGCCTGGCGCGGCGACGTCGTCGTGATCAACGTGTGGGGTTCGTGGTGCGCACCGTGCCGCGCCGAGGCACCCACCCTGGCGAAGGTCGCCGACGCGACACGGAAGCTCGGCGTGCGGTTCGTGGGCTTCGACACCCGGGACAACGACGCGGCGGCCCAGGCCTTCGAGCGGAACTACAAGATCACCTATCCCAGCTTCCGCGACCCCGACGGCCAGCTGGTGCTGCGCTTCAACGGCCGCGTCCCGGTTTCGGCGGTGCCCAGCACCGTCCTCATCGACCGGTCCGGACGCATCGCGGCCCGGATCATCGGCCCCACGTCCTACGAGACCCTCAACACCGTGGTCAGGGAGCTGGCCGCCGAGAAGCCGGGCACGGGAGCAACCGCATGAGCCTCGCTGCCGGAGTCGGCCAGACGGTGGCGGCCGGGCCGCTGCTGCTCGCCCTGCTGCTGGCGCTCGCCGCCGGAGCCCTTTCCTTCTTCTCCCCCTGCTGCCTGCCACTGGTGCCCGGCTACCTGTCCTACGTGGCCGGGATGACCGGCGCGAACGCCTCCGGCCCGGCCGACGGGCGGGGCTCGCGCTGGCGGGTCACGGTCGGCGGGCTGCTGTTCGTCACCGGGTTCGCAGTGGTGTTCACCAGCTACGGAGCCCTGTTCGGGGGCGCCGGTGCCACGCTGCTGGTGCACCAGCGCACACTGACCGTCGTGCTCGGCGCCTTCACCATCGTCCTCGGGCTGCTCTTCGCCGGGGTGCTGGAGCGGCTGCCGCTGTCCGGGCTCAGCTGGCGGCTGAAGTACCGCCCGCGCGCCGGGCTCCTGGGTGCGCCCGTACTGGGGGCGCTGTTCGCGATCGGCTGGACGCCGTGCATCGGCCCCACGCTCGCCGCCGTCCTGACGCTCGCCACCGACAGTGCGAGCGCCGGCCGCGGAGCCCTGCTGTCATTCACCTACAGCCTCGGCCTGGGCGTGCCGTTCCTGGTCGCGGCGTTCTCCTTCGACGGGGCCGTCCGGCGCTTCGCGTTCGCGCGGCGGCACGCCCGCGGCGTGATGCGCTTCGGCGGCGCGCTGCTGGTGGCCGTGGGCGTGATGGAGGTGACCGGCTGGTGGGGCGAGCTGATCGCGAGCATGCAGTCACTCATCACCGGCTTCCAACTGCCGCTGTGACGCCGGCCTGAGAACCGCCCATCCAGCCACAGACTCCAATCGACGAGCCGCGCGAGGAGATCCGGCTGCTGCGCGCCAGGCAGACGGCGCAGTTCTCGAAGTCGTCCAGAACCCGACGTCCGCACCACGCACAGCACGACCGGCACCCCCTCACATGCCAGGCATTCCGGACATGCTGCTGCTCGGACTGGAGCCGCTCCCGGACGAGGAGGTGACCGCCTTCTTGCCCGCGGGTGTGACGGCGGACCAGGTGCCGTCCTTGCCCTGGCCGTTCATCTCGCCCACCTTGGTGTCGCCCATGTAGCGGTACAGCGGCCAGCCGGCGAGGGTGATCTGCTTCATCCCGTCGTCGCGGGTGATGGTGCCGAGCTTGCCCTGCACACCCATCACCTTGGGGGTGCCCTGCGCCATGACCGGCATCCACGTCTGCGCACAGCTGCCGGTGCACATCGACATGGCCGCCTTGTCCTTGTCGTAGCGGTAGAGCGTCCAGCCCTTGGCGTCGGTGACGATCGTCCCCATACCGTCGGACGTCTGCTTGGCCATGAGCATGTCGGTACTGACCATGTCGCCACTGCCTGCGGAGGTCCCGGCGGTGGCTGTGGCGCCACCATCGGCCGGAACCGTGGTCTCGGCCGGCGCGGCGGCGCCAGTGTTGGCGGAATTGTCGGTCGACGCGCCACACGCGGCCAGCAGCAGCGCCGAGGCGACACCCGAGGCCATGGTGAGAGCGATACGGTGCCGGGACACGGAGTTCTCCCTTGTGATGCTTCCTGTACCTACTGACGCTCTTAGTACGTTGGCGGTCCGGCGGCCGTTCAGTCACAGGCGCCACACATGACGAAGCCTTTACCCGGGACGGGCAAAGGCTTCGCGGGGGAGCGGGACCGGCCGGGAGGGTCAGCTCAGGGCGCTGCCCTTCTTCCAGGTGTTCCAGTCGACGTTCCAGTCCCCGTACCCGTTGTTGACGGCCACGGTGTCCTTCGAGTTGACGACGGTGACCGGGTCGCCGAAGTTCACGCGCTGGAAGAACCACTTGGCGTCGGCGGTGCTCATCCCGATGCAGCCGTGACTGCCGTTGACCTTGCCGAACTTGCCCTCGTTCCAGGGCGCGGCATGGGTGTAGGTGCCCGAGGGGGTGAGCTGGACGTCCCACTTGACGGCGCCGAGGTCGTACGCCTCAGGGCCGAATATGCCGACCGTGCGGGAGTTCATCCGGATGGTCGGGACCTTGCTCAGCACGACCATGGTGCCGTTCCAGGTCTCGAAGTCCTTCTTCCCGGCAGAGACCGGGATGGTCCTGACGGCCTTGCTGTTCTCGCTCAGGGTCAGCGTCTTCTTGACCACGTCGACGGTGGTGGTCACGGACTTGCCGACGGTGAAGTCGACCTCGCGCTTCTGCGTACCGACCAGGCCGCCGTTCTTCACCCCGACCAGGTTCATCCCGAACCTCACCTCGGTGCCCGGCTTCCAGTACTCCTGGGGCCGGTAGTCGACGCGGTCCTTGCCGTCACGGTCCTTCATCCAGCTCCAGGAGCCCTCGACGGCCGGGGAGGCCGTGACACTGAGACCGCGCTCCACCGCCGCCTTGTCGCGGACGGGCTTGTTGAACACGACCGACACGGGCAGGGCGACACCCACGGTCGAGCCCTGACTGACGTTGTAGGTGCCGACGAAGATGTCCTTCTTGCTCACGGTCGTGAAGCTGCTGCTGCGCGAGACCTTGCTGCCGTCGGAAGCGGCGAGCTGCGCCTTGAGCGTGTAGGTGGTGCCGTACTCCGTGCCGCGCGTCGAGGTCCAGGTGCCGCCGTCGGCGGACACCTTGCCCTCCAGGGCCGTGCCGTCGCGGGTGGCGACCGCGACCGACGTCAGCTTCCCGCCGCGGGCAGTGACGACGAGCGGCTCGTCGGCTATGACTTCCTTGCCCATCACGACGGGGGAGACCGCAACGGCGGCCGACGGCGTCGAGGTCTCCTTGGACGCGGCCCCGCCTCCCCGCTTCGAGTCGCCCGACGCCGACGAAGCGCCCTGGCTGCACGCGGCCAGGATGAGCAGCCCCGCCACGGCGACGGCGGCATATCCCAGCCGCCTGCGCCGCAGCCGTGGACGTGCGGGCCCCGAGGTCCCGCGTCGGCTGTACTGCACGGCCGTCCTCCATTCGAAGCATCACTAAGGTATTTAACAGACGTTCGACACCCCTCCCCGGTTCCCGTTCGGAGGGTGCGACGCACGACAGATTCTGCTGACGCGACCGGTCTGCGCATGGGCAGTCCACGGGAACGTCTTGACACAAACGAGTCGCCCTTCTACGAAGAAGGTTCGCAGACTACGATGACGGTCGCGGCCGGTCGCGTTCCCCGTGTCCCCACTCTCCCCCGGTTCCGCCCGGCCGACGACCCCTTTTCCTGGAGGAGCAGCACCATGCGTACGTGGCCTCTCCGCCGGTGGCTCGCGGCCGCCGCGGTCACCGTCCTGGCGGCGCTCGTCATCGGCGTGCCCACCGGCGTGATCCCGACGCCCTTCTATGCCCGGATGACTCCGGTGCTGTGGTGGAACTACCCGGTGTGGGCGGTCAGTTCCGTGCTGGAGGGCTTGCTGGTCGCAACGTATGTACGCCCCCGCGCCGCGGCGCTTCCCGCGCAGGTCGGCAGCACTCTGATACCGCTCGGTGAAGCGGCCTGGAATCCCGCGTCCGGGGAGGTCCGCTCCCAGGAGGAACCCGCCAGCGACCGCCCCCGGACCGCCCGGGCCCTGCTCGGGGGGATCGGATCGGCGCTCGCCGTCGGCTGCCCGATCTGCAACAAGCTGGTGGTGCTGGCCATCGGTGTGAGCGGCGCGCTGTCGTACTGGGCGCCGGTGCAGCCGGTGCTGGCCGTGGCCTCCGTCGCCCTGCTCGGCTACGCGCTCGTGCGCCGCCTGCGCACGGCCGAGGTCTGCGCGCTGCTCTCGTGAAGCCCTGGATCTCCGCCGCCCTGCGCACGCTTGCCCCGGCCGCCAGCGGCGGTCTGCTGCTGTACGCGGCCTTCCCTCCCCTCGGCCTGTGGTTCCTCGCCCCGCTCGGCCCGGCGCTCCTCGCACTCGCGGCACGCGGGCGCTCCAAGCGGGCGGCCTTCGCGGCCGGCACCGTCTTCGGGCTGGTCTTCTTCGGGCCGCTGATCGTCTGGCTGGCCAACCTGGGCACGCTGCCCTGGCTCGCCCTCACCGTCGTACAGGCGCTGGTCCTGGGCCTGGCGGCGATCCCGCTGCCCAAGCTGCTGTCCCTGCCCGGCTGGCCGGTGTTCGCCGCCGCCTGGTGGGTGGCGGTGGAGGCGGTGCGCGGCCGGGCGCCGCTCGGCGGCTTCCCGTGGGGCCGGCTCGCCTTCAGCCAGGCCGATGCCCCGTACGCCGCCTGGGCCGCGCTCGGCGGAGCCCCGCTGCTCACCTTCGTCACGGCCCTGCTGGGCTCGCTGCTGCTGTATGCCGCGACGGCGCCTGCGGACCGGCGGCGCAAGGTGCTCGCCGCCGCCTGCGCCGGGGCCGCGACGCTGGTCGCTGTACCGCTGACCCTGCCCAGTGCCGGTCCCGTGAAGCGGACCGCTGTGGTGGCCGTCGTCCAGGGGAACGTGCCCCGCACCCGCTCCCTGGCCGAGCAGGCCCGCGTCCGGGGCGTGGCCGCGAACCACGCGCGCGAGACCGCCCGGCTGGCGGCGGCGGTACGCCGGGGTGGCGCCGAGCGCCCCGACGTGGTGCTGTGGCCGGAGAACGCCCTGGACAGCGACCCCACCCGCGACCCGGTGCTCGGCTCCCTGGTGGCGGATTCCGTACGAGCCCTGGACCGCCCGCTGCTCGTCGGCGCCATCCTGCGCGGCCCGCGTGACACCTCGTACAACGCCGGACAGCTGTGGCTGCCCGGACAGGGCCCGGTCGCCTTCTACGCCAAGCGGCAGCTCGTCCCCTTCGGGGAGTACATCCCGGCCCGGGGCCTGCTCGGCGGTCTCGGCTCGCTTCAGCTCATCCCGCGCGACTTCACCCCGGGCAGCTCGACGAAACCCCTCGTGGCGGGCCGGGTCCGCATCGGCGACGTGATCTGCTACGAGATCGCGTACGACGGACGGGTGCGCGACAGCGTGCGGGCGGGCGCCAATCTGCTGGTCGTCCAGACCAACAACGCCACCTACGAGCGCGCCTTCGAAGGCGGGGAGTCCGACCAGCAGCTGGCGATGGCCCGGATCCGGGCCATCGAGTTCGGGCGGGCAGTCGCCGTGTCGTCGACCAGCGGGGTCAGCGCCCTCGTCGCGCCGGACGGGCGGGTCACCGACCGGGCGGGCACCTGGCGCTCGGCCACCCTTAAGCGGCGGGTGCCACTCATGGAGGGCCGCACCGTCGCCGAGCGCGTCGGCACGTGGCCCGAGGCACTGCTGGCCGGGCCGGCGGTGGCGGGGCTAGCGGCCGGGCTGCTCCGCCGGAGGCGACCGTCCGCCGGCCCGTCCGCCGGTTTCCCCCTCTCCGAAGAGACTCCCCACAAGACTTCGCTACCCGCCGCCGCAGGCCGCTGACCTGCTGGCCCTGGACCACCCGCCTCTGCGACATCACAACGGAATGTTTACGAATCCGCTTAGCAGTATCTCCTATACTGCGGCCATGCAGCTCGCCTACCTGCCCAGCCCGTCGACCGGAGTCGTCCACCTGGGCCCCATCCCGCTGAGGGCCTACGCCTTCTGCATCATCATCGGCGTCTTCGTGGCGGTCTGGCTCGGCTCCCGGCGCTGGCAGGCGCGCGGCGGCGGCAGGCACACCATCGCCGACATCGCGATCTGGGCCGTGCCGTTCGGCATCGTCGGCGGCCGGCTGTATCACGTGATCACCAGCTACGAGCTGTACTTCGGCGAGGGCAGGAACTGGGTCAACGCGTTCAAGATCTGGGAAGGCGGCCTCGGCATCTGGGGTGCGATCGCCCTCGGCGCCGTCGGCGCCTGGATCGGCTGCCGCCGTCACGGCGTGCCGCTGCCCGCCTTCGCCGACGCGGTCGCTCCCGGCCTGGCACTGGCGCAGGCGATCGGCCGCTGGGGCAACTGGTTCAACCAGGAGCTGTACGGCAGGGCCACCACTCTCCCCTGGGGGCTGAAGATCGACTCCGCGCACCGCCCGGTCGGCAGCCCGGACGTGGCAACGTACCACCCGACATTCCTGTACGAGTCCCTGTGGAACATCGGCGTCGCGCTGCTGGTCCTGTGGGCCGACCGCCGCTTCAAACTGGGACACGGCCGAGCCTTCGCCCTGTACGCCGCCGCGTACACCGCCGGCCGCTTCTGGATCGAGTACCTGCGCATCGACGAGGCCCACCGCATCCTGGGGCTGCGCCTGAACGACTGGACCTCGGTCCTGGTGTTCACCGCCGCCGTCGCCTACCTCGTGGTCTCGACCCGTCAGCAGCCCGGCCGGGAAGAGCTGACCGACCCCGAGGCCCTGACCGTCCCCGAGCAGAAGAAAGCGAACGCGGCATGATGACGAAGGCCAAGAAGACCAACCAGACCAAGATCGGGCGCATGCACACCCGCTCCGTGCCATCCCGGATCTTCGGCTGGTCCCTGCTCGGGCTCAGCCTGGTGGTGGTCGTGCTCAACTGGATCGAGGAGTTCAGCAGTCTGGAGGCCCTCCCCGGCGGACACTCCGTCCTCTACCTCGCGGGCGGAATCGTGGGTGCCACGGTGGGGGCGTGGCGTGCCGGGGTGTTTGACGCGAAGTCGTAGCCGTTCGGGCTTGATCACTAAGCGGCGTAGTAGGTTACGACATCTGCGGCATGACCAATCCCCTCCCGCTGCCCAGCCGAAAGTAGAGCCGGTGACCGACGAGCAGTACCCCTTCGGGGGCGCGACCACCCATGCTCTGAACAACTGGCAGGGAGGCGGTGGCGAGTACGGACCCCAGAGCGTCCAACCCGGCGGCGTGGGTTACGACTCGTACGTCCCAGCCGATCAGTGGGGCGTTGCCCATGGCTACGGTGATCCGCTGTACGGAGCTCAGCCCGGCGACTGGGGATATGAGATACCGCCGGTTCATGGCGTGCATCCCGACACGCACCTGCCGCAAGCCGTCGGCGGCCACGCCACCGCCACCATCTGGGAAACGGAGACCGCCTGCCACGAAGCGGTCCTGGACATACCAAGTCCCGTTCCACCGGAGGCCCTCGGCCTCACGGACGCGAGCGACCAGTGGGGTACCGCCCACCCGGCAGCGACAGGGTGGAGCGAGCCGGCCGAGCTGCCCAACGGCGGTCATTACACGTGGAGTACCCCCACCGCTGCGTCCACGTCCGCCTGGGAAGCGGCTCCGCACGAGGAGCCCGGCTCGTTCCTCGACGCACCCGCCCACTCCGGCCCGGTCGATGCGCCCGCCCACCAGCCGCCGCCCGGCCCGGAGTACGAGCCGGCCCTCTCCGACGGAAACACTGAGAGCAGCGCGGAGTACACATCCCAGCCGGAGGGTTCCCGAAACGCCTCAGAAGAGACGGTGGCGACCATCCCCGCACCGCGTCGCTCCGATCGCCGCAACCGCCGGGCGTCGGCCCGGCGGTCCGCGTTCCTCACTGTCGCCGCTCCCTCAGTCGCCGTCCTGGGCATGGCGGGCTTCGCCGCCGCCTCCGTCGGCCTCGGCGACCGGGCCAGGGACACCACGCAAGCCGACGCCGACACAAGCCCGCTCACCGCATCGTCAGGCGTCGGCAACGAGTTCGACACGCAACTCGCCGAACTCCCGGGCGACGCCCGCGACTTCGCCAACCGGGCCAGCCGGGCCCAGGAGCGGGTCGACCTTCAGCAGCGGCGACTGGAGGAGCAGAAACTCAGGCACGAGGAAGCCGCGCGGAAGAAGGCGGAGGCGGCGCATCGAGAGGCGCTCCGCCCGAAGTACGCGCTCCCCGTCGCCCAGCGCGGGGTCGGCGAGCTGTTCGGGGCGGTCGGTTCGATGTGGTCGAACCGGCACACCGGACTCGACTTCCCGGTCCCCATGAACACGCCCGTGATGGCCGCGACGGACGGCACCGTCCAAGCGAAGTGGAACCAGTTCTACGGAAACATGGTCATCGTGACCGCCCCCGACGGCACGGAGACCTGGTACTGCCATCTCGCCTCCGCGAGGTTCCGCTCGGGTTCCGTCAAAGCGGGCGAGGTCATCGCCTACGCCGGCAGCAGCGGCAACTCGTCGGGCCCACACCTGCACCTCGAAGTGCACCCAGGCGGAGGCGCCGCGGTCGACCCGCTGGCGTGGCTCCGCAGCCACGGCCTCGACCCGACGTGAGGCCCGGAAGCCACACCCGGGGCGGAACGGGCCGTATGGGCGCGTCATCATGGAGCGCCGAAGATCCCGGCAGGGCCAAGTCCGGGCCGCACGTGAACGCGTGGGAAGGGCGGGCGAAAACGGGATGATGCCGCTCGCGGCCGGCGGTGGCCAACACGTCCTGACGCTGCCGGAACTGACCGGTGGCCGCTTCCTGGACACATGGCGGCCGGACCCGGCGGCTATCGTCGTAGCGGTGCTCCTCGGCGGGCTCTACCTGTGGGGCGTGGTCCGGCTGCACCGCCGCGGAGAACGCTGGCGGTTCGGACGGACGACCGCCTTCCTGGTGATCGGTCTGGGCACGATCGTGTTCGCGACGATGTCCGCCCTGGCCGTGTACAGCCGCCTCCTGTTCTGGCCGGCCGCGGTGCAGAACGTCCTCCTCGATCTGATCGCCCCGATCGGCCTGGCCCTCGGCGATCCGCTGTCCCTGGCCTTGCGGGCACTGCCGCCACACCTCTCCACCCGCGTGCGCCGTGCCATGACCGGACGGGTCGTACGCCTGCTGACCTATCCGCTGGTCAGCTCCCTGCTGGTGGTCGCCACCGAACTGGGCATCTACTTCACCCCGTACTTCGCCACGGCGCTGCGCGTCGGCGCGGTGCACGAGCTGATGTACCTGCACCTCCTCGTCTCGGGCTGCCTGTTCGTGCTGCCCATGCTGGCCGGGGAGGAACTGCTGCCGGCCTGGTGCACCCACCCGGTGCGCGCGGCACTGGTGTTCCTGGACGGCGTCTTCGACGCCATCCCCGGACTGGTGGTGATGACCAGCAGCACGCTTCTCGCCGGGCGGTGGTACGCCGCCCAGGGACGCGACTGGGGTCCGAACGTGCAGCGCGACCAGATGATCGGCGGCGGAGCGATGATCTCCATCGCAGAACTGGTGGGCCTACTGTTCCTCATCGCCATGCTCGCGGAGTGGGCGCGCAACGAGAAGGCCACCACGGCGGCGCTCGACCGGCGGCTGGACGCCGAACTGGAGCGCGTCCCCCCACCGATGGCCGACACGGCAGCAGAAACCGGCGCCGGTGACGCCGAAGCCGACCGGGTACGACCGTGGTGGGAGACCGACCCGGGCATCGTCGGGCAACGCTTCCGCGCCGCACGCCGCACACAGGACACGCCACCCAGGCGCCCGTAGGACCGCTGCCGACGACGGGCCTGGCCGGTCACCGGCAGCCACGGTCCCCTATGGCGTTTGATCCAGTGCACACGAGTCCGCTCAGCTGACGCGAGCGTCAACGGCACCTCCCCGCCCAGCTTTCCCTCCTCGCAGAATGCGCCACCAATGAACTCCACCTCTCACCGCCGTCACCGCAGACGCACCAGCACTCGCGTCCCGGGGTTGCTCACCGCCCGACCCCGGTTCCTGGTCACGGCGGTTGCTCTGATCATCGCGTGCATCACCGTGCCTCTGGTGGTACTGGGAAGGGGAAACGATGCGGCACCCGCCGGTTCAGGGGCCGGCAAGTCCTCCGACGACGGGGGCGATGAGGGCAAGGGGAAACAAGAGCCCAAGTGGGACGGCAAGACGAAGGTGATCGGGGACGGCTCGACCTCATACACCGGGCCGCAGCCAGGCCAGCTCAAGCCGACGCCCCTCAAGCCCGGTGAAAAGCCTCCTCAGTTCGTCGTCTTCTCCTGGGACGGCGGCTTGCAAGGGGATGACCATCTCTTCTCCCATTACCGGGAGTTGTCGAGCAGGTTTGTCTCCGCAGAGATCGTGTCCCCCGCAGGTCGTGTCGCTTTGCACCAGGGCTGACACCTCTGGTGTGTGTCGCGCTACGAAGCCCCGTCGTGTCCCTTTCCCAACTGCCGCCTGTGGCGGACATCACGTCTCGCCGGACTCGGCGGCAGAGGAGGACTCTACGGGCGGGAGGCATCTGAGCGGATGGACTCGGTGCTGCCCGCCGGCGCGGCCTGTCGTACGGGAAAGGGTGCGGCGGGTGTCGCAGCTGCTCTGCATCCAGGTGTGCGGTCCGTCGTCGCGGAGGCGGATACGGCCCGGACTTCCGCAGGTCCCGCGGGTGTGCTCGGAGGCGGTCTCAGCGGCGTCGGTGAGGGCATCTCTGAAATGGGCCAGGCACGTTCGTCGCTCCACTCGCTTCGGCGTTCAACGGAGTGGGGAGTTTTCAGTGAGCGCCGGACACGTTGTCGAGGAGTTGAAGCGCCTCGTCGGCCTGCTGCTCGAACACGAGACGCTCGATGGCGCGCTGGTCTACGACCTCCTAGGCATCGAGCACACCACCGGCACCACACCATGGCGCCGCACCGCAGAGCGCCCGCGAGGGAGCCCCCCCTCGCGGCCCGCGGCCACTGCACCCGGGCGACGAGCGGCCGTGGCGCCAATGCCGAGTGAGCGATGCTGCCTTCATACCCGCTGCCGTCGGCCGATTCCGGCCGGCCTGCGGTAGCGGGAACTCGCCGGCCGCTGGAGCCGGTCGGCGGTGCTGAAGCGGCCGGCGCGGCGGCGCAGGTGGCGGTGGCCGGCGGCTGGCTGGGGGCGGGCGGGGGCGCGGGCGGTGCGGTAGAAGAGCCGCTTGCCGATCTCGACCAGGCCGAGGTAGCCGACGACCATGGTGGCCAGCGCGGCGAAGAAAGCCGTCGGCAGGGGCTGGAAGCCGAGGGTGTGGGCCAGCGGGGTGGCCGGGAGGATGGCGCCCACGACGACGACGCAGGCGGTGGTCAGCGCCACCGGGACACTGGGGTGGCTGTGCCAGAACGGGATGCGGCGCGTGCGGATCGCGAAGATCACCAGGGTCTGGGTCGCGAGGGATTCCACGAACCAGCCGGAGCGGAACTGCGCCGGTCCGGAGTGGAAGGCCCACAGCATGACGGCGAACGTCGCGAAGTCGAAGAGCGAGCTGATCGGCCCGAAGTAGACCATGAAGCGGCGGATGAAGCCGATGTCCCAGTGGGCGGGGCGGCGGACCTGCTCCTCGTCGACCTCGTCGGTGGGGATGGCCAGTTGGCTGGTGTCGTAGAGCAGGTTGTTGAGCAGGATCTGCGACGGCAGCATCGGCAAGAAGCTCAGGAACAGCGAGGCGCCGGCGGCACTGAACATGTTGCCGAAGTTGCTGGACGTTCCCATGAGCACGTACTTGATGGTGTTGGCGAAGATCCGCCGTCCCTCGGCGACGCCGTCCGCGAGTACGTCGAGGTCCTTCTCCAGCAGGATGACGTCGGCGGCGTCCTTGGCCACGTCGGTGGCCGAGTCGACCGAGATGCCCACGTCGGCGGCGTGCAGGGCGAGCGCGTCGTTGACGCCGTCACCGAGGAAGCCGACGTCACCGCCGGTCTGCCGCTGGACGCGGACGATACGGGCCTTGTGTTCCGGGCTGACCCGGGCGAACACCGTGGTGCGGGCGATCGCGGCGGCGAGCTGCGCATCGTCCATGGTGTCGAGGTCGGCGCCGGTCAACGCGCCGACATCGCTGAGGCCCAGGTCGTGGCAGACCTTGGTGGCCACCGCCGGGTTGTCACCCGTGACGATCTTGACGGTGACACCGAGACCGGCGAGCCGGAGCAGCGCCTGGCCCGCGTCGTGCTTCGGCGGGTCCAAGAAGACCAGCAGCCCGGCCAGACGCAGATCCCGTTCGTCCGCGGGGGCCGGACCGGCCGTCCCGGGGGCGGGCCGGGTCGCCACCGCGACCACCCGGTTCCCGGCGGCGAACTCCGCCTCCAGCGCCCGGCGGGCGGCGTCGGGCACGTCCACACAGCGCTCCAGTACGGTCTCGGGCGCGCCCTTGGTGACCAGGGTGGTCGTGCCGGAGCCGCCGGCGACGACGACGGAGACCATCCGCCGTTCATGGTCGAAGGGCAGCAGACCGACCCGCGTCCAGCGGGTGGCGGCCGGGCGCTGGGAGGCGGCGGCGGGGGACTCCCACAGCGCGGCGTCCAATGGGTTACCGCCCACCACGTGGCTTTCGTCGAGTTCGTTCTCGGTGCATAGCAGTCCCCAGCGCAGCACGTCCTGCGGGGACTCGCCGCCGGTCGGAACTGCCCGCATGAAGTCGATCCGTCCCTGGGTCAGCGTGCCGGTCTTGTCGGTGAACAGCACATCGACGTCGCCCAGGTCCTCGATGCACACCAGCCGCTTGACCAGCACTTTCCGACGACTCATGCGCCGCGACCCGGCGGCCAGGCTGGTGGAGACCACCGCGGGCAGCAGTTGCGGGGTGATGCCGACCGCGATCGCCAGCGAGAACAGCAGCGCGTCGATGAGCGGCTTGTGCAGGGCGACGTTGATGACGAAGATCGACGTGGTCAGCGACCCGGCCACGTACACCAGGAACATCGAGAAGCGGCGCAGTCCTACCTGGAACTCGGTCTCCAGCTGATGGGTGCTCAGCCCGGCCGCGATCTTCCCGAACTCGGTGCCCGCCCCGGTGGACACCACCACGCCGCGGGCGCTGCCGGAGTGCACGACGGTGCCCATCAGCGCGCATCCGGACAGCTCCGCCAGCGCAGTACCGGCCGGGACCGGGGCGGTGTCCTTGCCGACCGGCAGCGACTCACCGGTCAGCACCGACTCGCTGCACTCCAGCCCGTTGACCTCCAGCAGCCGCAGATCGGCGGGGACGACATCGCCCAGCCGCAGCTCCACCACATCGCCGGGGACCAGGGCGGTAACCTCCACCTCCGCCGGACTGCCGTCGCGCAGTGTGACCGCCCAGTGGCGGATCTGGGCGTGCAGCGATTCGGCGGCCTTCTCCGCCCGGAACTCGTTGGCGAACCCCAGGCCGACGGAGAGCGCCACGATGACCCCGATGATCAGCGCGTCGCTGCGCTCACCGACGAAGTACGAGATCACGGCGGCGGTCAACAGCAGGCCCAGCAGTGGCGAGCGCAACTGATGCCACAACACCAGCAGCAGGCGGGCGCGGTGCGAGTGGACCGCGTTCGGCCCCCAGCGCTGCAGCCGCCGCCCGGCCTCTCGCGCGGACAGTCCCGCGCCGCTCACCTCCAGGCCGCGCAGAACCTCCCCGGCGGGCTGAGCGGCGGCAGCCGCGATACCGACCACGGCCGCCGACGGTGCCGGGGCCGCGGTCACCATGACCGGTCCCGGCGCGTGCGCTCGCCCGCCCGATCGGGGTGGACCGCGGAGCCGGCGCCGGAGCGGGGACCGCCGCCGGAGTCGGCGTCAGCGACACCATGAGCACATGAGCATCGGCGTCGGCATCGGGATTCGGCGGGAAGCATGAAGCCTCACATGTTGTACGGTCGTGCGCGCATGGCGGGATCGGGCTCCTGGGCAAGGGCTGAGGCAACTGTGCACACCCCGTCTCACTCTCCTTCACTCTCCACAGGAGCCGCCGGGTGTTACAGGGCCGTAAGGGTCCCGCTTGGCCTTCCGGCCTGGGCCCCCGCCTGCGGGGCGGTGCAGGCCGGACAGACCGATCACGCGGTCTCGTTGGCCTCGTCGGGTACGGCGCTGGGCGCCGCCTCGGAGATCGCGGCCATCGCCGACGGGGACGCGGCTGACGCTGTCTCCCTGGCGAGGAACGAGCCGAGCTCGCCGATGGTGCTCATGAGGGGAGCGGGGAAGACGACGGTGGTGTTCTTGTCCACACCGATCTCCACCAGGCTCTGCAGATTACGCAGTTGCAACGCCAGGGGGTGGGCCATCATCGTGTCCGAGGCGTCGCCGAGCGCCGCGGCGGCGAGCGACTCCCCTTCGGCGCTGATGATCTTCGCGCGCTTCTCCCGTTCCGCCTCGGCCTGGCGGGCCATCGCCCGCTTCATGCTCTCGGGCAGCTGGATGTCCTTCAACTCGACGAGGGTGACCTCGACGCCCCATTCGGCGGTCGTGACATCGAGGATCTCGCGGATGTCCACGTTGATCCGGTCGGTCTCCGACAGCGTCTCGTCCAGCGTGTGCTGGCCGACGACCTTGCGCAGCGTGGTCTGAGCGATCTGGTTGATCGCCGACTGGACGTTCTCGATCGCGATGACCGATTTCACCGCGTCGACAATTCTGAAGTAGGCGACGGCCGACACATCCACGCTGACGTTGTCGCGGGTGATGATGCCCTGGACTGGATGGGCATCGTGACAATCCGCAGCGACACATGATGGAGGACATCGGCGACGGGGATGATGATCCGCAGCCCGGGGGACCGCGCCCCGACCAGCCGGCCGAACCGGAACAGCACGCCCTTCTCGAACTGCTTGACGACCTTCACGGCCATGGCGAGTGCCACCAGAGCCAGGATGGCGACGATGACCAGGACGGTGATCAGAACTCCCATGTGCTGCTCCTCGGGATGAGGACCGCGCCGTTCCCGAGCGGGGTCTCGTGGATGCGTCAGCGCGCAGGGGCTGCGGGTTCCGCCGCCGGGCTTGGCGGGAACCCACTGGCGTCAGCTGCCTCCGGGTAGGTCGGGCTCGCGCGCGATGCGCCGCTCCGGGCCGCCGGTGCGGCTGTGGACGGTCACGCCGCCTTCCCCAGTTGAGCGGAGATCTCCGCGAGCGCCTCCAGGCGACGTTCCAGACGGGGATGGGTGGAGAAGAGGTTGGCCACCGCCGTGCCGGGCCCGAGAGCCGGGGTGAAGAAGAACGCGTTGAACGCCTGGGCTGTGCGCAGGTCCTCAGTAGGGATACGGGCGATGTCGCCGCTGACTTTGGTCAGCGCCGAGGCCAGGGCGGAGGGTTTTCCGGTGAGCATGGCGCCGGCGCGGTCGGCGGCCAGTTCGCGGTAGCGGGACAGCGCCCGGATGAGCAGGAAGCTGATCGCGTAGACCAGGGCGGAGACCGCCATCACGGCCATGAGCAGTACGGCGGTGTTCTGGTCGCGCTGATCGCGTCCGCCGAACAACTGCGAGTAGAAGGCGAAACGCACGATGAGGCCGGCGATCACGCCCAGGAACGAGGCAATGGTGATCACCGCGACATCACGGTGTGCGACGTGGGACAGCTCGTGGGCGAGCGCGCCTTCGAGTTCATCGGTTTCCAGGCGGCGCTGGAGCCCGGTGGTCACGCACACCACGGCGTGGTTGGCGTTGCGGCCGGTGGCGAACGCGTTGGGCAGATCCATGTGGGAGACGGCCACCCGTGGTTTGGGCATGTCCGCGGCGGCGCACAGCCGGTCGACGACCCCGTGCAACTGGGGCTCTTCCTCAGCCGTGACGAGGTGGCCGTGCATGGCGTACAGGGCGATCCGGTCGGAGAACCAGTACTGGGCTCCCAGCAGGGCACCGGCGATGGCGACCACCACGACGACGGACTTGAGCAGCGCGATCAGCACGGCGATGAACGCCACGTACAGCAGCCCGAGCAGGAACATCGTGAGCAGCATGCGGGCGGTCAGCTGCCGGTCGGGGGCGAAGCGGCTGCGCATCGTCATCACCCCGGGATCAGGCCCTCGTCGGAGAGCAGTTCCCGCACCTGCGTGAGGCTGCTTGTCTCGTCGGGCAACACGAGGTCGGACGGCGTGATCCTCCCGTCCGGCAGAGGTGTGCCGATGCTGCGCACCGCGTCGAGCAGGGTCGACAGGGCGGTGGTGAACGTCGCCTCGTCGCCTCCTTCGGCGGCCGTCTGCAGGGCGGAGTCCAGCTCGTTGAGCCGGTCGAGGTGCTCATCGGCGATCTCGTACTGGCCCTCCCCGAGAATCCGCATAATCATGACGTCGCCTCCTGGTCCGGCGGGCCCTTCGGGGGTTCCCCGCCCTCCACCGCCGCTGGGGCGGCGGACGCTGGGAGCTGGGCCTTCATCCGGGCCAGTTCCTTGTCCACATCGCTGCCCGCGGTGACGCGCTCGAGCTCGGCCTGGATGTCGTCACGGCCGGCCGGGAGGGTGGCGTCCTCCAGCGCGCCGGAGGCGAGCAGTTCATCCAGCGCACCCGCGCGGGCCTGCAGTTGTTCGGTCTTGTCCTGGGCGCGCTGCATGGCCAGGCCGACATCGCCCATCTCCTCGCCGATGCCGGTGACGGCCTCGGTGATATGGGTCTGGGCCTCGGCCGCGGTGTAGGTGGCCTTGATCGTTTCCTTGCGGGTACGGAAGGTGTCGACCTTCGCCTGCAGGCGCTGGGTGGACAGCGCGAGTTTCTCCTCCTGCTCCTGCAGCGAGGCGTGCTGCGTCTCCAGATCCGTGATCTGCGAGGCCACCGCGGTACGCCGGGTCAGGGCCTCGCGGGCGAGGTCCTCACGTCCGGTGGCGAGCGCCTGCTGAGCCTGTCCCTCCAGCTTGCCGCTGGATTGCTGCAGCTGGCTGATCTGCAGCTCGATGCGTTTGCGGCTGGTGGCCACATCGGCCACGCCGCGGCGTACCTTCTGCAGCATCTCCAGCTGCTGCTCGTAGGAGTAGTCCAGCACCTCGCGGGGGTCCTCGGCCTTGTCCAGGGCCTTGTTCGCTTTGATCCGGAACAGGGCGGCTATGCGGTGAGCGATGCTGCTCATAGCGGCTTCTCTCGACGGGGATGAGCGATCAGCCAGGCCACGCCATCTTCGGCGAATACCTCCAGGCTCCGGCGCCGTGGCCCGGGCCGCGAACTCGACCCTGGTGTATCGGGCCCTTCACGGCGGACGGTGTAGGCGCAGGCCGTCGGCTGGCGTGGCAACCATCCTTGCCCTGCGATACCCGGTGAGGGTAGAGACCAGCGGTCCGCACATGGGGGCCGGTCGGACCCTGTGATGGTCCACGTCCCGGGAGCGGGCGCGACTGAACCGCCCGCCACAGCCGTGCGCAGCCACCCGCTGGGCACTGCTTGCCAGGATGCGTCCGTCAAGGCACAAGCCGGGTCAGTCGTGAGCGATGACAGCGACCGGGCACAGAGCGTGGTGAATGGCGGCGTGGGCCACCGGACCGAGGCCCGGTGTCAGGGCAGGGCGGTCGCGCCGCCGGCCGACGACCAGGAGGGCGGATCCTGACGCCCCATGCGCCATGGCCCGGCTGGCGCTGTCGAATATGACTTCGTCGAGGACCCGCACCCTGGGAAACTTTTCCTGCCACGGGCGGAGCGTCCTGCGCAGTTCCTGGCCCGCCGCCCTCGCGACAGCTTCGGCGGCCTCGGAGCTCGTGGACCAGAACGCGGAGGCCGGGACCGGCAGGCTCATACAGTGGACGGCACGCAGCGCACTGCCGCGACGGGCAGCGGCACCAAACGCGAACTCCAGCACCTCCTCGCACGTCGGGCGCAGGCTCAGTCCCACGACCACGCCGGGATCCTCCGCACAGGCTGCCTGATCGTCCTGCTGCTCATCGGCGCGGACCAGGACGACGGGCCGATCGGCTCGTGCCACCACGTGCAGACCGATGTCGCCGAGGAAGAAGCCCTCGACCCGGCCGATGCCTCGCGAGCCCAGCACCAGCATCTCGGCGTCGTGCGCGGCGGTGAGCAGGGCGGTGGTGGCATCCTCCGCAACCAGGCTCGTGGTCAGGGCAAGGCCCGGTAGCGTGCGCGCAGTTCGCTGTCCGCAGCGTGGAGGAGGCGTTGCTCCCCTTCGCGGTGCGCGTCCGCTTCCCAGATGTCCTCCCGCGTGTCCCGCGTGGGCGTGCATGCATGGATCAGGCGTAGCGGGAGCCCGCGTAGCACGGCCTCGCGTGCCGCCCAGTGCGCAGCGGACAGACTCTCCGGGGAACCGTCGAGGCCCACGGTGACGACAGGTTCCATAGCCGGTACCTCCGTGTCACCCAGGGCTGGGCCCTGGCCGACCCCCCTGCCCGACCAGCATCCACCGTCCGGAATCCCTCCGCATTCCTGAGGGACACAAACGGCTGGCTGCCCCTTTCCCCCGCGCTGTCCAGGCCCGTGCCGCTGGCCCTCGGCTCTCTTCTCGCCCTGGCCCCGAGTGGAATAGTGGAGGGAGAGGCGGGCCGTCCTCGCGCGCAGGCCCGTCGGCTCCCGGAGGGAGGCCCCGGTGCTGTCGCAACGGCTCGACGCCAAGGCGGTGACGGCCCTGGTCAAGGACGCCACGGCCGCTCCGTCCATGCACAACGCGCAGCCGTGGCGGTTCCGCTTCTTCCACGGCTCCAGCACCTTCCACCTGCGCGCGGATCCCGGGCGGGCCATGCCGCACGCCGACCCGGCAGGCCGCGCCCTCCACCTCGGCTGCGGCGCCGCCCTGTTCAACCTGCGCGTCGCCGCCGCTCACGCGGGCTGGGAGCCGGCCACCGAGCTGCTGCCCGACCCTGCCGACCCGCAGCTGCTCGCAACGGTGCGGCTGACCGACCCGGCGCGCATCAGCGGCGCTCTCGCCGCCCTGTACCCCGCGATCCCTCGCCGGCACACCAGCCGCCATCCGTTCGCGGAGACCGACATACCCCCAGCTGTGCAGGACACCCTCCGCGACGCCGCCCGCCAGGAGGGAGCACGGCTGGCCTTCCCCGGCGCGTGGCATGTGCAGTCGCTGCTGGAGCTGGTCCACGATGCGGAGGGCCGCGATGCGGTGGACGCCGAACGCGCCGAGGAACTGGCCCGCTGGACCCGCATCGGCGCAGACACGGCGACCGACGGAATCCCCGAGTACGCCTTCGGGCCCCGCAAGCGGGACGGTAAGGCACCGGTGCGCGATTTCGCGGGCCGCAGCCCTGTGGCAGACCGTGGAACCGCCACCTTCGAGCACACGCCTCATCTGGTCCTGCTCGGCACGTCCGACGACGGGCCGGACGACTGGCTGCACGCAGGCCAGGCGATGGAGCGCGTCCTGCTCCTGGCCACCGTGAACGGGCTGTCCACCTCGCTGACCTCCCACGCCCTCGAATGGCCCGACCTGCGCTGGATCGTGCGCGACCCGCAGACCGCCATGGGACACGTGCAGATGGTGCTGCGCCTCGGATACGGCCCCGAAGCCCCCAAGACGCCACGCCGCCCTGTGGAAGACGTGCTTGACGTCGAGTGAACCGCGCACGCCACACCGCCGTCCCGCTGGCCCAGGCAGAGGACGCGATCTCTGTTGGCTGCAGCGGCTGCCACAGCTCATAGGGGTGAACCCCCTGTAGCTCGGCGGGTCAGGACAAGGAGTCCCCAGGGACATCACGCCCCGGAGATCCCTGTCCGGAATCTCCGGGCCCCTCAGCTTGTCGCCCGGCGGCGGTGGTTGGGCTTGCTTGGCCATGTCCGTCCCTCCTGGTGTGCCGTTCGCGTCGCGGGTGTGTCCCGGTAGGTGTCGCCTGCGGCGTAGACCAGGGCGGCGGCGATGAACAGCGCGCCCCACCCGGCCCAGGCCGCCACGGGTGCGGTGGCCGCGAGGAGTGCGGGCAGCGGCAGCACATAGGCGATCAGGAGACCGGCGGCGGTGCGGTGCAGGTAGCGCGGTAGCACAGCGGCTTCGGGCCGGGGGCGCCGGACCAGGACGGCGCAGGCGAGGGTGGCCAGGGTCTGGACGCCGAGCAAGGCCCAAGCGAGGGGGAGCACGGCGCTTGCCACCGGGGTTCACCTCCGCGCCGACGGGGTCGAGCGGGGCTTGCCGGACGTGCCGTTGCGGGGAGCGGAGGGCCGTCGGCGCCGGGGCCAGAAGGCGGGCGTTTGCTGGGCATAGGCGTCCCAGTCGGCGCCGAACTCCTTGGCGACCTCGCGTTCCTCGCTGCGGGCCAGGCGTGTGTACACCCACACCAGGACCGGGAACATGATCAGGGTGGGGATGGTCGGCCACTGCAGCAGGAACCCGATCATGACCAGCAGCAGGCCGTCGTACTGCGGGTGGCGCACCCGCGCGTACGGGCCGGTGGTGGCCAGCCGGTGGTGCTGGGCGGCCTCGTGCAGCACCCTCCACGCCACGGCGATCAGCCAGAACCCGGCACCGATCGCGACGTAGCTGGCCAGGTGGAAGGGGCTCAGGTGCGCATCGCCCTTCCACCCGATCAGATCGTTCCACAGATGCCCGCCGGCGTGCGTGGCGCGCAGGGCCGGGAACTGCGAACCGAGCCAGCTGCCCAGCAGGTAGATGGTCAGCGGGGTGCCGTACATCTGGTGAACAGCGCCACCAGGAACGCGGTGAAGCCGCCCATCGCCCGCCAGTCCCGCTTGTTCTTCGGGTGGAAGAAGCTGATCGCGAACAGGGCGAACAAGGCGGTGTTGAGGATCACCAGCGGCCACAGGCCATACGCGGCGTCGGCCATCATGTCCTCCCAGTGGCGGTCGGCCGCCGGCCTGCCAGCTCATCCATGGCGCGGCGGTAGGCGGCCGGGTCGATCTGCCGGGTCTCAAGGCGATAGGCCAGGCGGCGCTCAGCGGCGGCGATGGCCGCCCGCTGGCCCGCGAGGCGTGCCAGCGGCGGGCAGCGGCGGCAGAAGACGGCCAGGTGCCACGCCGCCCAGCAGGCCCATCCGGCCAGGAGCAGTGCGCCGATCAGCCAGGTCATCGCGGTCTCCCCGCTAGTGGTGCCCGTCGCCGTTGCCGCCGCTCATGCCCCGCATCATCAGGGCCATCATGATCAGGCAGGCGAACGCCACGAAGATCCAGCCGACGCCGACGACGCCGGTGGCGACCAGGACGACGGCGATGATGATCATCGGGATGCAGCAGGCGATCATCATCCAGCCATGGCCGCCCCGGCCGCCCCGCTGGGGGCCATTGGACGGGTCTGGCGTGCTCATCGTGGGCTCCGCAGGGACTTGGGGACGTGGCCGAGCTTGGCGTACAGCGGGCAGTGCCCGAGCGCACCGGTGACCAGCAAGTCGAGCCCGGCCGCGATGAGCAGCACTTCCAGGACGACGGCCAGCACCGAACCGGCACCGGCGAGCAGGACGAGACCGGCGATGATCCCGGCGAGTCCGACGACGATGCGGCCGACGCGCTCGGCGGGGGTGATGTTCACGGTGCGCCAGGCGGGCGTGGACAGCGAGGTGTGGTGGCTGGTCATGGGGATCCCTCCGTGACGAAATCGCGGTGTGCGGTGGTCATGGCACCTGTGTCATGCGCGCTTGGGTGGAGAGGGGGCCTCGTGCAGGGCGGCCAGGCGCTGCCGGTACTCGTCCTCGTCGATCTCGCCGCGGGCGAACCGCTCGGCAAGAAGCTGTTCGGGTATGCGCCCGGGCGGGGCATGCACGTCGGTGCGGCCCAGGGGGTTGCTCAGAGCCCGGTAGAGCAGGACGCCGACGCCGATGATCACAGCCCAGAACAGGACCATGCCGACCGACATCGTGAACCAGCCCCACCCGCTGACGTTGTGGTCGTACCAGAACATCATCGCGCTCACTTCCCCAGCTCGCATGCGGCGGGCCTGGTGCCCACCATGGGTCTTGACTCCACTTTCCCCCTGCCCAGGCCGCGGTCGCAGGGGCCACACGGCCCCGCCCGGGAGACGAGAGACCCCTACCTGGTGCGGGTAGCCGAGGGAAGGGTGGAAGCAGCACGCCCGGCAGGGAGCCCGCAGCAGGACACGGAGATGGTCGAGATGACCGGAGCGGACCTGATCGTCATCGCGGTGGTGCTGGTCCTGGCGGGGCTGCTGGCCTGGTGGTTCTTCGGGCCCAAACCGGCCGAGGAGGCCACTGCGGCCGGGGAGGTGCAAGCGGTGACGGTGACGGTTCGCGGCGGGTACGCGCCGAACCGGATCCGGGTGCGCGCCGGCCGCCCGCTGAGGCTGACGTTCGACCGGCAGGAGAGCGGCGACTGCTCTTCGAAGGTGGTCTTCCCCGACTTCGGGATCTCCGCCGACCTGCACCCCTTCACCCGGACCACGGTGGAGCTGACACCCCAGCGGCCCGGGTCCTTCGGCTTCACCTGCGGCATGAACATGATCCACGGCACCCTGCTTGTCGAACCCGACCAGTCGTCTCAGCCCGACGGGCGGCCCGCGCCCGCGGCCGGGCACGCACCATCGCCGGGCGAAGTCGGCGCAGCGGAGCCCGGGCCGGAGTTGGTGGCGGCGGTGGCCGACGACGGCGTACAGCGCGCCGAGGTCCTGGTCCGCTCCGGCTACCACCCGGCGTGCGTCCTGGCCACGCCCGGGCTGCTGCTGCGGCTGGCGTTCACGCGGGACGAGGACAACCCGTGCAGCGCCCGCCTCATCGCGCCCACCCTGGGCGTCGACGCCGCACTGCCGCCGTTCGCCACCACCGTCATCGACGTGCCCGACGCGCCGGTCGGGCGGCACGAGTTTCGCTGCGGCATGGGCATGCTGCACGGGCAGATCGTCGTGGGCCCGGAACCCGAAGCGGCCCCGCCGACGCCGGATGGCGCAGCTGTCGGCCTCGTAGCCCCGGACGCCGCACCTGCTGCGCCCGCGTCCCGTGCGACACCCGCGCCGCCCGTGGCCGCACCGGAGGGCGAGGATGCTGAGGCTGCCGAGCGACGGGCGGAGATCGCCGACTTGGCGCGGCGGGTCTGGGTTGGGGCGGTGCTCACGGCGCCGGTGCTGTTCGGGGTGATGGCCGAGGACTTCTTCCACCCCGGCTGGCTGCCCGGCATCCTGACCAACGCGTGGTTCTCACTGGCGCTGATCGCTCCCGTGATGCTCTACACGGGCTGGCCGATCCACCGCACCGGCTGGCTGGGCCTGGCCCACCGCAGCCCGGACATGAACTCGCTGATCACCCTGGGCACTGTCGCAGCCTTCGGCTACAGCCTGGTGATCACGCTCGCCCCGTCCCTGGCGCCGGTGAGCGTACGCGGCGTGTATTACGAGGAGGTCGGGTTCATCCTGACCCTGATCCTGCTCGGCCGGCTGATCGAGGTGCGGGCCAAGGCCGGCACAGGAGAGGCCATCCGCTCCCTGCTGGGCCTGCGGGCCCGTACCGCCCGGGTGCTGCGCGACGGCGTCGAGTCCGAACTGCCGATCGGCCAGGTCCTGCCCGGCGACGTGGTCCTGATCCGGCCCGGGGAGAAAGTCCCGGTCGACGGCGAGGTCGTCGCCGGACATTCGGCGGTCGACGAGTCGATGATCACCGGTGAGCCGGTCCCGGTCGAGAAGAGCACCGGTGATGAGGTGGTCGGCGCCACGGTGAACGGCACCGGGTCGCTGCGGATCAAGGCCACCCGGGTGGGCGCGGACAGTGTGCTGGCCCAGATCGTGGAGATGGTGCGGCGGGCCCAGGCGTCCCGGCCGGCCATCGCCCGCCTGGTCGACCAGGTCTCGGCGGTGTTCGTCCCCGTCGTGATCTTCATCGCGCTGGGTGCGTTCGCCCTGTGGTACGTCACCGGGCCGTCCCCGGTGTTCACCTACGCGTTGATCACCGCCGTGGCGGTGCTGATCATCGCCTGCCCGTGCGCGCTGGGCCTGGCCACCCCGCTGGCCATCGTGGTCGGCACCGGCAAGGGCGCCACCAACGGCATCCTGTTCCGCAACGCGGAGGCCATCGAGACCTCCCGGCAGATCGACACCGTCGTGCTGGACAAGACCGGCACCATCACCGCCGGGCACCCCGCCCTCACCGACGTGATCCCCCTGCCCGGCTATGACGGCGATGACCTGCTCGGCCTCGCCGCAGCCGCCGAGGCCGACTCCGAACACCCCCTCGCGGCGGCTATCGTCACTGGCGCCCGCGACCGCGGCGTACAGGTCCCCACCGCATCGGGGTTCGAGTCGGTCACCGGCCAGGGCGTGAGGGCCACCGTCGACGGTCACGAGGTGCTCATCGGCAACGCCCGTCTCCTTACCGGTGCCCGGGTGGCCACCAGCGGCCTGGCGGACCGTGCCGGATCCCTGGCCGCGGATGGCAAGACCGCCATGCTGGTGGCTCTCGACGGGCTGCCCGCCGGACTGCTCGGCGTCGCCGACCCGGTCAAGGAGGACTCCGTCGCCGGGGTGGCCGCCCTGCGCGAGCTCGGGCTGCATGTGGTCGTGATCACCGGGGATGCGCGTCGGACCGCGGAAGCCGTCGCCCGCCAGGTGGGCATCGAGCATGTCCTGGCGGAGGTACGCCCCGAGGACAAGGCCGCCGAGGTCGCCCGGCTCCAAGGCGAGGGCCGCAAGGTCGGCATGGTCGGTGACGGCATCAACGACGCCCCGGCGCTGGCCCAGGCGGATGTCGGTTTGGCGATCGGCACCGGCACCGACGTGGCCATCGAAGCCGCCGACGTCACCTTGATGTCTGGCTCTCTGGCCGGCATCCCCACCACCATCCGGCTCTCGCGGGCGACGATGCGCAACATCCGGCAGAACCTCGCGTTGGCGTTCGGCTACAACACCACCGGCATCCCGATCGCCGCCGGTCTGCTCTACCCGTTCTTCGGCATCGTGCTCTCCCCGGTGATCGCTGCCGCCGCGATGGCCGCCTCCTCCCTGTCGGTGGTCACCAACGCCAGCCGCCTGCGCCAGGCCCGCATCACCGGCCCGGCCCACACCGGGACATCGGCCGGCCACCGCACCAGCGAGCACGCGGAAGGGTGAGATATAGATGCTGCAGAGTGTCGACGTGGGCCGCAGGCACCTGGACGCCTACCGCTCGGTGGTGGGCGACGCGGTCATCGAGGAGCTGCGGGCACTGGCCGCGCCGCTTCAGGGGGTGCGCGTCCTGCACGTCAACGCCACCGCCTACGGCGGCGGCGTGGCGGAGATCCTGCGCTCCGAAGTGCCGCTGCTACGGGACCTGGGCATCGTGGCCGACTGGAAGACCATCACCCCCGACGAGGACTTCTTCACCGTCACCAAGGCCATCCACAACGCCCTGCAGGGCGACCCGCAGGGTGTGACTGAGGCCCAGTGGCGCTGCTACGACACCTGCTCGGCGCGGGTGGCCGACCAGCTGGAGGAGTCCTACGACGTCATCATCGTGCACGACCCGCAGCCACTCGCCCTGCCGCACCTGCACGGCCGAGCCGGCGCGGTGTGGGTGTGGCGCTGCCACATCGATTCCTCCCAACCCAACAAAGGCGTGTGGGCCCGGTTGCGGCCGCTGCTGGCCGACTTCGACGCGGCCGTCTTCATCCTCGGCGCGTTCGCCCCGCCTGACCTGCCCACGGCACGGGTGGAGATCATCCCGCAGGCGATCGACCCGCTCAGCCCCAAGAACATGCCCATCGACAGCGCCCTCGCCGTCAGCGTGCTGGACTGGATCGGCGTGGACACCGCCCGGCCGCTGCTGGTCCAGGTCTCCCGCTTCGACCCGTGGAAGGACCCGCTCGGCGTCATCGCCGCCTACAAGGCGGTCAAACGCGACGTTCCCGCGGTGCAGTTGGCGCTGGTCGGCTCGATGGCCCTGGACGACCCACAGGGCTGGCAGGTCTACCAGCAGATCAGTTCTGCCGCGGCCGACGACCCCGACATCTCGCTGTTCACCAACCTCACCGGGGTCGGCAACATCGAGGTCAACGCCTTCCAGCGGCACGCAGACGTCGTGATCCAAAAATCGGTGCGCGAGGGCTTCGGCCTCGTGGTCTCCGAAGCCACCTGGAAAGGCACCCCTGTCGTCGCCGGCCGGGCCGGCGGTATCCCCCTGCAACTGACCGACGGCGCCGGAGGCTCGTCGACACCCCCGAGCAGTGCGCGAAGGCCGTCCTCGGCCTGCTCGCCGACCCCGCCCAAGCCGATCGGCTCGCGGCCGCCGGCCGCGACCTGGTGCTCCGGCGCTTCCTGCTGCCCCGCCTGATCGGCGACGAACTGCGCCTGATCGCCAGCCTGCTGGGCCAGCAACCGGCCGCCCCGAGCGCACTGACCGCCGCAGCGGGCACCGCGGCCGAGGACCGCGACCCGGTCTGCGGGATGCACGTCGACGCGACCGCCGAGCACCACAGGGAGTACGACGGCCGCAGGTTCCGCTTCTGCTCCGCCTCCTGCGCCCGCCAGTTCGCTGCCGACCCGGCCCTGTTCCTGCGCGCCCTCACCCGCGCCCAGGCCGGCGGCTGAGAGCAGGGAGGCGGCCATGTCCGAGCTGCGCCGAGACCCCTACACCGGGCCTGGGTGGCCATCGCCCCCGAACGAGACGACCGGCCTCAGCACACCGGTGCCGCGCCCACCCCGACTCCGCGCGCGGAGGCCACCGATCCCGCCTGC
This sequence comes from Streptomyces mirabilis, assembly GCF_018310535.1. Lineage (NCBI taxonomy): Bacteria > Bacillati > Actinomycetota > Actinomycetes > Kitasatosporales > Streptomycetaceae > Streptomyces > Streptomyces mirabilis. Next base: position 178,120 of record NZ_CP074103.1, on the reverse strand, counting down.
CCGTTCTGCCCCGGCCACGAACGCGAGACGCCCGGCGAGCTGTGGCGCCAACCCGCCCCCACCGACGCCACCAGCAGCGACTGGGCGGTGCGCGTGGTGCCCCATCGCTACCCCGTCCTGGAAGGGGAACAGCGGCCCGCCGACCATCACACGACCGGTTTGCACACCGTGTGCGACGGGGTCGGCAGCCACGAGGTCGTCATCGAATCCCCCCACCATGACTGGGACCTCGCCGACGGCGACGAGAGGGCCGTCGCCGATGTCCTGCGCGCCTACCGCGCCCGCCACCTCGCCCTCCGTACGCGCCGCCCAGGGCTGGTCCTGCCCTTCCGCAACCACGGCCCCGCGGCCGGCACCTCGCTGCCGCACCCGCACTCCCAGATCGTGGCCACCCCGATAGTGCCCCTGCGGCTGCGCCAGCTCTTCGATGTCGCCCGCGGCTACTACGACGACCACGGCAGCTGCCTGTACACCGACGAGACCGCCGCCGAACTCGCCGACGGCGAGCGCATGGTGGCCGCCACCGAGCACATCGCGGCCCTGGCCCCGTATGCCGCCCGCGCCCCGTACGAGACATGGATTGTCCCCCGCTGCCATCAGGCGTCCTTCGCCGACGTCAGCGACGAGGTCCTAGCCGAGGCGGCCGCCCTCCTGCACCGCCTGCTCGCCGCCCTGCGTGACGTGCTCGGCGACGTCCCCTACAACTACGCACTGATCAGTGCCCCCAACGGCGAAGAGACCACCGCCTACTTCGCCTGGCACCTCCAGCTCACCCCGCGCCTGGCCGCCACGGCCGGCTTCGAACTCGGCAGCGGCATCGCCGTCAACCCCCTTACGCCCGAACACGCCGCCGCGCGCCTACGCCACGCCCTGGCCACCGACCACGACCCACAGCCATCACCGGCCCCGGCCGCACACCCAACCAGCGCAGCCCAGGCCGCCGCCACATCCCCAGGAGGCGAGCGGTGACCGACACCACCAGCGGCGCCCCCAACCCGCCGCACGGATACGCCGACCACAAGACGGACCACCTGTCCCGGCTGCACAAGGTCGAGGGCCAGGTCCGCGGCATTACCCGCATGGTCGCCGACGACCGGTACTGCGTCGACGTGCTCACGCAGATCGGCGCCGTCACCCACGCCCTGCAGGAGGTCGCCCTCGGTCTGCTCGACGACCACGTCCGGCACTGCGTGCGCGATGCGGTGCTGTCGGATCCGGCCGAGGGCGATGCGAAGCTCGACGAAGTCGCCCTCACTCTGCGCCGGGCACTGCGGCTGTGACGGATGCGGGGCCGAGTGCTCCCCGGACTCCCGCCGACAGGCACCCCCGCCACAGGGCGCTCTTTCACCGCGACCTCCGGCACCGCAGGCCAGGCCGCTACCTGACGGCTGGTTACGGGGGTCCTGCCGTGCCGCCCCGTGCCGTATCGCCAGTGGGCCGAACGGCTTGCGGTGGCGCTCCGCCCGGCCCGGCCCGTGGCTCGGCCGGCGTCCAGGTTGTTAGACCAGCGGGGGTACCTGCCCAGAATGTGATGTATCGGAGGACGCCATGCATGAGGCCCCACCGCAGCGGCCCGGCACTGCGACCGAGGAGGAGCTTGAGGCGCTTCACGCCCACTGGCGGGCGGCGAACTATCTGGCGGCCGGGCAGATCTACCTGATGGACAATCCCCTGCTGGCCGAGCCGCTGCGCCCGGAGCACGTCAAGCCCCGGCTGCTCGGCCACTGGGGCACCTCACCCGGGCTCAACCTGGTCTACACCCACATCAACCGGGTGATCAAGGCACGCGGCCTGGACGCGCTGTGCGTGTGGGGACCGGGCCACGGGGGACCGGCGGTGGTGGCCAACTCGTGGCTGGACGGGTCGTACACCGAAACCTACCCGGACGTCACACGCGACGCGGCGGGCATGGCCCGTCTCTTCCGCCAGTTCTCCTTCCCCGGCGGGATTCCCAGCCATGTCGCGCCCGAGACCCCCGGCTCCATCCACGAAGGCGGGGAACTGGGCTACTCCCTTGCCCACGCCTACGGGGCCGCCCTGGACAACCCCGGCCTGCTGGTGGCCTGCGTCATCGGTGACGGGGAGGCCGAGACCGGGCCGCTGGCCGCCGCCTGGCACTCCACCACGTTCCTGGACCCGGTCCACGACGGCGCGGTGCTGCCCATCCTCCACCTCAACGGCTACAAGATCGCCAACCCGACGGTCCTCGCCCGCCTGCCCGAGGCCCAACTGGACGACCTGCTGCGCGGCTTGGGGCACCACCCCCTCCATGTCACCGGTGACGACCCGCTCACGGTGCACCGCGCCATGGCCGAGGCACTGGATACCGCGCTCGATCACATCACCCTCATCCAGCACACGGCCCGCGCCGAAGGAGTCACCCAACGGCCGCGCTGGCCGATGATCGTACTGCGCACCCCCAAGGGCTGGACCGGGCCGCACGAGGTCGACGGCGTCCTGGTGGAGGGCACCTGGCGCGCCCACCAGGTCCCGCTCGACCAGGTCCGCACCAATCCCGACCACCTGCGCCTGCTGGAGGCATGGCTGCGCTCCTACCGGCCCGGAGAGCTGTTCGACGAAGACGGCCGCCCCCGCGAGCAGGTGCTCGCCCACATCCCCGACGGGGCCCGGCGGCTCGGCGCCACCCCGCACGCCAACGGCGGCCTGCTCCTGCGCGACCTGCCCATCCCGCCGCTCCAGGAGTACGCGGTGCCGGTTGAGGTTCCCGGCGGCAGCCTGCACGAACCCACCGCGCTCCTCGGCCACCTGCTCGAACAGGTGATGGTCGACACCGCCCACCGGCGCGACTTCCGCATCGTCGGCCCGGACGAGACCGCCTCCAACCGGCTGCAGGCCGTCTACGGCGCCACCGGCAAGGCATGGCAGTCCGAGATCCTGCCCACCGACGAGCATCTGACCCGCGGCGGCAGGGTGATGGAGATCCTGTCCGAACACACCTGCCAGGGCTGGCTGGAGGGCTACCTGCTCACAGGCCGGCACGGCCTGTTCTCCTGCTACGAGGCGTTCGTCCACATCGTCGACTCGATGGCGGGCCAGCACGTCAAATGGCTCAAGACCTCCCGCGCCCTGCCCTGGCGCGCCCCCATCGCCTCGCTGAACTACCTGCTGACCTCGCACGTGTGGCGCCAAGACCACAACGGCTTCTCCCACCAGGACCCCGGCTTCGTCGACCACGTCCTGAACAAGTCCCCTCAGGTGGTGCGGGTCTACCTGCCGCCGGACGCCAACACCCTGCTCGCCGTTGCCGACCACATGCTGCGCAGCCGCGACTACGTCAACGTCGTGGTCGCTGGCAAGCAGCCCTGCTTCGACTGGCTCACCCTGGACCAGGCCCAAGCGCACTGCGCGCGCGGCGCGGGCATCTGGGAGTGGGCGGGCACCGAGACCACCGGCCGGGAGCCCGACGTGGTGCTGGCCTGTGCCGGCGATGTGCCCACCCAGGAAGTACTCGCCGCCGCGTCGCTGCTGCGCGACCACCTGCCCGATCTCGCGGTCCGGGTGATCAACGTGGTGGACATGACGCGGCTGATGCCGGAGCGGGAGCACCCGCACGGCATGCCGGACGCGGAGTTCGACGCGCTGTTCACCCGCGACAAGCCGGTGATCTTCGCCTACCACGGCTACCCGTGGCTGATCCACCGCCTCGCCTACCGCCGCACCGTCCACCCCCACCTGCACGTCCGTGGCTACAAGGAGGAAGGCACCACCACCACGCCGTTTGACATGGTGGTCCGCAACGACCTCGACCGCTACCGGCTCGTGATGGACGTCATCGACCGCGTCCCCGGCCTCGCCGTTCGCGCCGCCGCCGTACGGCAGGCGATGGCCGACGTCCGCTTCCGCCACCACGGGTGGATCCGCGAACACGGCACCGACCTGCCCGAAGTCGCCGACTGGACCTGGCACCGCTGAAGTCTTGCGCGCGCAGACCGCCCCCGTCGCGCCGCACCCCGCCATCGCGTCTGACGAGGCGATCGCGCGGCACGCGGCCCCCCACTCACTCAAGACGCCACGGGAGGCCAGCATGGCCGAGCACCCTCCACCAACCCGCAGACAGGCCACACCGACCCGGCACGCTCCCCGGCCGCACCGGGCGGTAGCCCTGGTCGTGGCCGTCGTGGTCGGGCTGCCGGCCGTCGCGTTCTCCGGCACGGCCCGGGCGCATGAGCCGATGAGCCCCAAGGCGGCGGTGCTGGTCGAGCAGGCCATCGCCCTGATCGCCAACGACGCAAGCGATACACGCGTCACCGAACAGATCACCGACGCCCTGAGCGCGCCGCAGACCCAAGGCGTCGACCTGGGCAAGGTCCGCCGGGCCCGCGACCTGATCGACCGGCCAGAGCACAGCGCGGACACCACCCGGCAGGCCCGCGCGCTGCTGCTGGACGCGCTCGGCAACTGCGACCGCCATCGGGCTGTGGCTGGCCCGGCGCCTTCGCCCGCCGCACACCCTCCACGACCTCAAGCACCGCACCACCCTGCAACAGCCCGAGGAAGGCAGGGACCGATGAGCGCCGACCAGCCGCCACCGCCCGCCACCGCCCGCCACCGCGGCACCTTCGGCGCCCCGGCCCGGCAGACTCCGCCGCGCCGTCGACGTGATCGACGAGCGCATGGGCATCAAGGCGCTGGCCTACCCGGTCCCCGAGCACGCCAACAACCTCACCTGGAGCCTGGGCGGCCTGACCACCGTCTGCTTCGTGACCCTGCTCGTCAGCGGCATCTACCTCGCCCAGCTCTACAACCCTGTCCCCGAACTGGCCAACCAGTCGGTCCGAGACCTGGTCACCCACGTATGGCTCGGCAACTTCGCCCGCGCCCTGCACTACTGGACCGCCCAAGCGATGTTCGTCCTGGCCCTGCTGCACCTGCTGCGGGTGTTCTTCCACGCCTCCTACAAAAAGCCCCGCGAAGGCAACTGGATCGTCGGCACCGCCATGTTCCTGCTCACCTTCCTCGCCGTCTTCACCGGAACCGTCGACCAGGAAGGCTACGAAGCCCTCGCCCACAACCTCGACGTCGCCAAGGTCCTCGGAGGCGCGGGCTTCTGGTTCACCCCCAACCTCAGCAAACACGTCCCGATCGTGCTGCGCCTGTACACCGCACACGCCGTGTTCATCCCCGGCCTGATCCTGCTGCTGTTCGTCTGGCACGCCCTGCTCGTCAAACGCCACAAGATCTCCCCCCACCCCGACATCCCCGCACCCGAGACGGAAACCCCCGAACCGTTCACCGCCCGCCTGGAGCGCGTCGCCGCCTTCGGCCTCGTCCTGCTCGGCCTGCTGTCCCTCCTGGCCGTGCTGCTGCCCCCCGTACTCGGCCCCACCCCGGTCGCGGGCATCGAGATCACCCGCCCGCTGTGGATGTTCTGGTGGTTCTTCCCCATGGAACAGTGGTTCGGGATCGCCTCCATCGCCGTCGTCATCGCCGCCGTGTTCGGGCTGATCTTCCTCGTCCCCTTCCTCGACCGCAGCCCCAAACGCAGATGGCGCGGGCGCCCCCTCGCCACCGCAGCCGCCGTGGTACTGCTGCTCACCCTCGCCGTAGCCGCGCCTCTGTGGCCCGTATGACAGGCGCCGTGCGTTCCCCTCTTCGGCGCGGACGCGGTCGCAGGATGTGTACGGATGTGGACGCGTGCACGAGCTCCGCCGGACGCGGTCCACGCGCGAGACGCGAGCACCGCGGTAACCGTTCCGTGACCTGCGCCACATCCATGAGAGGCGTCTGAGAAGCGGGCTTGGCCACCCGTCCCACCAAATGGTAAGTGGAGGGCGATTCGGGCGTAATGACGAAAGACCGTGACCACGGGCCTGGCCGGCCGCGTCCATAATGTCCGTTACGGCGTCAATAAAGAGTGACACGCCCGGGATTCGGCCGCGGATTGAACAACTGTGGCGCACCACACGTTTCTTGAAGGTATGGAGGAGTCCCTGATACCAGTTGTTCTCATGTCCCACACCGCTCTTATACGCAGCCACCGGAAGCCCCGCCGCAGCGCGTCGACCATCGCGATGCGGGCCGGAGTTGCCGGCGGCGTCCTCAGCACCCTGGCAGTCGCCGGGGCGTCCGGCGCGGCGAACGCGGCCGAGCCGGTGACGCAGACCCTCGAACTGCCCACCCTGACGGCTGATCTGGCTGCCCAGGTCGCCCAGTCCGCGGATGCCACGCAGCAGGCCGCCGCGAACTACGAGCTGCAGGCCGAGCGGGACGCGGCCGCCGCGAAGGCCGCGAAGCAGGCCAAGGCGGACCTCGCGGAGGCGAAGAAGAAGGCGGAGGCCAAGAAGAAGGCCGAGGCCGCCCGTAAGGCCGCCGCCGAGCAGGCCGCCTCGCGCAGCGCCGAGCGGACCACCCTCGCCGCCTCCACGACGAGCAGCGCCTCGACGAGCTCGTCGACGGCCACCGGTTCGGCCGCGGCGGTCATCGCCTTCGCGAAGGCGCAGATCGGTGACTCCTACGTCCTGGGTGCCTCCGGCCCCAACTCCTGGGACTGCTCCAGCCTCCTCCAGGCCGCCTTCAAGCAGGCCGGCATCAGCCTGCCGCGCGTCTCGCAGGACCAGTCGACGGCGGGCACGCCGGTCTCGCTGAGCAACCTGCAGCCGGGCGACATCCTGTACTGGGGCAGCGCGGGCAGCGGCGCGTACCACGTGGCCCTCTATGTCGGCGACGGCAAGTTCGTCGGCGCGGAGAACCCCTCCACCGGCATCGTCGAGAAGCCGTTGTCCTGGAGCCCGCCGACCGGCGCGGTCCGCGTGCTCTGATGAGCCGTGGCGCCGAAGGGTCACTGCTCCCCGTCGGATTCCAGGGGTCGTTGCACCACGTGGTCGGTTGATCAGGCCGCGATCAGTTTGGACAGGCGCTCGGCTGGAGGTTCCCCGCCGAGCACTTCTCGCCGCTGCCGTACGCGGACACACTCGGCACCCGCGTCGGGTGACGATCGCCGCGGTGGTGACACGCCGCCGCCCGCACTCGCCCGCACCGGTGGATATCCCCGCCTGGACAGGGGGCTGGGCCCGTCCGTGCCCGGCCTGCACTTCACGGGTCTCCCCGCAGCCGCGGCCCTTGGGCCGGTGCTGCGGTTCGTGTGCTGGACGTGGTTCGCCTCGCCGCGCATCACGGATGCGGTGGCACAAGTACACAGCTCGCTCGCCCGGAGCTCCCGGCCACGCCATCTAATGAAGTGCTCTCCCCTCTTCGCAAGCTCAGGAGGGAGATTCCTACCTACCTTGCGGTGGTGGGCTTGACGCCGCGAGTGCGCCTTGCGACTGCCCTTCCGGCAGCCGGGATGAGCGCGTGGCCCATCCGGTACAGGTGCAAGATGTTCCGGGCTGCGTTGTGGTCGGCGTTGCCTTCCCATCCGCAGTCCGGGTTCTTGCATACGAACGTGGCCTGGTCCTCCCGGCTGCCGGGGGCGATTAACCCGCAGGCGGAGCAGCGCCGGGAGGTGTTCGGGGCGGGAACCTTGTGGAGGGTGCCGCCAAAGCGGGCGGTCTTGTACGTCAGCATCGTCACGGTGCGGCCCCATGCCTCCTGGCTGATGGCGCGGTTCAGACCGGACTTGGCGCGGACGTTCTTCCCCGGCTCCTCAACGGTTCCCCTGGCGGACTTGACCATGTTCGTGATGGTGAGTGCTTCCACCACAACCGTGCCGTACGTACGGGCGAGGCTGGTGGTGGTCTGGTGCTGCCAGTCAACGGCGCGGCGCGTGGCTCTTGCGCGGAGCTGCTTGATCTGGTCGTAGGTGGTGCGCAGCCGGTTCGCGTTGCGTTCGCGGGGCTTGCGGAAACTCTTGCGGTGTGCGGCGCGCTGCTCCAGGCGGAGCAGCTTTGCCTTCTCGTCCGGGTTCAGCAGCTTGTCCCGGTCGGCGGTGCCGTCCGGGAGTCGGGGCGCGCGCCCGTGGTCCTGGTGGTTGCTGTCGGACAGGGCGAGGGGCAGATTCACCCCGGCATCGATGCCGACCTCGAGGCCGGTGTGAGGCTCGGGCTTGAGTTCCAGGGTCTGGACGCGGAAGGCAATGTGCCAGCCGAGCGCGTCTTTGACGAGCCGGGCCCCGGTGATCCGGTTCTCCTTGTCCGCGGCCTTGCCGACGGGCAGGTCCCTGGTCCAGCGGAACCGGACGCGGCCGACCTTGGGAATGTTGGCCATGCCCCACCGGCGGTGCACCCGCTTGATCTGCAGATCGCGGCCCTGGGGGATGTCCACGGACATCACACTGCGGATGCGGGCCTTGAAGGTAGGTTCCTCGGCACGACCGTCCCAGCAGTTCTTCCACGCCTGCATGTACGTCTTGAGGACTGCTTGCGCGGCCTGAGCGGGAAGGACCGCGTACCAGTCGATCTCCTTACGGGCCTGACGCAACGTCTGGTCCATGCGGGAAAGCGACCTCTGACACTTCGGTGTCATCTGCCACAGATTGTGGAGCTGATTCCACATCGCCCGCGCCGCATGAGCCTGATCGTCCATGAGCCGGACCTGGGCAGGAGTCAGAGCCAGTCGGGCACGATGCCCGAACTGCCGCCTCTCCAGCCAGCGTTCACTCACGCCAATCACCCTACGGCAGTTGGCTTATGTCACCACGATGGAACCCCAACCCCGACGTACGCACCGGCCGTCATGTCGTCTACAACCTGCACGTCCATTTGGTATTCGTCACCAAGTACCGGCGCAAGGCATTCACCGACGCCATGCTGACCCGCACCGAGGAGATCATGCGCGAGGTCTGCGCCGACTTCGAGGCCGAGCTCAAGCAGTTCAACGGCGAGCAGGATCACGTGCACCTCCTGGTGCACTACCCGCCCAAGGTCCAGCTCTCCAAGCTGGTCAACTCCCTCAAGGGCGTGTCCTCCCGCAGGCTCCGCCAGGAGTACAGCGCACATGTCCGCCGCTACCTGTGGGGCGGTCACTTCTGGTCCGGCTCCTACTTCGCCGGAAGCTGCGGCGGGGCACCACTGACTGTCGTCAAGCAGTACATCGAAAACCAGCAGCGCCCCACCGGCTGAGGACAACACTGCGGACCCGTGCATACGGCGCGGGTCAGAGCAGTTCTGAGATGGCCTTCACCCCCTGAAGGGCGGAGCACTGGCCAAGATCAGGGGTAGATGCTCAGGACATTGGACTTTCGACAGCGGTTCGCCAACCGGGGCCGCGGCTTCGTACGGCACCCCGGCGCCGACGGCCGCGCGCGGCCGACCATCGCCAGCACCGCGGCGTGCTGGTCGCGACCCAGGGCCGGTTCCGCGCACGGTCCGGGCCTGCTTCTTGTGCACCTGGAGGCGGCGTTGATCAGGCGTGGGTGCGCACGGCCTGGACGAGGTCGGTGATCTCCTCGTCCGTGTTGTAGTAGTGGACCGATGCCCTGAGGACCTCACCGAGGCCGCGGTCGTCCATGTCCAGCCGGGTGGAGGGCGTCCGGGACACACTGATGTTGATCCCCTGCTCGGCCAGGGACGCCTTCAGTTGGTCCGCTCCGGCTCCGTCCACGGTGAACGTGGTGATGCCGCAACGCTGGACGCCGAGATCCCTGACCCGGACTCCGGGGATCTCGGCGAGCCGTCGCCGGAGTGTCTCCGCGAGCGCGGTGACGCGCGTCTGGATCCTGGGCAGCCCCCACTCGAGGGCGTAGTCGATGGCGGCGCCGAGGCCGAGCTGTGCGGCGTAGTTGGCCTCCCAGGTCTCGAACCGGCGTGCGTCGGGACGCATCTCGTACCGGTCGCGCGCCGTCCAGGTGGCGGCGTGCAGATCGAGAACGGGCGGGACAAGCTGGTCGAGTGCCGCCCGTCGCACGTAGAGCAGTCCTGTCCCGCGCGGACCGCGCAGATACTTGCGGCCGGTGGTGGAGAGCAGGTCACAGCCGATCTCCGCCACATCGACGGCGAGCTGGCCCGCCGACTGGCAGGCGTCGAGGAGATACAGCGCGCCCGTCTCCCGAGCGATCTTGCCGACTTCGGCCGCGGGGTTCACCAGGCCGCCGTTGGTGGGGACGTGGGTGAGCGAGATGACCCGTACCCGCTCGTCCATCGCCGTGCGCAGGGCGTCGACCGAGATCTGCCCGTGCTCGTCGTTGGGGATGACGTCGACTTTGACCCCGTACCGCTCGGCGACCTGCAGATACGCGATGAAGTTGCTGCCGTACTCGGCCATGCTGGTCAGCACGCGGTCCCCAGGTCGAAACGGTATGCCGTAGAAGGCCATGTCCCAGGCACGGGTGGCGTTGTCGACCAGGGCGATCTCGTCACGGTGGCAGCCGAGGAGCCGTGCCGCGGAGTCGTACACGGCCTCAATGCTCTCGGCTGCGTGAGCGGCTGCCTCGTAGCCGCCCATGTCCGCCTCCAGATGCAGGTGGCGTGTGACCGCTTCGACCACCTGACGAGGCATCAGTGCGGCGCCCGCGTTGTTGAAGTGCGTCACCTTCGCGCACCCCGGGGTGTCGGCACGGGCCCGGGCGATGTCCTTGGGCGAGTAGTCCCGGCCCGCTGCCGACTCCCGCACATTTCGTGTCGCCGTCAACTCGCACGCCCCCATCGCTTCGGGTTCTGCGGACCGTCCTCACCGGATCCGTCCGCCGGGCCGGGCCTGTCGTGGGTGACCAGGCGCAGGAACGACTTGGCGCGCGGATGGACCGGATGGTTCAGGAAGTCCTGCGGCGGCCCGGATTCGAGGACGACGCCGCCGTCCATGAAGACCACCCGGTCGGCCGCCTCCCGGGCGAACTCCACTTCGTGTGTGACGACGACCATGGTCATGCCGTCGCGGGCGAGTTCGCGCATCACTGCGAGGACCTCGGCGTGCAGCTCGGGGTCGAGTGCCGAGGTCGGCTCGTCGAAGAGGACGACCTCCGGCTCCATGGCCAGCGCCCGGGCGATGGCGACCCGCTGCTTCTGGCCGCCGGAGAGCCGTGCGGGGTACTCGGCGGCTTTGTCGGCGAGGCCGACCCGGTCGAGTAATTCCCTGCCCAGCGCCACGGCAGCGTCCTTGGGCATGCGCCGCACCGAGAGCGGTCCTTCGACGACATTGCCCAGAGTGGTCAGGTGAGGGAACAGGTTGAACTGTTGGAACACCATGGCCGTTCGGTGCCGGATCGTACGCACCTGCCGGGCGCGCTCCCGCCTGCGCACCGCCCCACCGCACCGCACTGAGCAGCCGCAGATGGCCACCGTGCCGGCGTCCGGTTCCTCCAGCAGGTTCATGCAGCGGATGAGCGTGGTCTTCCCGGAGCCCGAAGGCCCCATGATCACGACCACCTCCCCGCGGGCCACGGTGAGATCGACGCCCTTCAGTACTTGCAGGGCTCCGAACCGCTTGTGCAGGCCGCGTATGTCTATCTGGTCCGTCTGGTTCATGCGTACGCCTTCCCCAATCGGCGCTCCAGAGCGCCCTGGCCGACCGAAAGCAGGGTGTTGATCAGCCAGTAGGCGGCGCCCGCCACGAGAAACGCCTCCATATAGCGGAACGTCGAGCTGCCGATGCTCTCCGCGGCCCTGGTGAGCTCGACGACGGTCACCGCGGAGGCCAGCGAGGTGTCCTTCATCAGCGCGATGAACCGGCTGCCGATCGGAGGCAGGGCGACCCGGACCGCCTGCGGGGCGACGATCCGCCGGAGCATCCTCCAGTACGGCATGCCCATCGAGTGGGCCGCCTCCCACTGGCCACGGTCTACGGCGATGATGCCGGCGCGGAAGTTCTCGCTGAGGTACGCCGCGGCATAGACCGTGAGTGCGAGGACGGCCGACGGGATCGGCTCGATCAGGATGCCGATCTGAGGGAGGCCGTAGTAGACCAGCATGATCTGGATCAGCAGCGGTGTTCCGCGGAACACCGACACGTACGCGATGGCGAGCGCCTTCAGCAGCCGGAACCGGGAGATCCTGGCCAGGCCCACGAGCATGCCGAGGGCGCTTCCGAGGACGAACGACACCACGCCGAGCGTGAGAGTGACACCCATGGCCTTGAGGAGTTCCGGCAAGTCCTGGATGACGAGGTCCATGGTCGGTTTCCTCCTCCGTGTCAGCCGGCTTGGTTCGCGGGCAGGTCGCGGAGCTCTGCGGCCATGTCGAGGCCGCCGAGCCAGCGTCGCGAGATGGTCGACAGGGTGCCGTCGTCGATCATGTCGCCCAGGGCCTTGTCGAGGTTCTCCTTGAAGTCCTTCTGGCCTTTGCGGAACGTCATGCCGTTGACTTCCGTCTCCAGCAGCGCCCCTGCGGCTTTGACGCGCAGGTTGTTCTTGTCGGCGAGGTAGGCGCCCTGGAACTTCGAGACGAGTGCGGCGTCGGCCCGCCCCTGCCCGAGGTCCATGAGCGCGAGCGTGGCGTTCTTGTACGTCTTGATCTGCGCGCCGGGGATCTTCGTGCGGGCGTACTCGGCCTGGGTGGTGCCTTCGGTCACCGCGATGGTCTTGCCTCGTAGGGCGGGAAGGCCGGTGAGGGAGGTGTTGGACTTGCCGACGAATATGGAGACGCCGTTGACCTCGTAGGGACGGGAGAAGTCGACCTGCTTCTGGCGCTCTTCGGTGATCGTCTGGCCCGAGATGACGATGTCGAACCGATTGGCCCGCACGCCTTCGATGAAGCTGCCGAAGTCCGAACCGATGAACTCGACCTTGCCTATGCCGAGCCGTTTCGCCAGCTCCCGGGCTACATCGACGTCGTAGCCGGTGGGCTTGTCGTTGTCGAGGAAATTCCACGGCGGGTTCGCTTCGGTGAGGGCGACCCTCAGGGTGCCCTTGGAACGTGCGCTGTCGAGGGTGTTGGCGGAGGAGCCGACCGTGCAGCCGGCGGTCAGCACCGCACCGGAGACGAGCAGTGCCGCGAGCCGACTACATCGGGAGGAGGTCAGGGTGGTGGACACAATCGCGGTCCTTCCTGTGCGCAGCAGTTGTGGCCCTACGCGGTGGCATGGGGGGACGCGCCTCGTCTTCGGTGACGGGCGGATCGCGTACGGGAGGGGGCTGCGGCCGATGGGAGGGTTAGGGGCGCACTGGCAGAGTGCGCCTTACCCATCGAGGCGTCAAGTACCCCGTGGGGGTATTTACGTCTGAGAAACAGGGGTGCGATCGCCGCCTGTTGACGCAACGGCACAAACACCCTCGTGGTGCGCCGCAGCGCATAAACTTCCCCCGAGAGCGCCGACGGACCAGCTCCGGACTATGGCGGCAAACTCGATCGGGTCGGCATTCCGCTCCGGAACCGAGACACTCCGACTCCCTCCGGACACGACCTGAGCCCCGTCTGCCTGAGACTCTCCCGACGGGTCCGCGACCCCACCGGACGCGCTCGCATGGACGAAACGGCACAGCCGACCTCGCGCGAGTCTCCGCCCGGCGCGCCCTGCCGCCCGCAGCAGGGCCGGTCCGCCGCTGCCCGTCGCCTCCCAGGGATTCGCGCCCGGACCGGTCCCTCGTTCGGATCGGGAAGCGCCACATGTCCTGCCGCGGGGCCGTGGGGTGGATCGCACCGTGGCGGAGACCTCGTCCGGCAGGGGCACGGCGGCGCGTTTGAGGGCGCAGTTGCCGATGGCGGGCCTTCGGACGGTGCCTTTCATGAGGGCTTCATACGAGCGCCGGTCGTTGCTTCACAGCCGGTCCGCATGCTCAGAGGTGAAGGCATCCAGACCCGGCCGACAGCACACGTCGGGGCGAGGCGGCCGGCACGGGCCGGTCGGCAGGTGCCCGGGATGCTAAGGAGCCAGGAGATGAAGCGGAACCGGAAGGGTGTGACGCTCGGAGCGGCGGCGCTCGCGGTTGTCACGGTGGTCGGCGGTGGCGTCGGCATCGCGCAGGCGACGACCGGCACGTCGAGCACGGCCCCGGCCTCGTCCACCGCGCCGCATGACAACGACGGCTGCCACGGGGGCGGAATGCACGGCATGGCGTTCGGTGAGAACTCCCTCATGACCGCTGCGGCCGACTACCTCGGCCTGAGCCAGACCGGTCTGCGGACGCAGATGCACTCGGGCAAGTCACTCGCGGACGTGGCCAAGGCCCAGGACAAGTCGGTGTCCGGGCTCAAGGACGCCATGGTCGCGGCCGTCAAGAGCAACCTCGACGACAACACCACGCTGACGGCCGCGCGGAAGACCGAGATCCTCGCGCAGGCCAAGGAGCACATCGACACGATGGTGACCATGACCCACCCGTCCGGCACGGGCATGGGCGGCATGGGACACGGGATGGGGCGGTAGCCCCTGCGGTGCCGGGCGGCATGGACACGCGCCCGGCACCGCCGGAAAGCGGGGGACGAGCTCGGCGAAAGGCACGGGAGGAACGAAGGGGGCCTCAGCTGGCTTACGACTGACGGGAGCGGCTGATGGGTGCTCTTCGCGGGGGGACCCGTGGTCACCTCCCTGACCGCAGTGATCCACCTTGCTTTCGTACGCACGCGGGGCCGAGGACCGGCTGGTAGCCCGCTGAACGTCGCCTCCGGCCCGCAGGCACAAAAGCCTCAGGCCCTTCAGATTCCGCCCGGCGCGCGGGCGCGGCGGGCATGAGGGGCGGACTCGCGTCCCGGATGGCAGCCGGGCGCGGACGCTTGTCCGTCGGTGTTGGCGGCCATTCGGCGCTGCCCGGTCGTTAGTCTCGTGCAGGGGTGAGTCATGCGGCGGGTACTGGTGGTCGATGATGAGCCGCACATCCGGAGAGTCCTGCGCGGCTATCTGGAGGCGGACGGCTTCGCGGTGGCGGAGGCCGGCGACGGGGAGGCCGCTCTTGCCGCGCTGCGCGGCGACCCGCCCGATCTGGTGCTCCTGGATGTGATGCTGCCGGGCATCGACGGGCTGGAGGTCCTGCGGAAGCTGCGCGGCTTCAGTGACACGTACGTGATCCTCGTGACGGCGAAGGCGGAGGAGGTCGACAAGCTCGTCGGGCTCGGCGTGGGCGCGGACGACTATGTGACCAAGCCGTTCAGCCCGCGGGAGGTCACGGCCCGGGTGAAGGCGGTCCTGCGCCGCGGCCGGGCGGGGCGTGCCGGCGAGGACACCGTGCTGCGCTTCGACACGCTGACCGTCGACCTCGTCGGCCGCGAGGTCGCAGTGAACGGGACACCGGTGGCACTGTCGAGCCTGGAGTTCGACCTGCTCGCCGCGCTCGCCGACGCACCCGGGCGGGTGTACTCCCGGGCACAGCTGCTGGAACGGGTGTGGGGCTACGACTTCTACGGCGACGAGCGCGTCGTCGACGTGCACATCCGCAGCCTGCGGGCGCGACTGGGTGACGACGCGGGCGATCCGCACCTGATCGCCACGGTGCGCGGCGTGGGCTACAAGTTCGTGGGCCAAAGGAGCTGATGAAGGTGAGGATGCGCCTGCCGCTGAGACTGTTCGTCTCCCACGCCGCCGTGGCCGTGGTCGGCGCCGTCGTCGCGTTCCTGACGGTCCGGCTGCTCGCCCCGTCCCTGTTCGACCAGCGGATGGGAATGCTGGACGAAGACCACGGAATGGGCATGGCAGCCACGATGACACGGGTGCACGCCGCCTTCCTGACCTCGCTCGATACCGCCCTCCTCGTCGGCGTCGGGGCCAGCGTCGCCGCCGCCGGGATCGTTGCCGCGGCGGTCACCCGCCGTCTGCTGCGCCCGCTCGACGCCGTGCGCAGCGCGACCCGGCGGATCGCGGCCGGCAACTACCAGAGCCACGTCGCGCTGCCCTCGGAGCCGGAACTGGCGGCGCTGGCAACCGACGTCAACACCCTCGCCCGGGCCCTGGCCGACACCGAGACGCGGCGCAGCAGGCTGCTCGGTGAGGCCGCGCACGAGATGCGGACCCCGCTGACCGCGCTCGACGGCTACGTCGAGGGGCTGATCGACGGTGTGTTCACCGCGAGCCCGGACACGCTGGCCTCGCTCAGCGAGGAACTGCGCCGACTGCACCGGCTCGCCGACGACCTGTCCAGCGTGTCCCGCGCCGAGGAGCAGCGGCTGGACCTGCACTTGGTGGACGCGGACCTGGCCGATATCGCCCGCCGCGCGGCCGTGCGGCTCTCGTCCCAGTTCGAGGACGCGCACGTCGCGCTGGTCACCGACACGGACAGGGTGGTGCCGGTACATGCCGACCCCGACCGGATCACCCAGGTGCTGACCAACCTGCTCGGCAACGCCCTGCTGGCCACGCCCGCCGGTGGCACCGTCACGATCACCGCGCATGACGTCGGCGGCCGTGGCGAGGTCGTCGTGACCGACACCGGAGCGGGTCTGGCCGAGCAGGACATCGAGCGCGTCTTCGAGCGTTTCTACCGTGTGCCCGGCCGTCCCCGCCGGTCCGCCGGGTCGGGGGTGGGCCTGACGATCGCGCGGGGCATCGCACGTGGGCACGGCGGCGACGTCACCGCGTCGTCGCCGGGACGAGGGAAGGGGGCCTGCTTCGCCCTCGTGTTGCCGCCCCGCCCGTCCGGCCCGCCACGCGCGTAACCTCGCGGCACCCGAAGCGCCACCCCGCGAGCGGAGCGGCCGCCGATCCGGATCCCCGCTCTGGCGGGCCGAAGGCCAGAGGGACGCTGCTCTCCTCAGCGCTGCGGCATCACCACGTCCACCATGTAACGGCCAACTCGCCCGCCCCGCAGGCGGCCGCCGATCAGTCCCGCCCCCCTCCGACCTCATGACGGCCGGCGACCGTTCAGGCCGCCGACCGCGGGAGAAGCACGCCATGAACCACCTCGACACCCTCACCGTCCCTGCCTTTCCGGCACAGTTGCTGGCCGAGGCCAAGCGCCCGACCCACACGCCCGCCGGACTGGTCGGCGACACCCCGGTCCTGTGGCTCGGGGAGCCCTTCACCGCCGCCGGCCGCGGCTTCTGGGCCAAACTCGAAGGCCACAACCCCGGCGGCATCAAGGACCGCAGCGCCCTCTACATGGTCCGGGCCGCCCGCGAGCGCGGGCAGCTGCTGCCCGGCGCCCGGATCGTCGAGTCGACGTCCGGGACCCTCGGCCTCGGCCTGGCCCTGGCCGGCTCCGCCTACGGCCACCCGGTCACTGTCGTCACCGA
This sequence comes from Streptomyces mirabilis, assembly GCF_018310535.1. Classification (NCBI taxonomy): domain Bacteria; kingdom Bacillati; phylum Actinomycetota; class Actinomycetes; order Kitasatosporales; family Streptomycetaceae; genus Streptomyces; species Streptomyces mirabilis. The sequence continues at coordinate 161,132 of NZ_CP074103.1, read as the reverse complement.
CCCCGGCATGGAACCCCTGATGACGGGCCTGCTCACTGCGTACGGCGCCGGGGTCGACGTGGTCACCACCCCGCATCCCACCGGCGGCTGGCAGCAGGCCCGCTGCGACCGCGTCGAGGAACTCCTGGCCGTCCACCCGGACGCCTGGTGCCCCGACCAGTACAACAACCCCGACAACGTCGCCGCCTACGCCCCGCTCGCCCACGAACTCGTAGCTCGGCCGGATCGACACCCTCGTCGTCGCCGTCGGCACCGGCGGCCACTCCGCCGGCATCGCCTCCGTCCTGCGCGGCTTCTTTCGCCGCCTGCGGGTCGTCGGCGTGGACACCACCGGGTCGACCATTTTCGGCCAGCCCGCCGCACCCCCCACTGATGCGCGGGCTGGGCAGCAGCATCTACCCCCGCAACGTCGCCTACGACCTCTTCGACGAGGTCCACTGGGGTCGCCGCCCCCGAAGCCGTCTGGGCCGCCCGCACCCTCGCACGCCACCACTACGCCACCGGCGGCTGGAGCGTCGGCGCCGTCCCTCTCGTGGCCCGCTGGCTGGCCCCGCACCGTGCCCGCAGAGGAGCGGATTGTCGCGATCTTCCCCGACGGCCCGCAGCGGTACGTCGGCACCGTCTTCGACGACACGTATTGCCGGGACCACGGCCTGCTCGGTCACCTGCCCGCCGACGATCCGGACGAGATCGGCCACCCCTGCGAACGGGTCGTGTCCCGCTGGACACGCTGCACCCAGGTGATCGACCCGCTCGCGATGCTGGCGCCGTCGGCGAACCCGCGCTCGTGGAGGCCGCCCGATGAAGCACCTGTGGCGCCAGACCCGCTCCTTCCCGCCCCCCGTACGGCTGTTGATGGCCAACCGGTTCGCCATCAACCTCGCCTTCTACATGCTCATGCCCTACCTCGCCGCCCACCTGTCCGGTCAACTCGGCCTCGCCGCGTGGGCGGTCGGGCTCGTGCTGGGCGTACGGAACTTCTCCCAGCAGGGCATGTTCCTGATCGGCGGCACCCTCGCCGACCGCTTCGGCTACAAGGCCCCGATCATGACCGGCTGCCTCCTGCGCGCCGTCGGCTTCGGCCTGCTCGGCTGGGTCGACAACCTGCCCGCCCTGATCGCCGCCTCCGCCGCCACGGGCTTCGCGGGCGCGCTGTTCAACCCGGCCGTACGCGCCTACCTGGCCGCCGAGGCGGGCGAGCGGCGCGTGGATGCCTTCGCCACCTTCAACGTCTACTACCAGGCCGGCATGCTCCTCGGCTCGCTCGTCGGACTCGCCCTGCTGGCAGCCGACTTCCGCCTCGTGTGCACCGTGGCCGCCGCCATCTTCGCCGTGCTGACGCTGCTGCAGTGGCGGTCGCTGCCCGCGCGCCGCGGCCACACGGCCGGCACCGGCGGCGAGGGCGTGCTGGCCCAGTGGCGCACAGTCGTGGCCAACCGGCCCTTCCTGCTCTTCTCCGCCGCGATGATCGGCTCGTACGTCCTGACCTTCCAGGTGTATCTGGCGCTCCCCCTCGCCGCGTCCGACGCGCTGGGAGCGAACGGCACGGCGGTCACGAGCGGGCTGTTCGTCGTCTCGGCCGCGGTCGCCGTCGTCGGACAGGTGCACCTCACCGGCCTGGCCAAACGCCGCTGGAGTCCCAGCGAGGCGCTGGTGCGGGGGCTGGCAGCGATGGGGGTGGCCTTCCTGCCACTGGCCTTCGCTCCGCGCGGCTCGTCGGTGGCGGTACTCGTGGCCCTGGTCGCGGCCGTCGTCCTGCTCGCGGCGGGCAGCGCAGTGGTCTACCCGTTCGAGATGGACACCGTCGTGACCCTGTCCGGCGACCGCCCGGTCGCCACGCACTACGGCTTCTGCAACACCGTCTCCGGCCTCGGCAACCTCGCCACGTGCGCCCCTCTGGGACTTCGCCGCGCGGCACAACGCACTCTGGCTGACCTGGGCAGGACTGCCCGCCACCGGGCTCGCCTGCGCGACATCGATCGCGGCGCTGGCACACAGCGGCCGACTCACCGTACGTCGGCCGCAGCCCGTCACCGTATGAGCGGGCGAGCCGCGGTCCAGGACGGGCACCTCCTGCGAAGCAAGGACGGCATCCGTGCGCCACCACCACCACGCGCAAAGGGCCTGTGCCGGTCGCGCCCCCGGCACAGGCCCCTCTACCTGAGCCGATCAGGCGGCCGACGCCACCCCAGGGGCCGCAGCCGCCTGGGCCGGGCGCGCGGGGTGCGGCGACAGGACCCGTTCTGCGAGGAAACCGAAGACCACGCCGAACGAGGCCCACAGCAGCGCCTGGATGCCGAGTGAGGCGAGGCGGAACTGCCACAGCACGGTGGCCGGGAAGTCCTTGGGCGTCTCGTTGACCGCCGGCAGGAACGCCATGGCCACGGCGATGACCCCGATGAAGGCGGTGGTCGCGGCGACAGCGGCGTTCCAGTTGCCGATCCGCCCGGCCAGGCGGCGGCCGAGGATCACCGCGCCGAGGGCGACCAGCACGGTCAGGGCGATCATCCCGACGTACAGCGTGGTCCGCTTTCCGATGGTGTCAGGGTCGCTGGACCCCGGCGGGTTGGCCGGGTACTTCAGGAACGGCACCAGGTAGACGGTGACGAAGGCGCCGCCGGCGACCAGCAAGGTGGTCGCCCGCGCGCCGAATCGGCCGACTCGCCCCAGGGCGAAGCAGAACGCCAACGCGGCGATCCCGCCCACCGCCGTGCCGAGGACCAGCACCCCGGTGGCCAGGCCGGTGGTGGACTGCGCGGCCCGGCTGACCAGTTCCATGCCGTGATCGTGGGTGTGGGCGTCCTCGTAGGCGATGCCCGCGTTCACGCCGGGCTCGCCGATCAGATAGGCGAGCCCGAAGGCCAACAGCCCCGCGGCCAGGCCCGCGAGCATTCCGCGTACCAGCAGCGCGCGGACGGTGACGGAGTTCATACGGCTGTCCTCTCGCGACTCAGTGGCAGGGGAAGCCGAGCAGGTGCCGGCCGTCGTGGACCCACTCGTGGACGCCCTCGCCGGAGAAGACGGAGGTGGCGCCCTGATCGGCGCCGACGAAGTACAGCAGGACCAGCATCAGCAGGCCGAAGAACACCGCCCAGGGCAGAATCGCCCGGATCGGCAGTTTCGCCACGACCGGCGAGGACAGGGGGGCAGGGGCAGCTGCAGTGTGAGCCACGGCGGTACCTCCTCGGGAACACGCGTCCCGCTCGTTGGAGCACGCGACGACGGCGCCGGGTCTGACTCACCGGCAACTCCCCACTCAGCGCGAAGAGTTGCACAGCTCACAGTGGCGCGACCGTGCCGGAATTGCACCGGACTTCCGTTCGCGCCGTCGTCCTAATACGCCAGACGGTACCGGTCCCGCGCCTACCAGCCAAGATGGCCTGTCTCACCCCCGCTCCGGCCCAGGCCGCACCACCGGCACAGGGATAGCGTGCGCCCCATGACGATCCGGCTGACCCTGCTCACCCCGGCTCCCGGACCCACCGGCCGGACCGGCAGGTGGAATCTCCGTCTGGGATGAAGCCGACGACTCCTACCGACCCATCAGGTCGCGGCACTTGTACTCGCCACCTGGCAGGCCGCCGACCACACGCACGCGGACTCCCGGAGCGAGCGCTGCCTCGGACAGGCGGTGAACTCTGCTCAGCCACACATCTCTTCTCCGCCGGAGAACGGGCGCTGCTGAGCGGGTACAGCCACTGAAGTCCATGACCGGACATGGCATCGTCTACTAAGACACTTAGAGTCCGTGGGGTAACATGGGTGTCGCACACCCCCACAAAGGGGGTCCGGAGGGGGGCATGACGGAACACGGTGACGTCTAACACCGCGAGCAACATGACCCACGCCTCTCGGATCGCGTCAGACATCAAGGACGACCAGAGCGGGCTCCTGTCGGGGATCTCCACCTTCTACATCGTGGTAACGGTGCTGATCATCGCCCTGGTCGTAGCCCTGATCGCCGAGCTGGCATGGAGAGACAGGCGGCAGCGGAGGCGGGAAGCGTCAGTCGCACCGCCTTCCGAAACTCCCCCCCGTGAGGGTGAAGCCCCGCCGTAACCATCAAAGCACCCCCTACAGTTAATGTACTAATGGAATTAGCGGATGGATCGTCTTCGCGGCACAGTCCCCAGGCTGCACGGAACCACGTACGACCAGGAGCTGAACGCGTGTCACGAGGCAAGCCGGTCTGGGCCCTGTTCGCGGCCCTCGCTGCCGCGTTGCTGGCCCTTCAGCTCTTCACGCACACCGCTCCCATGGCCTTCGCCCACGAGCGGGAGGCCACGACGTCCCAGGGCGAGGCGTTGGTCTGTGACGACGCCCACGGCCCCGAAGAGACGTCCCAACACTTCCTGACCCGCGATCGCCAGCGATCCGACGAGAACGCCTCGGTCGGCGCTTCAAGTGGCGCCCAGACCGTGGGCGCCCACGTGGCCGCGGCGTCGTCGATGCCCTCGACGGCCGGGCACACGTACCGTCAGCCAAGACCGGCAACAGGGCTCTCTCCTGCGGGACTTCAGATCTTCCGCTGCTGACCGAACCCACAGGCAAGCACCCTTCTGGACGGCCGAGGCACTTCTCCCAGCCGCCCCGCGCTCGCGCGCGCTCCCACTGCGCGCGGAGCGCTGCCCCTTGCCTGCCTCAGTGGCCATTTCCCCACCTGAAGGACCGACGCGCCCTGCGGCGCGCCCAGGAGGCATTCCACATGCAGCCCTTCATCGAACACGCCCGGTCGTTCCGGCAGCGGACCGCGGCACGGCCCGAGGAGTTCGCCCGGCTCGCCGACGGCCAGGCCCCGCAGGCCCTGTTCATCACCTGCTCCGACTCGCGGGTCGTCCCGGCCCTGATCACCGGGGCCCGCCCGGGCGAGCTCTTCGAGTTGCGCACGGCGGGCAACATCGTTCCCCCGTACGCCCCCGGGCGGCCGACCAGCGAGGCGGCCACCATCGAGTACGCGGTGGAGGTCCTCGGTGTCACCGACGTGGTCGTCTGCGGCCACTCGCACTGCGGCGCCGTCGGCGCGCTGGTGCGCGGCGAGGACCTGAGCGCCGTACCCGCCGTCCGTGACTGGCTCGCCCATGCCGCGCCCCAGCCGGGCGAAGCGACGGTCCAGGACGACCCCGCGATCGCGGGCGCGGTGCAGTCCCACGTGCTGGCGCAGATCCTCAGGCTGCGCTCGTACCCGTGCGTCGCGCGGCGGCTCGACGCGGACCGTCTGCGTCTGCACGCCTGGTTCTACGAGGTCCACACCGGCACCGTGCTGGCCCACCGGTCGCACGCCGACACCTTCGTCGCGCTGTGAGCGCGCACAGGAGGGCCACCGGCGGGACACCCACGAATCGGCGAAGGCACGGCCACCGCCGCAAGAACTCCGATACGTCCGGCTCGACTTTCCGGCAGGACTTCGCCGCCTCGCTCGTCGTCTTCCTCGTCGCGCTGCCGCTGTGCGTGGGCGTGGCCGTCGCCTCCGGTGTGCCGGCCGAACTCGGTCTGGTCACCGGCATCGTCGGCGGTCTCGTCACCGGCTTCCTGCCCGGCAGCAGCCTCCAGGTCTCGGGGCCAGCCGCGGGTCTGACCGTGCTGGTCTTCGAAGCCGTACGCGAGTACGGCCTGCCCGTCCTCGGGGTCGTCGTGCTCGCCACCGGTGTGCTCCAGCTCCTCATGGGCGCCCTGAAGTTGGGCCGGTACTTCCGGGCCATCTCGGTGGCTGTCGTCGAGGGCATGCTGGCCGGGATCGGGCTGGTGCTGATCGCGGGCCAGCTGTACTCCATGGCCGGGACAAAAGCGTCGGCCGAGGGACTCGCCAAGATTGCCGGGCTGCCAGGGATGCTCGCCGACGCGGTGGGCGCACCCGGCGCGCGAGCCGCTCTCAGCCTCGGAGCGGGAACCATCGCGGTCCTGGTGCTGTGGAAGAAGCTGCCGAAGGCGATCTTCCCTCGCCGACAGTGTGCGTGAACTCTCTGATCTGGCCGCGCACATCAGCTTCATCCACCAGAACGGGCCCTACGGCAACGGCACGCCCGTCCTCAACGCGGCCCGGCTCATCGGGGACGAACCCTTCATGGTTCTCTGGGCGGATGACGTGTTCGTCGCCGACGTCCCCCGCGCGCAGCAGCTCAAGACGGCGTACGAGGCCACTGGCGCCCCTGTCCTGGCCCTGATGCCCATGGATCCGGCCGACTCCTTCCGCTACGGCGTGCCGATCGTCAAAGAAGATCTCGGCGGCGGATGCCTGCGCGTCTCCGGTCTGGTCGAAAAGCCGGAGCCGCAGGACGCCCCCTCGCCCTACGCCGCGATCGGCGGATACGTGATCACTCCCGGCGTCGTCGCCGAACTGGAGGAGCAGACCCGCCGCTGGTACCAGAAGCCGGAAGGAGAGATCTATCTCTCCGACGCCCTGCACGCCCACGCCATCGCCAACCCGCTCTACGGGCAGGTCATCGCCGGCACCTGGTACGACACCGGCTCCCCGCAGACCTACCTCGAAGCACAGTTCGCCCACGCTCTCACCCACCGCGAGTACGGGTCCGCACTGCGCCGACTCGCGTACGACCTCGACGCCCGCACCTAGGCACACCCATCCGGATGAGTGGGGGCCGCACGCCGGGCACTGCCTTCGACTCGGCGAGCATCTCCGCCGAGCCCGGCAGACGGTGGATGTTTATCCGCCTCGGTCCTCGGGTGTGCGACATCCTCGGGCGAACGGACCTCGTCTCCGCCGCGCAACTGGTCTCCGGGCGCGTGGCGGGAACCGTGACGGCCCAAGGGCCGGATGAAGCACAGGTAGACGAGCACGATCGCGACCGGGACCAGTAGCGGACCGTACGCGCTCACTGAACGCTCTCGCGGGACGACGCCGACGGCTGGGCAGGGACGCGGGTCCGGGCCTGCAGCGCCTCGACTTCCACGCGCAGTTCAGCGAGGTCCGTCTCGGTCCGCCCGGGGGCAGGAGACTCCTTCGGGGCGGAGCCCTTGCGGCCCGACCGCATCATGAACCACATCACGGCGCCCATGCCGAGAGGGCAGGCCAGCACCGGAAGCAGATACAGCACATCACTCATGAAATTGCTCCTCGCCCGCCGATATGACCGGACCACCGACCCGTCCAAGCGGCACACCCGTAACGACCCCATTAATCCACTAAGCTATATAGGAGACACGGTCGTGTCGACCTGTTGTGCGTAGCGCCGCCCACTACGGACGGCGCTACGTGTGCTCGTCGGCGTGCTACAGGCCAGCGGGTTGTGGAGTCAGATGATCAGCGCTGTGCAGGGGTGGGGCAGCGGGTACCAACACCCCCTGTGACTCGGTGCCGTCCACGTCGGTCGGCGTGATCACAGCGAATCCCTGGCCCGGCCCGGGATGCCGTACGAGTTCGCGTGCGTAGAGGCGGTGCAGGAACGCCGGCGGCCGGTGGTAGCAGAACACCGATGACTCGGCCTCCACGATGGCCGGGGTGTCGAGGAACAGCGGCAGCTCGGCGAGCAAGTAGCGCACCGCACAGGCCATTTGAGCCTCGTCCGGCTCGCGCCCCTCCGGGAGCCTTCCGGCAAGGACCCAGCCGCTTGCTTCCCGGCAGGCGGCTCGGAACCCTTCGTCCCGCGTATAGAGAGCATGTCCCTCCGCGTGCAGTCGGCTGAAGGCCGCCACCCCCTGCAGCTCCGCCCACCCGAGGACCCGGGTCCGGCTCGCGCCCTCATCCACGCCCCGCAGGGCCACTCGGATCTTGTTCCGGGTGTACTGGCCCTGCCGACGCGCCTTCCACTCCGCTTTTGCCGGCGAGTAGCCCAGTGCCTCCAGCGTGTACGCGCTCGGACCGTCCGGCACGAAGAAGTCGACGCGTGAGAACCGCTGACAAGCCCAAACGGCCACCTGCCGGATCCGTGCGACCGAGAAGTAGCTGTTGAAAGGGCTGACGCCGATGCACGCGTGCTCAGCACGCGACAGTACGGCGGCACACGCAGTGCTCAGCGGAGTCGCGACAAGTCCGGCTGCCGAAGGGCCCGTTGTGTGCGTCGCGCCCGCCTTCATGAGGTCACCACCGCGAGTTCCGGCTCGGACCGGGCGGTCAGACGGCCGGACCGCGCCAGCAGGCCGACACATCCGGCGCAGAGGGCGCCCGTCGCCGCGAGCGCCCACCACGTCAGCTCCGGGTGCCCCATACGTTCGGCGGCGTCCCAGACAGCCCCGGTGGCCAGGTTCCCCAGAGTGATGCCGAGTCCGGAGACGGTGTTGTACAGCCCGTAGTGCGTGGCGACCAGCCGTCCGCCCGCGAGCGATACGACCGTGTCCATCTCGAACGGGTAGACCACGGCCGTCCCCAGTCCGAGCAGGGCGACCGCCGCGAACAGGGGCGCCAGCGCCATGCCCCAGCCCATAACGCTGGAACCTCCCGCCACCGTTCCAGGCCCGACCAGCAACGGCACGAAGGCGACACCCATGACCGCGATGCCGTAGACGATGGCGCGCTGCGAGGTCCACCGCGCCCGGGCCCACGCCGTGATCTTCAGCTGCCCCACCACAGCCACCGCGGCGGAGAGTGCGAACAGGGCGGTGGTCACCGCGTCGCCGCTGTCCCGGGCCACCCGATGCGCCTGCAAGGGAAGCGCGAGGTAGACCTGGAACGACAGGACGTACGAGCCGATCATGGCGGCGGAGAAGAGCAGGAACGGCCGGTTGTGAACGACGGTGCGCCAGTCGGCCAGCACGCCACCGGGTTCGGCCGACGGAGTGCCCTCACGATCGGGCAGCATGCGGAACTGGATGACCGTCAGGGCCAGGAACAGGACCGCAGCCACGGAGCAGACCAGCCCGAAGTCGGCTGTCAGCAGGGCGAGTCCGACCAGCGGCCCGACGAACATCCCTGCCTGATAGAAGACGTTGAAGGTCGCGAAGGCCTCCACTCGCCGCGCCCCCGCTTCCTGCGCGAGATAGGCCCGTACCGCCGGATTGAACAGAGCCCCCGCGAAGCCGGTGGCCGCCGACGCCACGACGAGCGCGGGCAGCGAATCGACGAAACCGAGCAGACCGAAGCCGATGGTACGCAGCACGCACCCGGCCATGATCAAGGGCTTGTAGCCGAGCCGGTCGGCGAGCGTGCCGCCGACGAGGAACATGCCCTGCTGGGTGAAGTTGCGTACCCCCAGCACCAGGCCGACCGCCCAGGCGGCCATGCCCAGCCCGTTGGCCAGATGCACGGCCAGGTAGGGCATGAGCATGTAGAAGGCGGTGTTGATGGTGAACTGCTGGACCATCAGCAGCCGGATGCATCCGTTGAACGAACGGAACTGCGCGGCAAGGGAGTTCATCGCGCCGTCCCCTCCGCCACGACGGGCGCGGTGATGTTGGTGCAGCGGGTCCAGCGTTCGACCGCGTACTCGCCAGGGTGCGCGATCTCGTCCGGCTGGTCCGCGGGGAAGCGGCGCAGAAGCCCGTGGGTACGGCAGTAGCCGTCGCTGTAGACGGTGTTCCAGTAGCGGTGGACGCCGTCGGGGAAGATCACTGCGATGCGGGTGCGTTCGGATTCCGTTCGAGCCAGCCAGTTCGCCACGAGCGCGACCGCGCCCACGCTCCAACCGCCGCTGGCGTAGTGACCGCGGGCCAGCTGGCGGCAGGTCCACACCGCTTCTCCGGGAGCCACCCAATGGACCTCGTCGAAGGCCGCGTGGTCGACGTTGCCCGGGTGGATGCTGCTGCCGAGGCCTCGCATCAGGCGCGGGCCCGCGGGCTGGCCGAAGACGGTGGAGTTCACCGAGTCGACGCCGACGAGCTTCAACTCCGGGTTGAAGGTGCGCAGGGTGCGGGCGATGCCGGCCGAGTGCCCGCCGGTGCCGACCGCCGCCACCAGGACGTCGATCCGGCCGAGCTGGACGATGAGTTCGAGGGCGAGCGGCGCGTACGCGGCGACGTTGTCGGGGTTGTTGTACTGGTCGGGGCACCACGCCGAGGGTGTACGGGCGAGCAGTTCGCGCACGCGCTGCCTGCGCGCCTCCTGCCAGCCTCCGACCGGGTGAGGCTCTGATACGACGTCCACGTGCGCGCCGAGAGCACGGAGCTGGTGCACCATCAGCGGCTCCATCCCGGGGTCGGTGACCAGGGTGACCGGGTGGCCGTAGGTGATCCCGGCCAGCGCGAGGCCCAGGCCGAGGGTGCCGCTGGTGGACTCGATGACCGGAGCACCCGGTGCGAGGTCGCCCCGCTTTCGGGCGGCGGCGACCATGTGGAGTGCGGGGCGGTCCTTGATGCCGCCGGGGTTGGCGCCTTCGAGCTTGGCCCAGAAGCCGCGTCCGGAGAGGTTGAAGGGTTCGCCGATCCATAGAACGGGGGTGTTGCCGACCATGCCGGCGGGTGACCGGCGCGGTGCGCCCGCAGGGTCGGGGAGTTCGTGTGCTGCGAGGAATGAGGTGATGTCGCGCGAGGGGATGCTGCGCAGGGCCGTGCTCATGTGGAGTCCTCTCGCGGCCCACGATGAGGCCGCGTGTCTGTGCCGTACGGGTGGGGGGTGTCGGGACGCCCGGCAATGCGTGCCAGGCGGGGCACCGTCAGGTACGGCTGACGCAGACGAGGCGCAGCAGGTGGAGTCCGGTGAGGCAGGGCGCTCCGGCGGTATCGCCTCGTCCCGGCGGCGCGCCGGACGTCGCGGGATCCTCCGTGCGGTGGCGCAACGGCAGCAGACCGAGCAGCAGGAGGGCCAGGAGCAGCGCCCCGGCCGGCACCCGCAGGTCGGCGGGCCAGTCGGCGGGGTCACAGCACGCGACGCCATGCCCCGGGTGCTCGTCCGCTCCGTGGGACGCCGAACAGGTCAATGCGTCCGAAACGAGCAGCGGGACGTCCGAACCGGATTCCGCCTGCTCCAAGGACACGGCCGCCGCAGCATGAACGTGGCTCTCGGCCGGGTGCACGGCGCACGCGACAGCGTGGGCCATGAGCATCAGCACCAGGCCCACGAGGAGAGCGAGGGCCGGTTTGCGCGCCCCCGCGCAGTCGGCCGATTCCTGCGGCATGCTACTGATCGTAAGCGGAACATCACTATATGCCAGTACTCATCCTCGTATGGGTGAACTTGCGCAACCTCAGACTCAAGGGACCAGGGCTCAACGTTAAGGCTCTTAGCCGTAAGGTTGGCGGGCCAAGCCGCTGCGGAGGCCCCCACCCTCACCGTCCCGAGACCGCGGTGATCGACCAGGTGATCGACCAGCAGGGCCGCATCGCCGCGCTCATCGTGGGCGGAGCATCCTTCAAGGCCGGCGGCGTGCCGGGCCACTTCTGGGTGCCGGACGCGGTCCAGGGCAGTGCTCCCCCGGTCGCGGCGTTCCTCACCACCCTCCCCAAGATCGGTGCCTTCGCCGCCCTGTACCGTCTTGGGACCGAGGCGCTGTCCGGTACGGACGTTGCCGTGGGCGGCTCTGGTGGCCGTGCTCTCCGCCGCGTCCATGACCCTGAGCAACCTCGCGGCCTTCTTCCAGCAGGACGTGAAGCGCCTCCTCGCATACTCGACGATCAGCCAGGTCGGATACCTGCTGATGCCGGTGGCCGTGGCCAGGCGCGCGGATCTCGCCCAGCAGGCGCCGCTGTTCTATCTGGCCGGGTACGCGCTGACGAATCTCGGCGCCTTCGCCGTGGTCTGCGCTCTCCCCGGGCTCCACAACATCGACGATTACCGGGGGCTGGCGCGTCAGCGACCGGCCCTCGCCGACGCCCTGGTCGTGTGTCTGCTCGGCCTGGTGGGGACCCCGCCGACCGCAGTCTTCCTGGGAAAGCTGGAGGCGTTCAGTGTGGCGGCTACGCCTGGCGGGCGGTCGTGGCCGCGATCAACACCGTGGCGTCGCTGTTCTACTACCCGCTGGATCGCTCCGGCCGTGTCCGCGGGGCGGAACGGGAAGACGCCCGGGACGGGAGGCTCGCGCGCTGACACCGCATCCCCTTGCGATGGGAACCGGACGGCGGTCAGCGGTGTACTCAGCGCATGACCGACGTCCTCAGCAGCGGCCCGCATCGGCCGTCTTGGAGGCCGGCGCGCTCGTTGATCGCGGCGGGACCGGTCGTGAACTCGGCTGCGGCTGTGGCCGTAAGCGTCTTAGCAGCAGTCGGAAGCGAAGCATCACGTCCTACAGCTACCCGAAGTCCCTCGCCACCTCCCCGCCCGGACCTCGCGCTGACTTCCGCGTGACGCAAAGCCGCCACGACATCCACCATGGTATTGCTGCTAACCCTCATAGCCGTCATTGTCGAGGTATGGGTCGCTGTCAACTCCCTGTCCCTCAAAGGACTGCATGCCCGGCACGGCTCCCACACCCACTCCATGGGAGCCGCCATCCTCAACACCGGCGAGGTCGCCCGCCGGGCCGCCTTACGCCCCTCCGTACTCCGACCTCCGAAGGGCCGCTCCGATGTCGCCTTCATCCCACCGCCGACGCACCGCATCCCTGCTGCTCGCGGCGGCCGCGACTCTTCTGCTGGTCCCGGCCTGCTCCAGCGGGAAAGACAACTCCCCTTCGGCCACATCCAGCCCCGCGTCCTCCAGCCCCGCATCACCGTCGGCGAGCACTGGCGCGGTACGCATCACGATGAAGAACTTCGCCTTCAGCCCGTCCACGCTGACGGTGAAGGCAGGCGAGAAGATCACGGTGGTGAACGAGGACTCCGCCGCGCACACGGTGACCGCCACGGAGGGCAAGGCGTTCGACACCGGGAGCATCTCCGGCGGCAAGTCCGGAACCTTCACCGCCCCGTCCAAGGCCGGCAGTTACCCCTTCGTTTGCACCTTCCATTCGAACATGAAGGGCACTCTAACCGTGCGCTGAGGCACCTCGCTCGGGACAGACGCCCGGCCTGGTGATCGCGGGAGCACGCTCGCCCGAGGTCTTCACGTTGAACCGGCGTGACCGCACGGCGGACACCGGCCCGTGGACGGTGACCGTCCGGCGGGGCGACGGCTCGCTGGGGCGGAACGGCGCGGTGGTGACGTTCCCTGCCCCCGCGCCGCAGTTGGGGCGACCGGTCCAGGTCGGCGGTGTCACAGGCAGAGTGGGTGACGGCGAGATCGCATGGCCGATCGGGGACGCCTACGCACGCGTCCGAGGGGATCTGCCGCGGACCGAGCTGGTGGGGATCGCCGCCGCGACCACGGTCGTCTCGGGTCGGCCCCACGTCGATCCGCCGTCCGGACTCTCCGTGACGAGCACGGGCACCTCACGTCCCCGCTACCTACGCGAAGCGCGCTACGGCTCGGACGAGGTCGGAGAGGCCGACGAACTCTCCCTCGGCCTGACATACACAGGCGTGGCCCGTTGTGGCGGGATCGAGGATCGGCTGTACGCCGCGGACGCTCAGGCGTCCGGGACCGTGCACGGCAGGCCTGCGGTGGTCACGTCCGCACTCGGCGCCAACGGCGTGCTGGCCTGGGAGCCGGAACCAGGTCTCGTGGCCTACGTCGGTTACAGCGGGGCAAGCCTCGACGAGGGCGCCGTCGCCACCCTGCACTGGATAGCCGAGCAGACGCGGCCCTTGTGGACCGAGCAGTGGCAGGCCACTCGCCCCCAGACGAACGACGAGACCAACGACTTCGGCTGAGGTGAATCTCTGTGCCATCAGATAGGCATATACCCCCTAGGGGTATATGCCTCGAGAGGTTACGGCACTTCTCGGCGAAGAGGGGCAGAGGCATGGGCTGGCTACTGACAGCGGTGACGAGCGGCGCGCTCGCGCTGTTCAGCACCTACTGGGACGACTCGCTGCACACCGACGTGGGCCGGGACACCTTCTGGAGCGCACCGCACGTGCTGCTCTACGGATCGATCCTGGTCACTCTCGGCGCGCTCGCCCTGTGGGCATGGCCTCAGGTCCGCCGGGAAGGCGTCGCCGGAATCGTGCGGGAGCCGGTTCTGCGGTGGGCCGTCGTCTCCGGGGTCGCCGTGGGCATCGCCGCGCCGGCGGACGCGGTCTGGCACACTGCGTTCGGCCAGGACGCCGTTCTGTGGAGCCCGCCGCATCTTCTGGCCATCGTCGCCACCATCGCCCTGACCGTGGCACTGCTGCGGGCCGTTGTACGGCAAGGTGGCAGCGGCCTGGCGGTCACGGCGGCCGAAGCCCTGGTCCTGGGCGCCGCCCTGGTGCCGGTCATGGAGTACGACTCCGACGTCCCGCAGTTCTCGGCCCTCTGGTACCTGCCGGTGGTCAGCGTCGGGGTGACCCTGGCCGTCCTGCTGGTACGCCGGCTCGACCCGCAGCCGGGAGCTGCCGGCCGCGCCGCGCTGCTGGTCACCGTCGCTCGGCTCCTCACGGTCGCCGTCCTGGCGGCGCTCGGCCACTCCACGCCGATCATCCCGCCGGTGTTCCTCGTCGCGATCGCTGCCGATCTGGTCCACTCGTGGCGCCCCTCCCCCTGGTGGCTGGCGCTAGTCGTCCCGGCCGCCGTCCACGCGGCCTACCTGCCGCTGCTGCCGGTGATGCCGCACGGCACGGAGGTCTCCGCCGACCAGATCGCACCCTCGCTGCTGCTGGCTGTCGCAGGCTCCGCCCTGGTGGTTCTGGTGTCCGAGGGGGTTTCGCGCGCCTGGCACCGGGGAGTGCAGGCCGCGACGGTCGCCTCGGCCGTCCTGCTCGCCGTCCCCCTGCTCACCGCAACGCGCGCCTTCGCCCACGACCCGGGACAGGGCACCGACGCGGGCCAGGCGCAGTGGAAGGCGTTCGTCCAGGAACACGTAGTCGAAGTCACGCTCACGACAGACGACCCGGCGCTCAGGCCCACGGGGCTGATAGCCCGCCGCGCCGGGGAAAAGGTCACCGGGCAGCTCATGCCTGTCTCCGACGGCGCCGAGCGCGGCAGGATCCAACTGCACGCCGAGGGCCGCTGGTTCCTGTACGCGACCTTCAAGGACTCCCGGAACCGGACCGCGGAAAGCTGGGTCGCCGTCCAGCAGGGCTCGGGACGGAACGTCACCGAGACGCGTCCCGTGTACCTGCCGCCGACGCAGACGTACGGAGCGGGCCGGACCACCGCCACCGTGGTGCTGTACGGAATGGCCGTCGCGATCCTCGCCGCCGTCGCCCGGTCCGGCCGCACCCGCCGCGCCGCACAGTCCCAGCCGCAGAGCTGACCGGGCGGAGCCGACTGCCAGGTAGACGGAGACGCAAAGTCCCACCAGCCCCTGAACACTCTCCGAAACCGAAACGTACTAAGGGCAATAGCAGTAAACAGCCCGCATGGCGCCGCGAGGCGCCCTGCGCGGCGAGCCCGCGTCCTTCCGACCGCAGCGGCCCGCCGCGCCCGGACGTACGGGAAGGTGAAGATGGGAAGCCTTGCTCTCAGCTGGTCCGTGGCGGCGGTCGCCGCTCTGGTGGCGGCTGTCAGCGCGGTCCGGGTAGTGACCACCAGCGGTGAGACGCGGTTCGCGGCGGGCGGCGATCTGCTGATGGGCCTGTGTATGGCCGTCATGGCCCTGCCCGCGACGGCCGTCTGGTACGCGGGCTACGGCATGTGGTGGGCGGTGGGGTTCGCCCTGCTCACGCTCGGCGGCGTGGCGCTGGCGGTCAAGCACACGCGTACTCATGGCTGGAAGCACGGCCGCCACTGGGTGCACCTCATCGTCGCCGGCGTCGGCATGGTGATCATGACACTGGCGATGACGAGTACGTCGTCCGGTCCTGCACTCGCCCTCGGCTCCTCCATGGCGAACATGCCGGGGATGGAGAGCATGGCGAGCACGGGGGACATGGCGGGTATGGGCTCCGTGGAGGGGATGGAGTCGATGCCCGGGATGAACATGCCGGGCATGACCACCGCCGCTGCCGGCGCTGGGACGTCAGCGGGTTGGAATTCCGTGTGGCGCCTCGCGATCGCGGCAATCGCCGTGTACTTCCTTCTGTCGATCGCCGCATCTGTATGGGCACGGGTTCGGGGCACCGGCAAGAGCGGCCTCACCGCGGGCCGCGCGGGTGGCCGACGGCGCAGCTGGGGGCGCTGGCTGCTCGCCATGCCGGACACGGTGCTCGTCTTCCTGGCCTCGCTGACGATCTCTGTATGGGACAAGACCCGGGCGGCCGAGCGGACGGCCTGTCGCGGCCGCCGTCGCAAACTCGGCGCCGCACCGGACGCGGCTCTGGCGGCCCACATCGGCATGGGCGGGACCATGTCCACGATGCTGCTGATGATGGCCTCCTGACGGCGGCCGGGTCAGCCCGGACCCCACTGATCGCAGGCCGGCCCCAAGACATGCGGGCGCCCTCAAAGGCTTCGGCCGCGCACGTGCGCGGGCGTCGGCCGAAGCGGCACCGTTGACGGGCGTCAGGCAGCGGGCGCGGCGGGGAAGGTCGTTTCCGAACCACCGCGGCAGCGATGAGTCCGTCCCGCAGAGGGCGGACGACCAGCCCTTCGGCAGGTCGGGGTCCGGGGACTGCGGGAGCACTCATGAAGCCTCCTCGTGGGGTACATGCGCCCCACCATTAAGGGACTTAGCGACAATGGGCAGGGGTGACCAGGCCCATGGGTGCGGCACCACAGGGATGGCGTAATACCCTGGGGGGGTATAGTGTTCCTATCGGTGGGAGGAGCCGGGAATCGCGCCCCTCCCCTTGAGACCCACGCGCATCGACACCCTGAGGAAGAAGCCATGACCGACCAGAAGACCTCCGGCTCCTGCTGCGGCGGCGGTTCCTGCGGCTCCGGCACGACCGCCGACGTCCAGGGCATCGGCGTCACCACCGTCTACAAGGTCTCCGGCATGACCTGCGGCCACTGCGAGAGCTCGGTCTCGAAGGAGATCTCCGCTCTGACCGGCGTCACCGCGGTCCAGGCCGTCGCCAAGACCGGTGAGGTGACCGTCACCTCCGCCGCGCCGCTCGACGAGGAGGCCGTCCGGGCCGCCGTCGACGAGGCCGGCTACGAGCTCGTCGGCCAGGCCTGACGGCCTCTCCGGGGCTTCCCACCCCGGCATCACGCGCATTCCCTCCCCGCGCCGGGACGTACCGCCCCGCTGATACGGACGCCGTACGTCCCGGCCTCCCCCTGGAGATACGCCCATGACCAGCACGGCTCCCGCGAAGACGGCCACCGAGACCGCGCCTGCGCCCACCGCCGCGGTCGAGCTCTCCATCGGCGGCATGACCTGCGCCTCCTGCGCCGCCCGCATCGAGAAGAAGCTCAACCGCATGGACGGCGTCACGGCGACCGTCAACTTCGCCACCGAGAAGGCGAAGGTCTCGTACGCCGACGGGGTCGAGGTCGCCGACCTCATCTCCACCGTCGAGAAGACGGGCTACACGGCCGAGGAGCCGCCGCCTCCCGTCCTGGAGACCAAGGGCGGAACCGAGGACGCTCCGGCAGTGGACGGCGAACTGCTCTCCCTGCGCCAGCGGCTCCTCGTATCGCTCGTGCTCTCCGTGCCCGTCGTCCTGATGGCGATGGTTCCGGCCCTCCAGTTCGACAACTGGCAATGGCTGTCACTGACGCTGGCGGCTCCGGTTGTCGTATGGGGTGCCTTGCCGTTCCACAGGGCAGCCTGGACGAACGCCCGGCACGGTGCCGCGACCATGGACACGCTGGTGTCGATCGGCACGCTCGCCGCCTTCGGCTGGTCGCTGTGGGCGCTGTTCTTCGGACACGCGGGCATGACGGGCATGCGGCACGCCTTCGAGTTCACCGTCTCCCGCACGGACGGCTCCTCCTCCATCTATCTGGAGGCCGCCGCCGGGGTGACCACGTTCATCCTCGCCGGGCGCTATCTCGAGGCGCGCGCCAAGAGGAAGTCGGGCGCGGCGCTGCGGGCGCTGCTGGAGCTGGGCGCCAAGGACGTCTCCGTACTGCGCGGTGGTACCGAAGTACGTATCCCCGTCGTGCAGTTGGCCGTCGGCGACCGTTTCGTCGTACGCCCCGGTGAGAAGATCGCCACTGACGGCACCGTCGTCGAGGGCAGCTCCGCCGTGGACGCCTCCATGCTGACGGGCGAGTCCGTTCCGGTCGACGTGGCGGTGGGCGACGCTGTCACC
This sequence comes from Streptomyces mirabilis, assembly GCF_018310535.1. Taxonomy (NCBI): domain Bacteria; kingdom Bacillati; phylum Actinomycetota; class Actinomycetes; order Kitasatosporales; family Streptomycetaceae; genus Streptomyces; species Streptomyces mirabilis. Next base: position 143,147 of record NZ_CP074103.1, on the reverse strand, counting down.
GGGGCGACCGTGAACGCCGGCGGCCGACTGGTCGTCGAGGCTACTCGCATCGGCGCCGACACACAGCTCGCGCGGATGGCACGGCTCGTCGAGGATGCCCAGAACGGCAAGGCCGAGGTGCAGCGCCTGGCCGACCGCATCTCGGGGGTCTTCGTCCCCGCTGTCATCCTCATCGCGCTGGGCACCCTGCTGACCTGGCTGTTCGTCACCGGCGACGCGACCGCCGCGTTCACCGCGGCCGTCGCGGTGCTGATCATCGCCTGCCCCTGCGCGCTGGGGCTCGCCACGCCGACCGCCCTCATGGTCGGCACCGGCCGTGGCGCTCAGCTCGGCATCCTCATCAAGGGACCCGAGGTCCTTGAGTCAACCCGTCGCGTGGACACCGTCGTCCTGGACAAGACCGGCACGGTGACCACGGGCCGGATGCAGCTCCAGGACGTCTTCACCGCGCCCGGTGTGGACGAGGGAGAGCTGCTGCGTCTTGCGGGCTCGCTGGAGTACGCCTCCGAGCACCCGATCGCCCAGGCGATCGCGGCCGGTGCCGTCGAGCGGGCCGGAAGCCTGCCCGTGCCGGAGAACTTCGAGAACGTCGCCGGCCTCGGCGTCCAGGGCGTCGTCGACGGGCACGCGGTGCTCGTGGGCCGCGAGAAGCTCCTTGCCGAGTGGATCATCGAGCTGCCCCAGGAGCTGGCCGAGGCCAAGGCCGCGGCGGAGAGCGAGGGACGTACGGCGGTCGCCGTCGCCTGGGACGGCGAGGCACGTGGCGTCCTCACCGTCGCCGACGCCATCAAGGAGACCAGCGCCGAGGCGGTCGCCGAACTACGCAGGCTGGGCCTGAAGCCGGTCCTGCTGACCGGCGACAACCAGCTCGTCGCCGAGTCCGTGGCCAGGGCCGTCGGCATTGACGAGGTCATCGCCGAGGTCCTGCCGCAGGACAAGGTGGATGTGGTCAAGCGGCTGCAGGGCGAGGGCCGTACGGTCGCGATGGTCGGCGACGGCGTCAACGACGCGGCCGCCCTCGCCATCGCCGACCTGGGCCTGGCGATGGGCACCGGAACGGACGCCGCGATCGAGGCGGGCGATCTGACCCTCGTACGCGGCGACCTGCGCGTGGCCGCCGACGCGATCCGCCTCTCCCGCAAGACCCTGGCCACCATCAAGGGCAACCTCTTCTGGGCCTTCGGCTACAACGTCGCAGCCCTGCCGCTCGCCGCTCTCGGCATGCTCAACCCGATGATCGCCGGCGCCGCGATGGCCTTCTCATCGGTCTTCGTGGTGACGAACAGCCTGCGGCTGCGGTCCTTCAAGTAGGACTTAGGGACTCAGACGCAGCATCCCGGAACGCCGGGGCCCGGTCTCCCGCCCGGGCCCCGGCGTTCCACCACGTCTGGCTCCCTCGGTCGCCGAGCGTGTCCACAAAACGGCTCACCTCGGCATTGAAAGCATCCGGGCGCTCCAGCATCGGCATGTGGCCGGTCTTCTCGATGACCACGACCTCCAGGGGACGGTCGAGGAGTCCATCCGGATGGTGGGGACCTTGCTCAGCACCACCATCGTGCCGTTCCAGGTCTCGAAGGTCTTCTTGCCGTCGGATCCCGTCGCGCTGGCCTCCACCGCGTACGTCACGCCGGGAGCCAGCTCGGCACCGGAGGTCCAGGAACCCTTGTTCTTGGAGAACGATCCATCGAGCGTGCCCGGCCCGGGGGCGATCACCTTCACGGACGTGAGCTTGCCGCTGCCGACCCGCACGGTCACCGTCCTGCTCCACCAGCACGGCCGAGGTGTCGGACGCGGGCGTGATCGCTATCTTCGCCGGCCCGGAAGTTCCCTTGCCGTCGTCACCACCCGCGCTCGTGCCGTCCGAGCCCGCCGCACTGCTGCAGGCCGCCAGGGCCATGGCCCCCGCGGCAGCCAGCGCGGCGGCTCGGATTCCCGTGCGGCGTCCGGGAGATCCCCCGGCAAGGCTTCGCAGCGCGGTTGCACGCTGCATGATCAGCCCATCAATAGAGTTCGCTGCCTGCCGCATACCGCCCGCTCTGCATCTCCTTGGGCGGCTGCCTCGTCCCGCGGTGCGCCCAGTTCGACAAGCCTTGCGCTCGCGGCACCGGGAAGACTGCGCCGACTTCCGCGGCACTTCAGGTGGACCGGCACCGCCGCGCCCGATGTCGTGCTGCGTGCCGCCGGCGGCCTCCCGGTCACGAACTGAGCTGGCCTCGCTTGCGCCGCACACTGCTGGAGTACTAACTGCAGAGGCGTTTGAAGGCGGTCGCGCCTGGCCGCGCACGGAACTTCACCTCATGTCCCGCGTTGTCGGTGAAGACGGTCTCGGTCTTGGATTTCAAGGTCATCGTGCCGTGCTGGATGGGGTTGTCCCACCCTTCGGGCGGGTTGCCCGAGTTATCGGAGAGCGGGGGATCCGCTTCGAAGTACGTCGAGCCGATGCGAGCCTCGTCGATGCCGCAATGCGTATAGAGATCGAAGGGAATCGTGCGGACGGACGGGGTCCCGCTGGACGGAGTCGCCCGGACGGGCTTTGTGTCTTCGTGGGTCTTGGTGCAGCCGGCGAGCACCGTGACAGCCAGCGCGAGGGCGAAGGTGATCCGTCCAGCTCTCTTCGTCATGCCCTTTCGACGCCCGGGCCGAGTAGGTGGTTCCGTACCTCACAGATGCGGGCCAAAGGGGAGAGCGTCACACGGCGACGGGCATTGGCGCGGCCACTTCGACGTCCGGCCCTTCCTACTGGCCTACTAATCACGTTAGCAGTATGCTTCTACGGCACCTCGCCAACCAGGAGCCCCGGCTCGTGTGGCGCCCCCGGGCGCGAACAGGAAGACGGGTCGGAATTCCTGGGAGGTGCCTCCGGTTAATTGCGCAACTGGGGATCACGCGGCGGGCCCTGAACGCGAGATCAGGGCCCGCACGCCACCAGCAGCGGCAGCAGCGGAGCCGCGATGGTCGCCGCCACTACGCCCAGCCACGTCGCACGGTGCGGCCGCGGCTGCGGAGTAAGCACGCGGCGCAGTCTGATGAGGGCGCCCGATCCACCCGCGCCGAGGGCCGCCTGGGGTGTCTGGCCGGCCGCCACCTCGCACATCGCGGTGGCCAGCGCCTCACGGGGATGGAACCGCAGGGCGCGGTCATCCGCGATCATCTCCACCAGCAGACCGGTCTGCTCCTTGGCGTGCCGGGCGAGCGGCAGACCGCGGAAGGCGCGCGAAAACGCGTCCACCTGGACATGGAGCAAGTGATGCCGGCCCTGGAGATGCGCCCGCTCGTGCTCCAGCACGGCCCGCAACTGCACCTCGGACAGGACGTCCAGGGCACCCCGGGTGATGACGATGCGACGACAGCGGCCGGGCAGGCAGTAGACGGCCGGGACTTCGTGGTCCACGACGGTGGCGCCGTATTCGGGCGCCGGTTCGCCGACGAGGGTGAGCATGTCGAGGTGACGCTGCCGTGCTCGGCGTGCTCGCCAGGAATTGCGCACAAGCCAGCCGAGAGGCAGCAGCACGATCACGACGGGAGCGGCGAGCACCAGGACGTCACCAAGAGTCGGCGAGGACTCGCCCGCCGGGGCGTCGGCGGCCAGACCGCAGGCGCTGAGCAGCCCGATGAGGCCGTCGTGCACATGCTGTTCGGTGAGGGCCAGGTGGTACACCGAGAGAGCGGTGGCGACGACGAACGTCACCATGAGGCCCTGCCACGCGAGGACCGCGAGAACCGGCGCGCGATGGGGCCACGTCGCCCGGGTCAGCAGGGAAGGCACCGCGACGCCCACCAGGACCGCATATGCGGCCAGCGCCACGGCTGTGATCATGCCTCGCTCCGCCTCTTGACTGCTCGGAGAGCCGAGCGTAGTGCGTCCGCTTCCTCAGGCGTGATCTGTTCCAGGAAACTGGCCAGGGTTCCCGCCGGATCCGGGTTGCCGCCCAGCGCATCCTGCATCAGCGACGCCGTGTACTGCTGACGGGTGCAGGTGGGTGTGTACAGCCAGGCCCGTCCCTCTTTGTGCCGCTTGAGCATGCCCTTGCGGTGCAGGATGTCGGCCACGGTCTTGACCGTGCTGTAGGCGATGGGCCGCTGCTTGTTGATGTCCGTCAGAACGTCGCGCGCGGTCGTCGGCCGCCCCCAGGCCCACAGGCGGTACATGATCTCCGCCTCGAGCTCACCCAGCTGACGCACGACCGCTCCCTTCGCCCCCGGAGTGCGAGCCCTCCGGCACCAGTGGACGTTCATCGTAGTCCGCGGCGCCTTCGCGCCCTGCTGAGTCATGAGGAGCGGGGACACTCGGCACCGGGCACGCCTCCGCCGTGCGCAGGCGTCGCACCAGGGCATGCACGAGCAGGGCCAGCGAGGCGACGGCCAGCACCGGCTGCGCGGGGGCCCAGTACGAGAGGGCTCCACTGACCCCGAGTGCGAGGACCACGAGCTTGTTGCAGATCGGACAGCCGACGGCGAACGCGGACAGTACCCCCGCGAACAGTGCGCGGCGCCCGCGAGGGCCTTCGCTCCGCACGGCCGGCGGCTGTCCCAGGTAGGTCGCCGCCAGCAGGCCCATGAGCAGCGACGAGACCGCCCAGACCGGATAGTTCCACCACAGTACCGGGGTCATCCGGGTGTAGAAGGACGTGGGGACAACCCCGGTCGGCACGCCGATCGCGACACCGGCGGCGAGGGCGACGGCCACCGCCGCCGCCCACTGCCGTGGCATCCATGTACGCATGGGCCCGCCTCTCTGCCGTAACCATCAATGCCAAACAGCTTAGTAGAACAGCCGAAGCCTGACCCGTCACAGTGTCCACGGCTCCGCTTGGGTACTGTCGGACGGAGAGATCCGGAGAGACCGAAGCGGAGATCCCGGAGTGCATGTGAGCCGATCCGTACGCACAGGAGGCGCCCTGGGGCACCTGCTGCTCGTCGTCGTGCTCGCGCTGGGCGTCTTCGTCATGCACACCGTGGGGCACCCCGATACGTCGTCCGGGCCCAACATGAGCGTCGCGGCCCACGCATCGACGGCGCACACGCCCGCAGCAGCCCACGACCCCATTGGGGCTCCGGCATCCCTGGAGCAGAGCCACGCGACGCACTCCACTCACGCGTCATCCAGGGACAAGCCCGCCATGGCGATGGACATGCTCTCGCTGTGCATGGCGGTGATGTTCAGCGCGTGGGCGCTCGCCGCGCTCCTGCGAATGGCGCTCGCCCGCCATCCTGACTGGCTGGCGAAGTTCCTCGCCGAGGCGCCCGTCATGCTGCGGCCGAATCCCCCACCCCGCGGCCCCGATCTCACCCAGTTGTCGGTCCTGCGGCTGTAAGCCGAACCGCCCTCGCGGACGCGTGTTCACGCGCGGTCCCGCGACGACGCGTACGCCAAAACAGCCAGAGAACCAACACACGAGGTGAATTCACGATGACTGCCTTCACGCGCGCCCTCCGCCGCAAGCCCACCCGCCGCATCGCGGCCGTCTGCGTCGTAGCCGCGGGAGCCCTGGTGCTCTCCGCCTGTAGCAGCAGCGACGGCATGAGCGGCATGAGTGGCATGGACCACGGCAGCAGCAAGAGCTCGGCCACAGCGACGGCGACCGCCAAGGCCGCGGACTTCAACGAAAAAGACGTCACCTTCGCTCAGAGCATGATCCCGCACCACAAGCAGGCCGTGGAGATGGCCCAGCTGGCCGACGGCCGCGCCTCCGACTCGGAGATCAAGGACCTGGCCGCGAAGATCGAGAAGGCCCAGGACCCCGAGATCAAGACCATGACGGGCTGGCTCCAGTCCTGGGGCAAGCCGACTGCCATGGGCGACATGCCCGGGATGAGCATGGGCGACGGCATGATGTCCGACAAGGACATGAAGTCGCTCAAGGCCATGAAGGGCACGGAGTTCGACAAGATGTTCGCCCAGATGATGATCGACCACCACAACGGGGCGATCAGCATGGCCAAGACCGAGCAGAAGAGCGGCCAGAACGCCGACGCCAAGAAGATGGCCGACGACATCGTCACCGGCCAGTCCGCCGAGGTCAAGCAGCTCCAGAGCATTCTTGACCGGCTCTGAGCCTCGTCGACGCGCCCGCCGTTCGGTACGCGTCGCGCACTGACCGCCCGGGCTCCGCGGACTACACGCCGGGGAGCCCGGGCGGTCGCCCTCCCACTCCCGAAGGACGGCGGCAAGACCGTCACCGAGCGCCTCACCGTCGAGTCGAGCGGTGGGCACTGAACCGGGCACGAGGGCCACGCCGAGCGTGCGGCGGTGTCGGGGCCGGCGTGGCTGGTCCCGGCCGGCACCAGCCGGACACCGCCGCCGCTCCGAACCCCGGGCTGACAGCCGCCAAGCCTTACTGCATATGCTTCGCATGTAACTCCTCAGCGCAGTAGGACATGGCCGAGATCGCCCCGAGGGAAGCAGCCCATGAGTACGCATGCCGCGTCCGTTCGGCGAAGCCGCCGGTTCGACCGAGGCGAGATACGCCGACTGGTCGCGATGTACGGCTTCGTCGCGGCGCTGCACATCGCGGGCTTCGGCCTGTTCGCGTACTACAACGCCCACTACCACGGCCTCGCCGACAGCCAGGGCGAGCTGCTGTACGCGGGGGCGGCCGGGCTGGCGTACACGCTGGGGATGCGGCACGCCTTCGACGCCGACCACATCTCGGCGATCGATGACACCACCCGTTATCTGCTGCAGAAGGGCAAGCGCCCGCTCGGTCTGGGCCTGGCCTTCTCGCTCGGGCACTCGTCCGTCGTCTTCGGCCTCTCCGTGGGCATCGCCTTCGCCGCGCAGGCCGCGAACCGTTTCCAGGCCGGCTTCGCCGACATCGGCGGCGTCGTCGGCACGCTGGTCTCCGGCGTTTTCCTGTACGCCATCGCCGCGCTGAACTTCGCCGTGCTGCGTGGCATCTTCCGAACCTGGCGCGAGGCGAAGGCGGGCCGTCATGAGCCGGAGGAACTGGAGCAGCTGCTCGCCGACCGGGGGCTGATGAACCGGGTCTTCAAGGGCCGCTACAACAGGTTCATCGAGCACAGCTGGCAGCTGTACTTCGTGGGGCTGCTCTTCGGCCTCGGCTTCGACACCGCCACCCAGGTCGGCGCGCTGGGCCTGGCGGCGGGTTCCGCCGCGGACGGCCACTTGCCGCCGCTCGCCATCATCGCGCTGCCGCTGATCTTCGCCGCGGGCATGAGCCTGATGGACACGACCGACGGCGTGTTCATGGCGAAGGCGTACGAGTGGTCGTTCTCGAACCCGGTGCGCAAGATCTACTACAACCTCACCATGACCGGCCTCTCGATCTTCGTGGCCTTCGTGGTGGGCACGGTCGAGCTGGTCTCCCTGCTCGCGGAGCGCCTGGGTGCGGCCAACCGGGCCCCGTGGTCGTGGCTGGCCGCCGTCGACCTCAACACGATCGGCATCGTCATCGTGGTCACCTTCCTGGTGACCTGGGTCGGCGCCGTCACGTTGTGGAAGCTGCGCCGCTTCGACGAACGGTATCCCGCGCACCGTACGACGGTTGACGCGGAACCGGATCCCGCCTCCGTCTGACGCGGCCCAGTCGGCGATCGGAACCTACGAAGATCGCTTCCTCGCTCGGCGGGGCTCGGCGTGGTCCCTGGCAGGATCATCTGACATGACCGTTCCCGTCCTCGTCCGCACCGTGGCCGACGCCTACCTGGCGGCCGTCGACGGCGAAGTTCCGGGCCTCGTGGAGGGCTTCTACCTGCTCGGCTCGGTGGCCCTGGACGATTTCCACCCCGGCAGCAGCGACATCGACTTCGTCGCCGTCACGTCCGGTGAGCCGGACGCCGGCCAGGTCGCCGCCCTCGCACGCGTACACGGGCAGCCGCGCCGGCCGGTCCTCGACGGCATCTACGCCACCTGGAGCGATCTCATGAACGCCCCTGACCTGGCGGCTCCGGGACCGCACATCCACGGCACCACCCTGCACCGCTTCTGCACGCACCAGCGGCACCCCGTCACCTGGCACACGCTGGCCCAACACGGCGTGGCGATCCGCGGACCGCACCCGAGCGAACTCACCGTCGCCACGGACCGGCAGGCGCTCGCCGAGTGGTGCCTGGGCAACCTGGACGGGTACTGGCGCTCGTGGTGGCAGCGCAGCAGCCGCCTGTTCAGCAAGCCCGGCCTGGTCTGTCTCGGTTCATGGGGCGCGGCGTGGGGTGTGCTCGGTGTCAGCCGAGACACCGTAGTCGCCGGCCAGATCACGTCCAAACGGGGCGCCGGCGAGTACGCGCGTACGGCCTTCGACACGCGCTGGCGCCGCATCATCGACGAGTGCCTGCGCATCCGTCTCGGGACGCAGAGTCCGTCGCTCTACCGCGGCCCGATCGCCCGTCGGACCGATGTCCTCGCCTTCATGAACATGGTCATCACTGACGCACACCACGTGGGTGGCCTCGGTCGCGGACCGGGCTGAAGCCGGCGCAGACATCAGTGCGCCTTCGGGGCTTTGCCACGGCGTACGACGAAGCGGCCCAGGCCGGTGAGCACAGTGACCTTCACCAGCACGACCGCCAGGAGGGCGCCCACGGCCCAGCCGGTCCACCGCCAGTTCGCGAGCAGGACGCCGCCCAGTCCGAGATGTACGGCAACGGCCAGTACGCCGACCGTTGCGAGAGCGGTCGTCCTGCCGCGCGATCGGCGTCGTGCCACTCCCCCTGAGGGCACGGGAGCGGCGCTGATGGCTTGGCCAGGAGATTCCGCGACGGCTTCGAGCCAGGTCACCTCCAGCTGCTCGCGCCTGCCGAACCTCTCGATGTGCCCCGAGACGAGGTCCTGGAGCCGCCCCAGGTTCTCCTCGTCGACGGCTTCGACGTGCACCGTGAGCGCGCCCGGGTCGGCCTGCAGCGCGCATCGGCCCCAGGGAAGACTGACCGTCCCCCGGGTCTCGGACCATTCGACCTGGGCCTGGGCTGCCACCGCCTGCATCTCGCGCAGCGCCTGCGCGTCACCGCCGTTGTGGGCACGCGGCCTGTGGCCCAGCTGCCGCCCCTTGTTGTCGAAGTGCTTGCAGAGTTGCACGAGATACCGGCTCGGGCGCTCGGTCTCGACGCGGGCTTCGGCAGTGCGCATGGGGATCCTTTCGCTGTGCGACTCCGCAGGGCGGACGCACTCGGGTGCACGGGTTCTGCCGGTACGGGCATCGACGGGCTCTCGCGGGTAGCAAGGTGCCCGCCCTGCGGAGGTTCAGATCCGGGTGAGGGCGACCAGCCAGGCCTGGATGCCGTCCGGAGTGGTGGTGATGTCGATCGTGGCCGGTTCGATCGAGTCGATCCGCCACCCGTCGGCGAACGCAGCCTCGACCTCCTCCCGCGTCAGTTTGTGCACGCGTCCCCACTCGGTCGGCTCCCGGTCGCTGAAGCCGAGCATGAAGTAGCGGCCACCCACCGGCACCACCGAGCGCAGGCTGTCGGCGTAGGCCGCGCGGTCGTCGCCGTCGAAGATGTGGAAGAGCCCGCAGTCGAGCACGGTGTCGAACTGCTCGCCCAGATCGGCCAGTTGACGGGCGTCATGGCGGCGGAAGCGGGCCCTGCGGCCTCGTTCGCGCGCCTTGTTCTCGGCCGCGTGCAGGGCATTGGAGGCGAGGTCGATACCTGTCGCGTCCAGGCCGAGACCGGCCGCCATGAGCGCGTGCTCGCCGGTTCCGCAGCCCAGGTCAAGCACCCGGCCCTTGATGGCACCAGCGTGGGCAAGGTCCAGAAACGCCGGTTGAGGTCGGCCGATGTCCCACGGCGGCCGGCTGATGTACAGGTCCTCGGGCTTCCGTGAGGTCTCGGGATCGTAGTGGGGGTGGGGGGTCGAGCCAGGCATGCTCGCGTCCTTCCCGTAGCCGTGATTGTCCGGGTCCCCGTGACGACTCCAGATTTATCAATACAGGTTGTCGATGTCAATCCAAGATGTCTTCACATCGGCGAGTCGTACACTGGAGCGGTGCCGAAGCTGTGGAACGAGACGATCGACGCGCACCGGGCAGCGGTGCGTACCGCGGTCATGGACACCACCGCGGCGCTCGTCGCCGAGCACGGACTGACGTCGGTGACGATGTCGCAGATCGCCAAGGAGTCCGGCATCGGCCGGGCGACGCTGTACAAGTACTTTCCGGACGTCGAAGCGATCCTGCTCGCCTGGCACGAACGGCAGATCAGCGACCACCTGAGCCACCTGGCCGAAGTCCGGGACCGGGCCGGGGCCGCCGGCGAGCAACTCGAAGCCGTACTGGAGGCGTTCGCCCTCATCTCCCACGAGTCCCGCGGGCACCGCGACACCGAACTCGCGGGGTTCCTCCACCGGGATCAGCACGTCACCGAGGCGGAGCAGCAACTCCACGGCATGATCCTGGACTTGGTGACCGAGGACGTACGGGCGGGCCACCTCCGGGACGACATCGTCCCTGGCGAGCTTGCGACCTACTGCCTCCACGCCCTCACCGCAGCCGGCAACCTGCCCTCCAAGGCCGCGGTCCACCGACTCGTCACGGTCACCCTGGCCGGGATGCGCCCCGATGAGACTCCTCCCGATTCCGTCGGAGCCCGAAAGCGCCCCCGCCGCTCCAGCGGAACCTCCGGTTCTTCCCCGGTCGAGCCACCGCATGTCCCATGGCGCCACTCGGCGCGTGGTCACGAGTCGACCGATTCATGACCAGTCAGACAGCTCCCGGGCCTATGCGGGGCCGACCGCGGTGCGTCGGCCCCTCCCCATTCGAGCTGGGCATTCTCGGCCGCAGACCAGATTGAATGAACACGGGGCACCAGCCGCCCTCCCCTCCGGCCGAGGTGACGCGTTTGGCCGGATATCCGCCTTGGCAATCCGGCAAGGCGGACGTATTCCAAGGAGACCTGAAAAATCGGGTACACCCGGCAGTGCCGGAGGTGGCAGGCCGCGGCGCAGGTCAGGGGGCGGGCGAACCACCGGGGACGGGTCCACGCATTCCCCCACGACGGGACCGGCCCTCATCGCATCGCACCGCAGATCTGCGTGGCCGCCGCCGGAAGGGAGGGACGCATGTCCCCGAAGGCCACGGCGAAGGCAGGAACAGAGAAGTACCAGGTCCCCGGTGAGTTGACGCCGGCCGAGCCGCTTGAGCGGGCGCGCAGCCAGTTCAACTCCGGCCCCTCTACCGGAAGTTCGGTTTCACCGACACAGCACCCGAGTCCTTCGGCATGGCGCGCTTCATGCCGGCGGACTGACGACCGGGTCGAGTTGGACCCATCGGCCCTCGGTACCGTAGGGGCCCTCCGATCTCACGGCTGAGCGGTCGCAGCGGCCACGAACATCGGCAACGCCAGGAACATCCGGTCGGCCTCGGCGCGATCGCGCTGTTCGGCGATCCACACGTCCGCCTGACCACGACTCACCGCCCCGGCCGAGCGGGCCCCTTCGGCCAGTCCGACCAGCACCGGCGTCATCGCCGGACCGGTGAACACTCCGGTGTGGATCTCGACCGTCACCTCCTCGAAGCCCGCCGCCAGCAGCAGGTTTCGGTAGCGCCGCGACGCCCGCGGGCCCGGCACGAGATCGGCGCGGGCGTGGACGATGGTGCGGGTGAGGGCCGGATGGTCGGAGTCGATGACGAAGGTGTCCCAGTCCTGCCTGACCAGCACGATCCGCCCGCCCGGGACCAGGATCCGCTGCGCCTCCGCCAACGCCCGCTCAGGCTCGCCCAGTTCATGGAAGACCTTGTCTGCCCGATAGCCGTCCATCGTGGCGTCCGCGAACGGCAGCTCGTACGCTCCCGCGACCCGGAACTCCGCGTCGGGCCACCGCTCTCTGGCCGCCGCGATCATCCGCTCGTCCGGATCCACTCCGACGGCCTTCGCGCCTTCTTCCGCCAGCTCGGCAACGGCGCGCCCCGCGCCGCAGCCCACGTCGACGACCAGGGTCCCGGGTGCGATGCCGAGCAACCCATACGAGCGGCCCCGTAGTTCTGCCACGCCAGGCAGCCGGTCGGCCGCATCGAGCAGTGCGATGAGTTCATCCGCCGCGTGTTCCGTTTCCTGCTCCTTGGACATGACTGCCAGGCTGCGGCTTAATGTCGGCATGAAGTCAAGCGGCGAGGACGAGACCTTGAGCATCGGCGCCGTCGCGGAGCGTTTCGGTCTGGCCACCCATGTCCTGCGCCACTGGGAGACGATGGGTCTGCTGACTCCCGTGCGCGATACCGCCGGCCGGCGCCGCTACCGCACCGCCGACCTCACTCGCGTGGCGGTCATTCTCCGCGCCAAGGAGGCCGGCCTGTCGCTGGACACCATCCGGTCCGTGGCCGCCACCGCCGAACCCGCCGTACGCCGGGACATCCTGCGGCAGGAGGCCGCGGCTCTGCGCTTCCGCATCGCCGCCGCAAGGGCCTCGCTCGAACTCATCGAATGCGCCCTGGACTGCGGCCACGAGGACTTCACGCAGTGCTCCCACTTCCGGCAGATGGTCGCCGACCGCATCGGCATCGGCGCGGCTGTCCAGGTCCCGGTATGAGACCGGGGGCGGAAGACGGCCGGATCACTCCGGCCGTCTCGCACCGCCGGTTGGGCGTCAGCTCGCCCAGAACACGTAGGTGATCACGGCGTTGCCCTTGCCGAAGTCACGGACGTACGTGTCGACGCCCGTCGAGGCGGAGTGCTCCACGCGCTTGCCCCAGCTCTTCTTGCTGTTGCCGACCGCCGGTACGGCTGCGGCCAGGCCGACTGTGCTGGACGAGTCGGTGTGGGAGTAGATGGTCGAGAGCTCGCTGTAGTCGTGGGAGTTGGGGTGGAGGTTGCTGGGCGGCCCGTCGGGGCTGTTGGTGTAGTCCATGCACGTGCCCAGGTTGGCGTTGGTCTGGTTCGTGTCCTGGTGGTCCAGGCCGAAGGTGTGCCCGACCTCCTGGCACATCACCATGGTTCTCCAGGACGGCGTGTTGTACGTCGAGGTGTTGAAGTACGTGTCGTTGACCTTGACCGTGCCCGAGCTGATGTGGGTGCTGCTGGACAGCGATATCGAGGCGAGGCCCAGCCAGCCGTTGTTGCCGTACGTGCTGTTGCACACCTCGACGCGCCCGCTGGTGGCCCGGCAAGCGCTGTTCGACTGCCCGGTCACGACGGTGGTGTCGAGCACCGCGGACGAGGACCAGTCGCTCGACGCGGTGCTCAGGTAGGTCTTCCAACCGGAGCTGAGGTTGTCGCCGAGCTTGAGGGTGAAGGGGTTGGACGTGCGGGCCCAGTGGTAGCCGCCCCACGAGTGGCTGGCCTGGGCGGATGTGGCGAGACTCAGTGTGGCGGCGGCCGCGGTCACGGCAGCGGCGAGCAGCTTCAGGCGCACGAGGGATCTCCTCTGATGGGGTGGGAAGCCACACGCGATCCCGGGTGCGCCCCTTCGTCGACGGCGCAGCCAAGATCGCGAACTACCTTGCGATGGTGCGGTGGTGACTGACCGTGCAGGTGAGACGGCATGCCAAACACCCGTGTGAGGCGGGCATGCCGACGGGGCTCTGGTCGACTCGAGGGAATCGAACTGGAGTTAGCGTAGGACCACTTTCAAGTTTTTGTCATGCCCACCATGCAAAGAAGCCGCCAACCTCCTTAGCGGACACAGAACAGAGCGGGCACTACGGTCAACAGCCGCAAACAGCCACGCGGCCAAGGGGATTCGGCGCGCGAAGGCGGCGCGCAACGTGCGTGACCCGCACGACGCCACACAGAGAACAGAGCACCGACACTCCGCGACTGGGCATGGGACAGGCACAGGCGTCGTCCGTCAGGCGCCGTGAAGAGAGGGCTGGCCGCCAGAGCCGACGCTCCGCCCTCGCCCGCAATCGCTAATCCTGATAGCGCGAAGGGCCGCCAGGAGCCGATCCGTACTCGTCTCAACTCCTCGCCCTCACAGCTCCTCAGCCCAGGTCGCGCGCAAGGGCTTCAACGGGGTGCAGCCCCTGGCCGAAGCGCATGATGGCCTCCCGGTTGGCGCGGAGTTCGCCGTACGGCAGGTAGCGCACCCGCAGGTCCGCGACCCGGCTGAAAGCGGGCCGCCGGATCTGGGCGCGGACCTCGTCCTCCCGGGCATCGGGCGCGACCAGATACATGCCGTGCGCGGCCTCGGGGTCGCCGCTCAGCGCGAGGTCGAGCATGCGCACGATGCCGGAGTAGATCGAGGTCGTGTGCTCCACCTCGAAGGCCGCGGCCACCCTACCCCCGGGCTCCAGCCACAGAACGTCGATCAGACCGATCGCCTCTGCCGCCGACGTTTCGGCGAGCGCAGGTGGCAGCTTGATCAGGCAGCCGTCGGCCAACCTCGCGCCCTGGTACTGGCGGTTGCGGTCGTTGGCCGCGATCCAGACCTGGAATCCCAGCGCCCGGCCCAGGTCACGCAGCCAGCCCTGGACCTCGGTGTGCGTGACGTCCTCGCGCTCGGCCTGCGCCCGCGCCTTCTCGGCCTTGGCGTCGGCGCGCACCTGCGCCAGATCGGCCTCCCACGCCGCTCGGGCCTCCGCGGTCGCCTCGGTGCTGAGAGGCGGCGGAGCGTAGCGGCCGGTTCCGAGGTCGAACAGGAGCCCTGCGACCGCGCCCAGGTCGTTCGACAACAGGCCGCGGTGGGCGCTGTTGAGCGCCAGGATCCCCTCCCGCATGGCCAGGTACTGGTCCCACTTGCCCAGCTTGACCTTCGCGCCGGTCAGGGCGTTGTAGCCGTTGACGATCGCCGTGTTGAACGGCGAGGCGATGGTCGGGTGCAGGAAGTAGAGAAGGTTCGCGGCCGCCGGCCCCAGTCCCTTGATGCCGCGAGCGGCCAGGGCCCGTATCGCGGTCAGGACCTGATCCTCCGTGGTGCAGCAGCGGCACGTCTCCAGCATGCGGGCGAAAGCAAGCTGGTTGTCCCGGTCCTCGTAGATGTCGGGGATCCGCAGCTTCGGCTTCCACAAGAAGGCGTGGTCCGCACCCTTGAACATCTGCCGCTGCTCGGCGATCGACCCCACGACGGTCTCGAGCGACGATCCCTTGTACGCCACTCCGAAGGTGTCCGCCTCCATCTCGCGCACGACCTGCTCGATGCCACGCCGGATGGACCGGAAGTTCTTGGTCCTCTCCTCCCACAGGAACCACGAGCGATACGTACCGCCGGAGTCCTCCCGCCACCTGCGGATGAGCGCGCCGACGGCTTCGTGATCGAGGTTGAGCACGCCGGAAGGCACGGAGGCAGGCACGGAGAGAGTCACAACCATGCATTCTGACACCGGATTTGGTGGAATGGGGAGGTAACGGGAGGGACAGGCAAAGGCGGACGAGGGAGCGCGCGGACCCCATGTTCGACCCCCGGCAGGCCCACACCCGATCCGCGTCAGACTTCTGGCGCCACGTACCGACAGCATCAGCCAGGTTCTCAGAGAGAGGTAGAAGGCTCCGACCGGATGCGGCCGGAGCATTCGCATTGCTTCTCGACGACGGCGCAACGGCCGCCGCCGACACCTAAGTGATCCGCTGCACGCCTTCAGTCGCTCGTCGATCGCCGGAACGCGGTGAGCAGCTCCCAAGGCCGTGGCGCCGCCAATCAGGAGGGCGCGGCCGACGGCTGGCCGCGGTACTCCGGGGGGAGAGCGCGGTTGACGCGTGCTGCGGCGGTGGGCGCGCAGTCGCGCAGGCTCTGGCGGGCGACCAGGAGCAGGGAGAGGGTGGTCCCGGTCTCGTCGTCGACGCGGAAGCTGGCGTCGGGGTAGCGCCGGGCAAAGGCGGTGACTGTGTCGGCGTCGCCCTCAAGCTCCGTGCGGGCCTTGCCGCTGGCCGCCGTACGGCATCGGGCGTCGATGTCGTGCAGCGCGTTGTGCATGCGCCGCACGTCGACGGCCGGTGGGGTGGACGCGGGCGTCGGGGTGCCGGCGGTGGTCGATGTGGTCGCCGATCCGCGCCGGTCGTCCGGCCCGCTCGCCCGCAGTACGCCGATGGTGCCCAGCGCGAGCGTCGCCACCACGGTGGCGATCAGCAGCGGCAGCCCGGGGATCCGGCGGGGCGTCGGGGTGTCTCCGCTGACGGGAGACTCCGGGAGATCACCGGTGGCGGGGCGTTCGGGGGCGGCGGGCCGCGGGTCCGTCACGCTGTCGCCTTCCAGGTGGTGCCCCCGTCGGTGCTGCGGTAGACGCGGGCGTTCTGGCCGTCGAGCACGCCCGCGTAGAGGGTCTTTCCGTCCGGGGCGTAGGCGACGGCGCTGGCGCCCTGCGGCAGGGCGGCCACCTTCCAGGTGGCGCCGCCGTCGGTGCTCAGCTCGGCGCCATTCATGCCGACGGCGATGATCTGTTGGGTGTCCTTGGGGTTCCAGGCGGCGGCCATCGCTCCCATCGGCCCGCCGAGGGACTTCCAGGTGCGTCCGCCGTCGCTGCTGCGCACCATCCCTTTGGACATGTCGGGGGCGATCAGCTTGGCGGGATCGGCGGGGTCGACCAGGATGCTGCCCATCATCGAGCGCCCGGCCTGGGCGTTGCGCACCTTCCAGCTGCGTCCGCCGTCGGTCGAGGCGATCAGCCCGGACTCCGGGGAGCCGACGTACAGGGTCTTGCCACTGCCGCCGAGCGCGTGCGCATCGGCCACCGCACCCGCCCCGGTGACCTTGGTGAAGGTCGCCCCGCCGTCGGTCGAGCGGAACAGCCCCGGATGCCCGCCCACCAGGACCGCGTCCGGCGTCTGCGCCCAGCCCATCGCGTCCGCGCCCTGCAGCGAGGAGACATCCTTCCACTGCTTGCCACCGTCACGGGACACCGCCACCGCCGCGTGGCCGCCCACGAACAGCCGGTTGCCGATCACGGTGACGGTGTGCAGATCGCCGCCCACCACGGGCGCCGACCCCGAACCGGCCGAAGTGCCGGAAGAACCACCGTCCCGTGCGGCCAGGTAGATCCCGCCACCGGCGACCACGAGAACGGCCAGTGCCGCGCCGGACCAGGCGACCTGGCGCTTGCGTCGCTCGGCGCGTCGTTCCGCTTCGGCCCGCTCCTTCACCGCCGCACGGCGCATGGCGGCGGCCGTGGCGCCACCCTGCTTGGTGTTGCGCGAAGAACCGGCTGTGGGGGTCATGCGCGGTGGTCCTTTTCTTCAACGGAAAGTGATGGGTCAGCGGGCCGGGACAGGGACGGCTTTCCCGCCGACCGGCAGACAGGCACACGGCCTGCGCCGGGTACACCCTCAGACGCCTAAGCAGTGTAGGAGACTGAATGTGCGAGCTGAGCAGGTCCGAGGAATGGCGCCAGGGCATCCGGCACCGGGCAGGCACAGGCCTCAGCTGTGCTCGCAGTCCGCTCGCTCAACCGCCGACGCGAACGGCAGCGTCGGCGGTTTCCCAGGCTGGTGCCCCGGCCCACCGGTTGGTGTGGCAGGCCGGGACAGCGGTGTGGAGGACGTCCGGTCAGCCGCAACGCCGACCGGAGTTGATGCAGTTCACCGCCTGCCGCATGAGCTGGTCACTCATGACGTTGATGAAGTCGGCGTGGTCGGTGACCGGGGCGTGCTGCTGGCCGGGGAAGGAGTCGACCGCGAACCTGGTCCGGTTCGGCTCCGTGAAGGTCAGCCGCTCGGTCAGCTGCGGCACAGCTTTGAAGCCCTGCGGGCAGGCTCCGGTGTTCGGGTCGGCGCCGACGATGTGGGAGCGGTGGTCGGCGCTGTCGATGTTCCTGCCGTCCCAGCAGCTGGAGAACGCGAAGCTGCGGACCACCTTGCTGCCGGCCGGGCAGATCGGGTACTTGTCCTTGAGCTGGACCTTGTTCTCGAAACCGGTGCAGGACCAGGAGGCGTTGGCGTTCTTGGTGCCGTTGGTGAACGCCTTGGCGTCACCGGTGATGACCCGCAGGAAGCGCGGCATCGCGGTCACCTTGCTGGTGGGGTTGCCCTTGAAAGTGATCTGGATTGAGGCCGGGGTGAGGACGGAACCTATGTTGCCCTCGGCGCCGCCGCCCTTCTGATTGGCGTCCGCGCCCTGCTTCGTCTGGTCGCGCAGGACCGGCCAGTAGTACGCGGACTGGTCGCCGTTGGTGCAGGAGGTGCCCTGCGCGGCCAGCGTGCCGTTGCTCGAGGTGTTGTCCACCTTGACGTTGCCGACGTAGTCGTGGGTGTGCTGGGCGCCGTCCGCGACGCCCGGGGCCACGATCACGTTGTCCGGGTTGTGCTGGCCCTCCGCATTGACACCGCAGCGGGAGCTGAAGGTACCGGAAGAGGCATTCGCCCCCTTCCTCGGAGCGTTGTTCCGGACGTTCGGGGCGACCTTCGTGATGTCGACGAAGTCACTGGCCAGAGGACCGATGACGGTCGACGTGGCCGATGGTGACGGTGACGCTGTGGCCTGGCCGTTGTTGCCGTTGTTCTGGTTGCCGCGGTGCCGGTTGTTGCCGCCCTGGCCTCCCCTCTGGACACCACCGGGGCCGCGGAGGACGTGGCTCCCTTGTTGGGCGCCGGTTCCGCGCTGCTGTCCGGTCTGGTGCGCGAAGGCACTCTGGCCCACCAGACCGAACAGGCCGCCCCCGCCGATCACGGCGAGCGCCGTGAACATGGCGAGACGCGGCTTGCTCATCCGGCGGCGGCGGTCGCGGGGTCGTCGATTACGCATGGAAACTCTCTCTCCTTCGCCCGTCACGCTGGGGCGAATTCAGGATGTGGGGGGTATGGGTGACCACAACGAGGGCCGCTCCCGGCGCCGGCGACGGAGGCACGAGGTCCACAGGGCTCACCGCGTTCACAGGGGCATCCCCGGCAACCCGGCCGAAATTGACCGGCCCGGCGTGCTCCGGGACTGCGTCACCGAGGTCACCTTGGTCTGGTCCACCAGGTTCCGCATCAGCCTGTTGCAGGTGGTGACGCGGAACTCTGTGACCGAGAAGAAGATCTGCTGCTGTCAGCTGGGTTGCACCCGAGAGATGACGCCCGGTCGAAGGGCCACGGTACGAACGTCGGCGTCCAGCGACGTATCACCGCTCGCCAGATGGGTGCCTGGGGTCGCCCCGGCACGTTCTTGCGCTTGCTTCCCGGCACTTCCTCCCTTCAACTCGGCCCTCTGATCCGTCAGCGGCTCGCACAGCCCGGCTGCCCCGGCCCCAGGGCGAATTCCCGGTCTGCCGCCATCAGCAGCCCGAACCAGGTGGACGGCACTCCGAGATCGGGGTTTGTGAGCGTCTTCTGCAGGTCCACCCAGGCCGGGGCGGGCAAACTCGGCCAAGGTCAGCACCAGCCCTCCGGCCGCCGGGAAGGTGGCCGGTGCCTGCCGGCCAGCAGGCACCGCTCCTCCTCGTGTCAGACAGATTCGGATACCCCCGCCCCGTATCTTGGGCTGCGACCGGCACACTAGCCCGCCGACCTGCCCTTGGCGAGGCCTCGACACACATTCGCGATTCTCAGGACGCGGGTGGCCAATCCTCAGTACGCTCACGAATTCGCCGTGCGCCAGTAAGGCCTACGGCAGGCGATTACTCGGCAAAGAGATCGCCCGGCGTTGAACGCCACCTGCAGCTCCTCCGTATAGCGGCAGCTGCTTGCGTAGCGTCGGCCTCCGGATGGCTGGGCGACTTTTCGGCTGGGTGTGGCCGCCGCAAGGGCCTGCCCGTGTGAGTCGCAGTCGCCCTGCCGCCACGAGACCCAGCCTCCCCTCGCGCGACCCTTGCGAATCAATACGGGTAGGGGGTATACAAGGGCCTCACGCGAATACCCCGTCCGGGTATTTCGATTTCGTGCCACCAGGAGATACCCACATGTCGTGCTGCAGCTCCGAGGGACACCATTCCGACGGCGGGACCGACATCGCGTTCGCTGCCGGCATCACCACCGTGTACACCGTCACCGGTATGACCTGCGGTCACTGCGAGCAGTCCATCTCCGCGGCCGTCTCCGCCATGGACGGTGTGCAAGCGGTGAAGGCCGATGCCGCCACTGGCCTGGTAACGGTGGTCTCCACCGCCGAGCCGAGTGACGCTCTCATCGGCGCCGCGATCGGCAACGCCGGCTACACCCTCTCCGGCCGCGCTTCGGCCCACGCCCACTGACCGGGCGCCTGGACAGGGACACGCCCATCGGGCTGCGCGCCCCGCCTGCTCCGGGGCGTCAACACCGCCCGGTCCGGCCAGGACCGCAGATACATCGACGCTGATCACCCCGGCTACGCTGGCCGGACCCGCCGGGGCTATTTCCCCCAGGCGATGCGGGAACCGAGTGCTCCCGCAGGCAGTCGGTCGCGCCGGGCCCTTGCTGTCACAGCCCCACCGGGCCGGAACGCGCAGCCGGCCGACTCGGTCTCGGCGATCCGAGGATTGCCGGGCCGTGGGCGATCGGCCTCAGGGCCCCTTACGACGATCCGTACCGCCGTCTCCTCGTCATGGCCCGTGCGTGGGGCTGATCAAGCACGCCCCACCGCGGAAGGTGGGGGCTACCGGGACCGGTAGTCCCCACCTTCCTTATAGGGCTCGCCCCCAACGTCGCGCCGAGGCCCATGAGCGCACCGTGCCGTTCTCCGGTGTTCCTCGTGGTTCCGTATGAACTCTGGTTGCCGTACCGAGGTGTCGGGAGACGCGGGTGCAGGATCAGGTGCGCATCAGCCGGGCGATGGCCTGGGAGGCCTCGGCGACCTTGTCCCGCGCCTCGTCGCCTCCAGCGGCGATGGCCTCGTGGACGCAGTGTCCCAGGTGGCCTTCCAGCAGTTGCACGGCCACCGCCTGGAGGGCCTTGGTGGTGGCTGAGACCTGAGTGAGTACGTCGATGCAGTACTGATCCTCCTCGACCAAGCGTTGCAGGCCACGGACCTGGCCCTCAATGCGGCGCAGTCGTTTGAGGACGGCGTCCTTGTCATCGTGATATCCCGGCGGTGCGTGCTCGCCCTCGCTAATCTCCATCTGGCCCATACCCCCTGAGAGTATTACCTGGCCGCACCGGAGGGGCGACGAACGTGAACCACGACTTGGCATCCGTCACGCCGACCCCCGGAATCCGACAAGGATCTCGGCGCCACCGCGCGCACGGAGGACGGCGACCGCCCCCGCCGACGACCTCGTAGGTCATTGTTGCCACGACGTCCCCCTCCTCGCGGCCGCTCTCTCACTGGCCGCCGACAGCGCGAACGCAGGGCACCGGGCCGCCACATGCGCCCGGCGGCATGCATGGGCCGTGATGCGGTTCGGCGGAGTGCTGCTGGTGGCGGCGGGCGTCATCAGGTGACCGGCGGGTGGGGACAACTGATCGCCCAACTCCAGACGCTGATCACCGGCTTCCAGCCTCCCTTGTGATTCCGGTCCCACCGAACTGGCGACAAACTCCCGAATTATCTAAATTACTTAGTAGACGGCTCATCGGCGGGCCGGATACGCGACCCGCCATTCACCGGGAGGTCGCCATGCCCCAGTTGCTGTATCCGCTCCTCCTGCTGGCCTGCCCCGTCGGCATGGGCCTGATGATGTGGTTCATGATGCGTGGCGGCGCCCACACCACTCAGCGAAGCGACACACCCTCGACGCACGCCGAACTGGACGAACTGCGCAGGGAAATCGCCGACCTGCGCGCCGCACAGAAGGACGCACGCCACCCCCTGCGGAGCTGAGCCGAAGACCCACAGCCCCGTGGCCGCCGCCGCAGTAGTGATCGCCGTACTGCTCTTCGCCACCATGCTCTGCGACACCACACGCCTGGTCACCCCTCGCTGGGCCCGCCGACCCCTGCTCGCCCTCCTCCGGCGGCGGCGCGCGGCACTGGAGGCCGAGGAACGGTGGAACACCGACCTGCTGCTGCATGGCCGGATTGACGGTCACTCCTACCAGCAGCGGATGAGCGGCCTCGCCCACGGCCAGCACCTCACCCGGCCTCGCTGGCGCCGACGGTCAAGCCATGATTGCTACTAAGCAAATTAGCGACTTAGGATGGCTGTCAGCCGTCGGCCGGAGGCCGGGATCAGGCGTCCCCCCGTCGCCAGGTCTGCCGGTCGGCGGTCTGATCTCAAGGAGCAGTCTCATAGGCGCCTGGCCCGCCCGCAGGTGGGCCACGGCAGCGGTGGCCGCGGTCAGCGCGGCACTCGTCGTCGGCGGGGCCGTGATCGGGTTGTGGCCGACGGGCGTGATGGATGAAAGTCATAATTCAAGGAAACGGCTCGCGCCCTGAACAGGGCACCTCTCGCATCCGTATCCCCGGCGCTGGCGTTCTCCGCCGCGCTTGTCCCTGCGGCTTGCTCCGGCGGGGGTGGCGGCGGTCAGGTGAATGACACAGGAAGCGCGACCAAGACCACCCCCGGCACGCAGGTGACGGTCACCGAGACCGAGTACGCGCTGAAGCTGTCCCGGGCCGCCTTCACACCGGGCACGTACGCCTTCACCGCCGACAACGCCGGCAAGGTCGCGCACGCCCTGGAGGTCGAGGGACCTGGCGTGTCGGAGGCCCAGACCAATCGAGCCAGGGCGGCCACAAGGGGCTGGGCATGGATCAGCGCTTGAATTCGGTTGACACCGCTGGCACCGCACCGACCGCCGTCGCATGACCTCTGAGGAAGAAACGGCCGTCGATCGTGGTGCTTTCCGCATGGTCGGGCCGACTTCCTTTGGGCGTGGGCCTCGCGCTCGCCGTGCTGGTAGAGGCCACACACGCGGCATCCTCGTCCCGGCCGTGATGCGGCAGGCCGGGCCAACTGGTGGGCGCCCGGTCCGCTGCGCCGTCTGCACGCCCGCATGGGCCTCACCGAGGAATGGGGCCGGGTGGCCCGCTCGGCCAGGCGCAGACGGCCCCCGCACCCGTCGGGCCGGCCGCGATCGCCCACCGCCGGTACCGGCCCCGAACCGAGGGCCGGGGCCGGACACCGGTGCAATGGCTGTATCAGGCCGTCATCAGGCCGTCGTGGTGACGGTGACCGTGTGGTAGCCGGAGGCTCCGGTGGGGAAGGGCGTCCGGGGCACCGGGCTCTGGAACTCTCCACCCCGGGCGACGCAGCGGGCCTGGATCGTGTGCCGGCCCGGGGGCAGGGCAAGCGGCAGGCGCCAGCGCCGCCAGGCTGCCGGGGCGAGTTCGCCAGCGAGTTCGGCCGGCTGCCACGGGCCGTCGTCGATCCGGATCTCGACCGTCTCGACTCCGTGCGGGGGCGCCCAGGCCACTCCGGCGCACACCAGCGGGCGGCCCGGCAGGCGCCCTGCGGCCGGCGTGTCGATGCGTGCCGTGGGGCGCACCGGCACCGGCTCGCGCGGCCATCCACGGGGGAGCCAGTAGTCCTGGTTCGGGTGCTCGGCCAGGCGCAGTCCGGTCAGCCATTTGGCACCGGTGAACTGTCCGTAGATACCGGGCACGAACACCCGGGCGGGGAACCCGTGCGCGGCGCTGAGCGGACGGCCGGCCATGCCCACCACCACATACGCGTCCTGCCGGCGCACGAGATCCAGCGGTAGCGTGCACTCCCACCCGTCGACGGCACGGGTCACCAGAAAACGGGCCGTGTCGTGCGGTTCGGCCTCGTCGAGGAGCGCGCGCAGCGGGAGTCCGGTCCAGCGCTGGTTGCCCAGCCGGTCCCAGCCCAGGCGGTTGTGAACGCAGGAGAGCACCGCGTCGAACTCGACCAGGTCCCGCTCCAGCAACTGCGCGTACGACAACCGAAGCGGTGCGGCGCACGCGCCGGTGACCTCCAGCCGCCAGACGTCCGGGTCGACCAGCGGGGGCCGCATGGCGACATCCGTGACGTAGAAGTCCTCGGCCGGCGTCATCAGGGGGCTGACCCCGGCCCAGGACTCGGCGCCGTCCCGCGAGGGCGGCAGGGGACGCGCCACTCGCAGCTTGGCGGCTGTCCGGTCGGTATCGTGCCGCGCCTGCTGCTGCCGCCGGGCGCGGAAGCCGACCGTCAGCGCGGTGCCGCCGGCCAGGGCGAGCGCGGGGGCGCGGCGGGCGGAGGCGGACAGCGCCAGCACCGCGGCCAGTGCTCCCACCGTGGTCGCGCCCAGCGCCCGGGCCTGGGAGCGGGGGTCGGCACCCGCGCCCGGCCGGCGCAGGACGAGGGCCGCACCGGCCGTGCCCGCGGCGGCGGACGCCAGGTCGCGAGGGAGGTAGCGGGGCATCCGCCCCAGCAGGGCGCCGACCCCGGTGAGCGTGGCGACGACCGTTGCCCGGATGGCCGGTTTGTCCGCGCCGCGCAGGTACTTCACGGTGCGTTCGACCACCGGCAGCGGGCCGGTGTCCACCACGAGCCTGCCTGCGGCGTCCACCGGGGAGACCGCCTGCCAGGCCGCCGCGAGCGCCTCGGCCGTTCCCGCCCCGACCAGCGCGGCCGCCGCACCCTGCTGCCAGGTGCCCATCACCCACCCCACTCTCTGACAAGGTTGTGTATCGTGAATGCAACACTAGCGTTGCACCGTTGGGGAGGGCGAGTGACCGGCAGCACAAGCCCGGTCCTGGACGAGGCGGTCCTGGCCGCGACGGCGCAGGTCCTGGCCGAGCACGGCTGGCACGACTTCACCCTCGAACGGGTGGCACAGGCCGCGGGCGTCTCCCGCGTCACGCTCTACCGGCGGGGCATCACCAAGGACGTGCTGCTGGACGCCCTGGTGGTGGGGGCGGCGCAGGCCTGGCAGGCCGCCCTGTGGCCGGCCGTGACGGGGCCCGGGGACGGTGCGGCCCGCTTGCTCCAGGCGATGCGCGCGGCGTGCGCGGTGGTCGAGGAGCATCTGCGGCTGCTCACAGGGCTGTCCACGCTGCCCGATCCGGTCTTCCACCTCGACGGGACCGAGGACGACGGCGGTCGCGGCACCCGCGAGGTGTACATCAGCCCGTTCCGGCGCCTGATCCAGGACGGCCAGGCCGACGGCAGTGTACGGCCGCACCTGGAGGCGGAGCAGACCGCGACGCTGCTGTTCAACCTGCTCACCCGCACCTACCTGCACATGCGCGTCGGCCACCGCTGGCGTTCCGCCCAGGCCGCCGACTTGCTGCTGGAACTGATCACCCCCGGACTTCTGACCCGGCCCGCCGACCCAGAGGAGTAGCCCATGGCCACCGCCGTCGCCGCGCTCGGCCCCGTGAAGGACGTGGAACTTCCCGACGGAGTCATCCGCTACCACGCCACCGGTGCGGGCCCGCCGATCGTGTTCGTCCACGGGATCATCGCCAACGCCGACGTCTGGCGCGGCGTCGTGGCCCGATTGCGCGACCGCTACCGCTGTATCACCCCCGACTGGCCGCTGGGCGGCCATGTCCAGCCCATGCGCCCCGGCACCGACTTCACCCTGTTCGGACTCGCCGACCTCGTCCGGCGCACCATCGCCGCCCTGGACCTGACCGCGCCCGCCCTGGTCGGCAACGACACCGGCGGCGCCATCTGCCAGGCCGTGGCCGCCCGCCACCCGGAGGCCATCGGCTCCCTGGTGCTGACCCCCAGCGACGCCTTCGACAATTTCCTGCCCTGGCCCATCCGCCACCTGCAGCTCTTCGGCCGCACCCCGGTCGGACTGAAGGTCCTCGCCGAGACCCTGCGCCTGCGCCCCGTCCAGCGGCTGCCGATCGCCTTCGGCCTGCTCACCCGGCGCCCCATCCCCGCCGACATCATGGCCAGCTACACCGGCCCGCTGCGCGACCACCCCGAGATCCGCCGGGACTTCGCCCGCCTGGTGCGCGCCATCTCCCCCGCCTTCACCCGGGAAGCTGCCGAAGGACTGCGGACCTTCCCCCACCCCGCCCTGATCGCCTGGGCCCGGCAGAACTTCTTCCCCCTCGCCCACGGCGAGCGGCTGGCCGGCCTCATCTCCGACGCCCGGCTGCGCGTCATCGAGGACTCCGGGCCCTTCGTCACCGAGGACCAGCCCGAGCACACCGCCGCCCTCATCGAGGAGTTCCTGCGGGAAGCCGCCCCACGCTGACCACGCGGCGGCCGCGAGCCCGGCGCACAGCACCGCCCACCGGTGAGGCCGCCGCGGCGGGCCAAGAGCTCCGGTCGGGCGGTAGCCGGGGGACTCCGGCGCGGCCCCGCCGAGACCGACAGGCCGACGGGCGCACGGAGTTCGCACCGACCTCGCCCGGCTCGCCCACGCCGGATGCGCGATGCGGTGCGGAACGGGCTATTTCCCGTTCCGCACCGCGCGCCGACACACCCCTACTTCTTCACGTAGGACAAAGTGGTCAGCATCCCGGCTTCGGCGTGGTAGATGTTGTGGCAGTGCAGCGCCCATTGACCGGGGTTGTTCGCGTCGAGATCGACGGTGACCCGGCTCATCGGCGGCACGATGACGGTGTCCTTGCGCGGTCCCGGGGCGGAGCCGGTGACCAGCTGGAAGGTGTGGCCGTGCAGGTGCATCGGGTGCCACATCATGGTTTCGTTCTTCAGGACCAGCCTGATCCGCTGGCCTTGCCGGACCGGCAGCGTGGCGCTGCCTTCCTTCGCGGCGGCTATGCCCCACTTGTACGTGGTCATGGTGCCGGTCAGGTTGACGGTGTAGGTCCGCTCGGGGGTGCGTGCGGGCAGCGCGGCAGCCCGGGTGGCGTGAAGGTCGGCGTAGGTCAGGAGCCGGCCGGCCAGTTCCTTCACCTTGGTGTCGGGCATGGGGTTTGTGCCGGTCCCCGTACGGAGCACCGCCAGTGCCTGCGCCGACGTTCCTTCGGCCTTCGCGACCAACGGGACCGCCCCGGAGCGGGGCACGGTGACGACCGCGTCGTAGCGCTCGCCCATGCCCAGCAGAATGGTGTCCGCCGTGACGGGCCGGACCGGGAATCCGTCCGAGGCGGTGACGGTCAGCCTGCTGCCGCCGACCGCGACCCGGAAGGGGGTGGTCGAGGCGGCGTTGATGATGCGCAGCCGGATGCGCTCCCCGGGCGTGACCGTGACGGTGGCGGGGTCGGTCGCAGGGCGGCCGTTGATGAGGTAGTACGGGTACGTCAGGTCGGTGGTGTCCTCGCCCAGCGGGCTGGTCCGGGTGGGCATGTTCTCGCTCATCTGCGAACCGCTTGACGAGCTGTCCGACGAGGCGCTGCTCATGCCGGGCATGGATCCCATGTCCGGGGACCCTGTGCCGGAGGAGTCCATCCCGGTCGTGGCGCCGGAGCGGAGTTTGGTGAGGACCTGGTCGGGGGTTTGGCCGGTGCCGTCGATCCAGTCGTCGAGCAGGACGGTGATGTCGCGGCGCGGCGCCGTGGTGTCGCGGGGGTCGTCCACGATGAGCGGCCCGTACAGTCCGCGGTCCAGCTGCGTGCCGACGTGGCTGTGGTAGAAGAACGTGCCCGGATCGGTCACCGTGAACCGGTACACGAACTGCCCGCCGGGCTTGATCGCCTTCTGGGTCACGTCGGGCACGCCGTCCATGTCGTTGCGCAGCGCGATCCCGTGCCAGTGCACGGTCAGCGGCTGGGGCAGCCGGTTGATCACCCGGGCGCGCAGGACGTCGCCCGCGTTGACGCGGATCTGTGGGCCGGGCACGGTTTGGTTGAAGGCCCAGGTGGTGACCTTGCGGCCGTCGAGCCGGAGCGTGGTGGGGGCGGCCGTCAGGGTCACGTCCCGCACGCGGGCGTCCTTCGCCCGGCGGGCGGCCTCGGCCGTGCCGACGGCGCGGTCGCCCGGCCCGACCAGGGCGGAAGCCCTGGGTTTCGGCGACCCGCTCGCCCACAGGCCGATACCGACCCCGGCGCCCGCGACCAGGGCGACCAGCCAGCGGGGTGTGAACCATCGTGTGCTCATTCTGTGTTCCTCCTATGAGCTCCGATGATTCAGGCGGATTGTGACGATTCCGTCAACCTCCGACGTTGCTTCCCTGAAGGCCGGGGCCGTCGTTCGCAGCCGGGAGGCTGATCCGGAAGACGGCCCCCAGGCCGGGCCCGGCACTGTCGGCGGTGATGGTGCCGCCGTGCGCGTGGACCAGGGCGCGGGCGATGGCCAGTCCGATGCCGGAGCCGCCGTGGGCGCGGTCGCGGGCGGGGTCGGCCCGGTAGAACCGTTCGAAGACGTGAGGCAGGTGTTCGGCGGCGATGCCCTCGCCGGTGTCCGCGACGCTGAGCATCACCCCCGCACCGACCGGTTCGGCGGCGAGGGTGACGGCGCCGCCGGCCGGGGTGTGGCGCAGCGCGTTGGTGAGCAGGTTGACGAGCACCTGCACGAGCCGGTCGGCGTCCGCCTCCAGCGCCGGGGTGCGGGGGGCGACACTGACGCGCAGGTCCACGCCCTTGGTCTGGAAGGCGGGGCGGACGGCGGCCGCGGCCGCTTCCAGCAGCCGGGCGGAGGGCACGGTGGCCCTGCTCAGGGTGAGCCGGTGTTCCTCGGCGCGGGAGACCAGGGAGATGTCCTCGACCAGCCGGTGCAGCCGGGTGGTCTGCGCGTCCAGCACCTGCAGGGTGTGCGCGTCGAGGGTGCGCACCCCGTCGGCCAGGCCCTCGAGGTACGCCTCGATGGTGGCGAGCGGGGTGCGCAGCTCGTGGGCGACGTCACCGAGCAGCCGGCGGCGGGTGCGCTCGGTGCTCTCCAGGGCGTCGGCCATGGTGTTGAAGGCGCCGGTGAGGGCCTCGAACTCGGGCCCCAGGTGCGGCGCGTCCAGGCGCGCGGTGTAGTCCCCGTCGGCGAGGCGGGCCGCCGCGCCGGCCAGGGCACGCACGGGGCGCGACAAGCGGCGGGTGAGGAGCACGGCGGTGACGACGGCGGCGATCAGACATGCGGCCATGGCGATGGCCAGCGCGATGCCGCCCGCGGCCAGGAAGGCGTCCTCCAGGTGCCGGGACAGCTGCGGGGAGACCGTGCCGACCGCGCGGCGCAGGTGGCGCCTCAGCAGCGGTGGGCCGATGACGAAGGCGACGGTGGCGAGGGCGAGGAGCCCGGCGAGTACCACGAGCAACTGGGCGATCACCAGCCGCCCGGTCAGGCCCGGGCGCCGGGGCATCAGCCGGGGCCCATCCGGTAGCCGATCCCGCGCACGGTGAGCACGAACCGGGAGGCGACCGGGTCGTCGCTCAGTTTGCGCCGCAGCCGGGCGACGTGGACGTCCACGATGTGCTCATCCCCGCCCCACTCCGGTCCCCAGACCCGCTCGATCAGCTGCCGTCGGCTGAACGCCAGGCGGGGGCGCGAGGACAGCGCCTCCAGCAGGTCGAACTCCAGCCGGGTCAGCTCGACCGGGCGGCCGGTGAGGGTGACCTCCCGGGCCTCCGGGTCGATGGTCAGCTCGCCGAACCGGCGGACCAGCGCGTGACCCGGCGCCGGCTGCCCGCCGCGGGGGCGGCGCAGCATCGCCTTGATGCGGGCGACCAGCTCCCGCGGGCTGAACGGCTTGGTCAGGTAGTCGTCGGCGCCCACCGACAGGCCGATGAGCTTGTCGACCTCCTCCACGCGGGCGGTCAGCATGATGACGTACGCGTCGCTGAAGGTGCGCAGCTGCCGGCACACCTCCACGCCGTCGATGCCGGGCATCATCACATCCAGGACCACCACGTCGGGTGCCGCGCTCCGGGCCAGATCCAGGGCGTCCACGCCGTTGCGTACGACGTCCACGGCGAACCCCTCGCGGGACAGGTAGTCGCCGACCAGCCGGCCCAGCTCCGCCTCGTCGTCCACCACCAGGGCGTGCGGGTGCGCCTGCGCAACAGGGCCGTCGCTCATCCGGGATCCTCCTTGACGTGCTGCTCGCTCAGCCCGGGCGGCCCAGCTCGGCGGAGATCTCGGCGAGCTGGTCGAGGCGGCGCTGGAGGGTGGGGTGGGTGGAGAACAGGTTGGCCACGACCGTGCCCGGGCCGAGGGCGGGGGTGAAGAAGAAGGCGTTGAACGCCTGGGCGGTGCGCAGGTCCTGGGTGGGGATGCGGGCGATGTCGCCGCTGACCTTGGTCAGGGCCGACGCCAGGGCGGAGGGCTTGCCGGTGAGCATGACGCCCGCCCGGTCGGCGGCCAGTTCCCGGTAGCGGGACAAGGCGCGGATGAGCAGGAAGCTGAGGGCGTAGACGAGGGCGGAGACCGCCATGACGGCGAAAAGGAGCGCGGCGGTGTTCTGGTCGTCGCGCCGGTCGCGCCCGCCGAAGAGCTGGGAGTAGAAGGCGAAGCGGACCATGAGCCCGGCGATCACGCCCAGGAACGAGGCGATGGTGATGACCGCGACGTCGCGGTGCGCGACGTGGGACAGCTCGTGGGCGAGTACGCCCTCCAGCTCGTCGGGTTCCAGGCGGCGCTGCAGGCCGGTGGTGACGCAGACGACGGCGTGGTTGGCGTTGCGGCCGGTGGCGAAGGCGTTGGGCATGTCCATCCGGGAGAGCGCCACCCGGGGTTTGGGCATGTCCGCGGTGGCGCACAGCCGGTCGATGATCCCGTGCAGCTGGGGCTCCTCCTCGGGGGTGACGAGGCGGCCGTGCATCGCGAACAGGGCGATCCGGTCGGAGAACCAGTACTGCGCGGCCAGCAGACCGGCGGCGATGACCACCACGATGATCCACGACTTGAGCAGCGCGATCAGCACGGCGACGAACGCCACGTACAGCAGTCCGAGCAGGAACAGCGTGACACCCATGCGGGCGGTCAGCTGCCGGTCGGGAGCGAAGCGGCTGCGCACGGCCGTCACCCCGGAATCAGGCCCTCGCCGGCCAGCAGCGCCTGCACCTCGTGGAGGGTGGCGTCCTCGTCGGGGAGGATCAGGTTGGACGGCGCGAGCGTGTCGGGCGGGAGCGGGGTTCCCAGGGATCGTACGGTGTCCAGCAGCGCCCGCAGCGCGGTGGCGAACGCCTGCTCGTCGCCGGAGGCTGCGGCCGACTGCACCGGGGCGTCCAGCTCGTTGAGCTGGTTCAGGTGAGCGTCGGCGATCTCGTACTGGCCTTCGCCGAGAATCCGCATGATCACGACGATCCCTCCTTGTCGGCTCCGGCCTCCGCGGGCCTGCCGTCCTCCAGGGCGGGCGCGGCGGGGGCGGGCGCGAGCTGCTGCTTCATCCGGGCCAGCTCCAGCTCGACGTCCCCGCCCGCAGTGGCCCGGTCGAGTTCGGCCTGGATGTCGTCCCGGCCGGCCGGGAGGGTGGCGTCCTCCAGAGCGCCGGAGGCGATCAGCTCGTCCAGCGCCCCGGCGCGGGCCTGGAGCTGCTCGGTCTTGTCCTGGGCTCGCTGGATGGCCATGCCGACGTCGCCCATCTCCTCGCCGATGCCGGTGACGGCCTCGGTGATCCGGGTCTGCGCCTCGGCGGCGGTGTAGGTGGCCTTGATGGTCTCCTTGTGGGTGCGGAAGGCATCCACCTTGGTTTCAAGACGCTGTGAGGCCAGGGTGAGTTTCTCCTCCTGGGCCTGCAGCGCGGCATGCTGGCCCTGCAGGTCGGTGATCTGCGCGGTCACCGCCGCCCGGCGTCCCACGGCCTCGCGGGCGAGGTCCTCACGTCCGATGGCCAGTGCCTTCTGGGCCTGGTCCTGCAGCTTGCCGCCGGACTGCTCCAGGGTGCGCGTCTGCAGTTCGAGGCGTTTGCGGCTGGTGGCGACGTCCGCCACGCCGCGCCGTACCTTCTGCAGCAGCTCCCGCTGCTGCTCGTAGGAGTAGTCCAGGATCTCGCGCGGGTCCTCGGCCCGGTCCAAGGCCTTGTTCGCCTTGATCCGGAACAGGTTCGCGATGCGGCGGGCGATGCTGCTCATGGCCTCTCACTTCCTCCCGGCCCACGACCGTGACGGGGTCGGGCCGCTGATTCGGCTGCCTTGAATCCACCATCCCCCGCGCCCGGCCGCCAGGCACGGGGAGCCTGTCCTCCAGCCGTGACGGGTCTGTGGACGGTCAGTGGTGATGCGGTCCCCTCTTCCTGAGGTCGGCCCCGTCGTGGTTCCCGTGCTGGTGGTCGGCGTTCGTTCCATCGCCGTGGCCGCCGTGCATGAAGGCCATGCTCAGCGGGCACGCCACCACGAGCGCGAGCAGCACCAGCACAAGCGGCGGCACGCCGAGCCAGAGCAGAACAGCAACGGCGGCGACCGCGGCCGCGACGCCTGTGAGCAGTTTCGATGTGATCTCCGGCTCCCACATCTCTTGGATTCGTTGCCGTGGATCTCCCTTTGTTCTCCACCCTCGCCCACCAACGGGAACCCCGCATGGGTACTAAGGGTCTTAGCGTTGGGCCGAAGGTCCCTTCCTCGCTGCCGGGCGGCGCTCAGCGTCGTACGGGGCCAGCTTCCCGGTCCGTGTCCTGGTCCGGCCGACCGCTCTGTCGGCGGCGGTTGCGGGCGAGCGAGGAGAGGAAGGAGGCGCCGATGAGTGCCACGCCGATGCCGCCGGTGACCACCTGCGGCACGTCGTACTTGATCGTGACGAGGAGGATGACGGCGAGCGCGCCGATCGCGTAGTGCGCGCCGTGCTCCAGGTAGACGTAGTCGTCCAGGGTGCCGCGACGCACCAAGTGTACGGTCAGTGACCGGATGTACATCGCGCCGATCCCCAGCCCGAGCGCGATCTGGAAGATGTTCTGGCTGATGGCGAACGCGCCGACCACGCCGTCGAAGGAGAACGAGGCGTCCAGCACCTCCAGGTAGAGGAACAGGAAGAACGCGGCCTTGCCCACGGCGATGGCGCGCGGCCGTTGCCGGGTGAGCGCGGGGGCCGGGTCGGCCTGTGCTTCCTCCGCCGGGGCCTGGAAGTACTGGGACAGGCCGCCGACCGCCAGGTAGGCGATCAGTCCCAGCGTCCCGGCCAGCAGCACGGTGGAGGAGCTGGGCCCGGCCAGGGTCGCGGCGGCGGTCGCCAGCGCGGCCAGGGCGACCAGGACCGACAGCCGGTCGAGGCCGCCGGCCCTTGCCAGGGCGCGTTCCAGCGGCGGCAGCCAGTGGATGTCCCGCTCGGCGAGGAGGAAGTCCAGGGCGATCATCAGCAGGAACATGCCGCCGAAGGCGGCGATGGCCGGGTGGGCGTGTTCCAGGTGCGCCGCGTAGGAGTCCGGGTCGCCGATCGCCATGCCGAGGACGGCCCCGGGGCTCAGCCTGGTGGTCACCGAGACCACCAGTACCGGGAAGACCAGCCGCATCCCGAAGACCGCGATCAGGATGCCCACGGTCAGGAACATCCGCTGCCAGAACGCGTCCATCCGGCGCAGCACGGTGGCGTTGACCACCGCGTTGTCGAACGACAGCGACACCTCCAGCACGCCGAGGACCGCCACCGCGGCCAGCCCGCCGGGCCCCCAGGCCAGCAGCGCCGCCCCCAGGCCCAGCAGCGTCACGCCGAAGGACCAGCCGAAGGTGCGCAGTACAGACATCATCGGGCTCCTCGGGCTCCTCGCTTCCCACGGCGCGGGGCGGGCCCCGGGGATCGCGCGTGGCGGACACCGCCACCCTCCCGCCGCCGGGAACCGGCCGGACAGGGGCCCCTCGGCCCCCGCCCGGGGCCGAGGGGCCCCTACACGGTGGGGGTATCGGCGCCGAGAGTGAAAGGTGCGCGGCCCGAACGGGCAGCGGTTTCACCAGCCCCTGCGCGGAGGTGAGCGGGATGGTCACCGTCCCCGGCGGACATGACCCGCAGCATGCGGGACCGGGCGGCGTCCACAGCCGCAAGGAGGACCACCTGGCCCGGATGCACCGGGTGGAGGGACAGGTGCGAGGGGTGACCCGCATGGTCGAGGACGAGCGCTACTGCATCGACATCCTCACCCAGATCAGCGCCGTCACCCACGCCCTGCAGGAAGTCGCCCTGGGCCTGCTCGACGACCACGCCCGGCACTGCGTGCTCGACGCGGCCCGGCTCGACCCGGAGACGGCCGAGGCCAAGCTCGACGAGATGACCACCGCCCTGCGCCGCACCCTGCGCCTGTGACCCGGCGGCCACAGCAGCCCCCCGGCATCAGCGAGTGCCCCTGGAGCGACTCGCTCAGGCCGCATGCCCGGGCCGCGTGCCCGACTTCGTTTCGGGGACCGGGACCGGGATGGTCACTACACCGTGCCTGTACGCCGCGGGCGCGTCCTCGCCGCAGGCCCCGGCGGGCAGCCGGACCGCGCGGGCGAAGGTGCCGTAGCGGAACTCCGTGCTGTTTCTGCATCTTTGCCCGGAGCGCTCCGTCGGTGGCGTCGGCACCCTCTTCCCTCACGCTGATCTCGACGTCCTCGGCCGGTTCGATGCCCGGGAGTTCGGCGGACAGGACGTACGTCCTTCCGCGATGCGCTCCTCGGCCCGGGAAGCCCTCTCTTGAGCCTGCCGGATCCGGCAGCGGGCCCGGCCACCGCCCGATCGTTGCAGTCATCACGCGCCACCGCCGCTGCTGAGGCGCCGGTTCCTGTCGCCTCCCGGCGTCCGGCGGCCGGGGCGGCGCCCTCCAGAGCCGGTCGGACTCTGTGCGCAGGCCGACCGGTCCCGGATCACGTGGTCCTGCGCCGCCACTGCGGTCCGACCAGGGCCCACTCCCGGCCCCACTGGTCGTAGTGCCGCCGGTCGAGCCGCCACCGCAGGGCCCGTCCGGCCGCGAACGTCACACCGCCGAAGGCGAACGCGGCCCCGGCGCCCACAACGACTGCCTCGAAGGCTGCCCCGGTGGCGGTCGGCGGCTCCTTCGTGAGCTTTCCGTCAGTGTCCGTCCAGACCAGGACCCTCGCGCCGGCCTTCTGCCCGGCGTCCACCTGGGCCCGGCCGGTTTGCGGGGTGCCGTCCGACGCCCTCCAGCGGACCTCCGCGCCAACGCGGCCGTCGGTCGACACGCCGGCTCCCGCCGGTACAGCCCGGGTGGTGCTCTCGAGGAGCACGGCCCGCACCGTGTGGCGCTCGGCGCGCAGGCTCGCCAGGGACTCGTCGGTGGCATGGGCCGCCAGCGCGCCGACAAGGGTGCCGCCCAGCGCCATGACCGTCCACACGGCCAGCACGATCCATGCCTCAACGATGTCGTCGTGCCGGCGCAGCGGATTGCTCCGCCACCGCCACATCAGCCGCTTCGTACGCTTCGTACGCTGTGCCTTGCGCATCGGACCGCACCTCCCATCGGCATCACTGTCCCGACGGTGACACCCGGTCACGGGCCACGGCAGGGGCCGACCAGACGGCATCGCGGGGCCGTTCGGGACCCACTCGCCTGCGGCCCTGGGCCGTTCAGCCCGGGCCTGGCAGGGGGATGGCCGGGCTCCGTGCCGGGCGCGTCCGGCTTGATAGGTCCCCGGTGGGGGACCACCGGCCCTACGCCGCACCGCCCCAAGGGGCGCAGGCCCAAAGGACGGCAGCGCCGTTGTGGCGCCAGTCCGGGAGGAGGACATCATGCGATCCGCGACCCTTGACGCCTCGACCTTGGAAGCCTGCATCGGCCGCGGCGGCCGCGCCCTCGGTCTGCAACACGCAGCCGTGGCGCTACCGGCCGGACCCCGAGACCCTCACCCTCCAGGTGCGCGCGGTCCCGGGTGGAGCGCACCCGCGCGATCTGCGCCTGCAGGTCCTCCAGCAACTCATCCAGCCGCAGCTGAGGCGCCGCCGCCCCGGTGCCACGCGTAGCGCGCCCGTGTCCTCGTCCACGCAGGCTCATGTGTTTCCTTTGGGATGGAACTGCCACCGATCTGGTGCCGGGGTCACGGACCGGGCCTGTGCAGCGGCGAGGGATACCTGCCGGACGTGCTGCTCGGAAATGCGGACGGATTCCCGACGGTGGATGCTGGTCAGGCGGGTGCCTGAGCACTCCACGGGCTCGCCCAGCCCCCCGCGCCCCGCGGGTCTGGCCAGGGCAGCAAGCGGCGCGGCGGCGTGCCCACGTGGTGGTCGTCACCGCGGGCCTCGAGATCCGCAGCCGCTGCCGGGTTCCCAGGCCCGTGTGACTCCTGCGGCATGGGTTCGATGCGGGAAGCCTGTCCGCCATACCCCGACGTCGTGCCACCACGGAGGTACCGGCCATGGAAGCAGTCGTCACCGCGGGCCTCGACGGGTCCCCGGAGAGTCTGTCCGCCGCACGCTGGGCGGCAGATGAGGCTGTGCGGCGCGGGCTCCCGCTGCGCCTTATCCACGCGTGGGTCCCGCTTGCGTCCACGGCGGCGGACATCCCGGGAAAGGACACGCAACGCCACTGGGCACACCGCATCCTGCGTGATGCGGAGAGTGAACTGCGCGAGCTCCACCCCGGCCTGCCCCTCACCACGGAACTGGCCTCGCAGGATGCCACCGCCGCGCTGCTCACTGCCGGGGCAGCCTCCGAGATGCTGGTGCTCGGCTCACGAGGCATCGGCCCGGTCAAAGGCTTCTTCCTCGGCGACATCGGTCTGCATGTGGTGGCGCGAGCCGACCGGCCCGTCGTCCTGGTCCGCGCCGACGAGCGGCAGGACGAGCAGGCATCCTGTGCTGAGGCCACCGGTGTGGTCGTGGGACTGAGCCTGCGCCGGCGGTGCGAGGAGGTGCTGGAGTTCGCCTTCGGTGCCGCCGCCCGGCGCGGCACCACGCTGCGTGCCGTCCACTGCAGGACTCTGCCGGTCCCGGCCTCCAGTCTGTGGTCCTCGAGCCCCGAAACCGCCGAAGCCGTCGCAAGAGCGCTGGGCCAGGAACTGGGCACGGCGCTGCGCCCGTGGCAGGAAAAGTTCCCCGGGGTGCGGGTCATCGATGAGGTCACGTTCGACAGCGCCGCACGGGCCATGGCGAGCGTGGCGTCGGGATCCGCCCTCCTGGTCGTGGGCCGCCGACGGGACCGCCCCGCCCTGGCACCGGGCATCGGTCCAGTGACCCACGCCGCCATCCACCACGCGCCATGCCCGGTCGCTGTCGTCACTCACGACTGATCCGGGGAATCCGTGGCCTTCACAAGCCCCGTCCGCACAAGCCACGGACGCATCAGCACGGCGGACGCAGCTCGCCAGCGACCGATAGAACCGGCGACAACAACGACCGTCGGGTGGGCACTTCGGGTGACGCGACTGCGTATCCGAAGCCCTCTTTGCCGGCCGAGGAGGAAGGTGGTGTCCGCCGCCCTGCCCGCATGGTCGGCGCGGGGCACGGGTCAGTCTTCGCGCCAGGCCAGTTTGATCAGCACGGTCCTGGCCTCCTCGGCGGCCTCGGTCTCGGCGACCACGTCGTAGCGGGCGGCCACGATCTGGCTGCGGGAGGAGAAGTCGCGACGGCCGCCGCTGAGGGCATGACCGGCGAAACCGAAGACCGCGCCGTAGGCCAGCACGCTCAGCATCAGAACCAGGACATGGTAGTTGCCCGCGGCGAACACCGACAGCAACAGCCCGACCAGCAGCCCGAACCAGGCGCCGGTGCCGGCCCCCGCCAAGGCGGCCCGGCCGCGGGTGAGCCGGCCGAGCACGGTCTCCACCATGCGCAGGTCCGAACCGATGATCGCGGTGCGTTCCACCGAATTTACTGTCGGACAGAAAATCGACCGCGCGCTGGGCGCCGGCGTAGGCCGGGTACGAGCCGACGACCGGACGGCCGACCGCCTCGGTGGACGGATGCTGGGTCGGACGCCACCCTGCCGGCCTGGCGGGACGACATCCAGGCCGAGCTCGCGTACGACGGCCGTGGAGACGGTGAGAGCCGGGCCGGTCAGCAAGGCCGAGGCCGAACCCGAAACTCGAAGGCGTCCTCGCCCATGAGCTCTCCCACGTCGCGCACCGTGACGTCGATCCCCACCGGAGCCGGCCGGGCCCGTCAGCCGGGAAGAGGTCGCACGGCTGCTGGCGGACCACCGCATCAGCGGGCTGCCGATCGTCGATGTACGAGAAGGTCATCGGCGTCATCTCCGAGACCGACCTCATGCTCCGCCAGGCGAAGACTGCCGAACACGGCAAGCCGGTCCGGCTGACCTTCCGCCGCGAGGAGACCTCGGCCTGCTCCCAGACCGTCCTGCTGGACGCCTTCGACAGGCACGCCGACCTGCCCGAAGGCACGCTCGTGCCGGTGGAGTTCGTCCCCGCCGAACCCGGCGAGTACCCCAGGCCGGGCGGCGCTCAGCAGCCGACCGGGCCGAATGATGGGGCCGTGCGGTCCCGGACACGTACCGAGCGGCCCATGCCCCGCCCGGCCAGGCGGTCGCACGATGGCGGTGAGGCGATCCAGAGGAGGGGCCAGGATCGCGGGCCCCGCGTCCTTCGCGGTCGCCCCCGCGGCCTCAAAACCCCGACCGACCGGACAAGCCAGTGAACACACGTACACGCAGTTCTCATGCCGCTCGTACGGCCGACCCGTACAGCGCCAGCCGAAAGGCAGACCCGTGATCTTCCTCGTCGCAGCTCTCCTGATTCTCGGGATCGTGCTGGGTTCGGTGGCACACCTCCCCGTCCCGGTCAGCCTGGTCGCCGGCGCCGTGATCGGCGCTTGGCTCCTCGCCTTCACCGTGCGCCGGCGCCACGTGCGCCACGTGCGCCACCTGCACCACTGACCTCACACCGCCCGAAGGAACAGAACCCATGGAGCTCACCGCATCCGCCCGCAGGAACACCGGCACCCGCGACGCGGACGGAATGGCCGTCGCCGCCTTCGTGCTCGGCCTGCTGGGCCTGCTCGTGATGAACATCGTCCTCGGGCCCATCGCGATCGTTCTGGCTGTCCTCGCGCTCTGGCGAAAGACCGGCCGCCGGGGACGCGCCTGCCTCGGGCTCTTCCTGGGGGTGAGCGACCTGGTGGTCCTGGCCGTGCTGACCACCGTGCACCAGACGGTGTCCTGGAACTTCTAGGACCAGGACCGCCATTCAAGGGCCTCGACCCAACCCCAGCGCCGGCGGCCCCTACCCGGGCCCGCTGCTGCCCGGGTTCTGGCGCGCCATCGGGCAGGCCCTGCCCCCGGCGCCGGCACCACCGCGGTCCGCAACGCCATGTACTTCTCCGGCAACGCCACCGGTGGCGCCCTGTGGACCCTGGCCGCCTACGCCGTGGCCGGCACCGTGGTATCCCTCCTGGCCACCGGCCGCGCCCGCCACGGCGTTGGCGGGATCGCCCGGCACGTCCCCACTCTCCGGCCCTCGCGGCACGGCCCCGCCGAACGGGCTGTCTGAGCGTGCGGACCGGCGCCCTCCGCGGTCCCTCTTGTGCTGCCCGGCTGTCCCCATCCGGGCGGCTGTGGGTGAGCTGGTCACCTTGTTTCCGGTGGTCGGGCCTGGGACGGCACCGGCTGCGGATGGAGGTTCCCGGTCCGCAGCCGCCACCCGGCCCGTCGGCCGGCCCGGGGCGATCAGGCTCGCGTTCGCCGCGCTTCCCGTGCGGGCGTCGAGCCCGGCTATCGTGCGCCGGGTGCGCCGGGTGCGCCGGGTGCGCCGGGAGCGGTCCGGGCGGCGGGGGTGTCCCGGAGGGTGTCGGCGCCGGCCCAGACCACGGCGGCCGTGAGGTACCCGCCACCCCACAGCGCCCAGGCCGCCACGGACGCCTCGGTCGCCAGCAGGGCCGGCAGCGGAAGGAGGGAAGCGGTGAGGAGGACGGCGGCGGTGCGGTGCAGGGTGCGCGGGAGTCTCGCGGGATCGCGCGGGTGGCGTGCCAGGTGGACGGCGCAGGCCGCGACGGTCAGCAGCTGGACGGCCACCAGGGCCAGGGCGAGGGTGCGCATGTCGGTCACCTCCTAATCGGTGGATGGGGCCGGGCCCGGCCCCGGCCGCGGCGGTTGCGCTGCGGTGTCGCCGGCTTCGGTGCGGCAGGGGGCTCGGCCGGGCGGTGGCCGTCCGGCCGTCGCAGCTCGGTCCACCAGATCGCGGCGGGCAGGGCCAGCAGATCAGCGAGGCCGGCCACCACGACCATGACCCACAGCGCGATGGGAGGGCCGTTCATGCCTGTCACCTCCGTTGCCGTCCGCGTGAGTTGGGCGGCGGCGTTCGGCCGCAGCCAGTACGACAAGCAGTAGCGCGATCCCGGCAAGGACGCCGACCGCGATCAGCGCCTGGAGAGCGGCGGGCATTGCGGTCATCGGGGCCTCCCGGGGGCGCTGGAGCGGCGGGGACGTCCGTCGTCCGCCGGCCGCGCGGGCCGGTGCCCGACGGCGGTGTTGGTGCCGCTTGGTGGGGCGACGGGGCCTCGTCCATGCCGGCGGCGGGGCCAGAAGGCGGGGGTGTGGGCGGCGTAGGCGTCCCAGTCGGCGCCGAACTCCTTGGCCACTTCGCGTTCTTCGCCGCGGGCGAGGCGGGCGTACACGTATACGAGCACCGGGAACATGACCAGGGTGGGGATGGTGGGCCACTGCAGCAGGAACCCGATCATGATGAGCAGGAAGCCGTCGTACTGCGGGTGCCGCACGTGGGCGTACGGTCCCGTGGTGGCCAGGCGCTCGTGCTGGGCGGCGTCGTGCAGCACCTTCCAGGCGGCGGCGATCAGCCAGAACCCGGCGCCTATGGCCACGTAGCTGGCCAGGTGGAACGGGCTCACGTGCGGGTCGTACTTCCAGCCGATCAGGTCGTTCCACAGGTGCCCGCCGGCGTGGGTGTCCTTCAGCAGCGGGAAGCGGGAACCGAGCCAGCTGCCCAGCAGGTAGATCGTCAGCGGGGTGCCGTACATCTCGGTGAACAGCGCCACCAGGAACGCGCTGTAGGCGCCCATCGCCCGCCAGTCCCGCTTGGACTTCGGGTGGAAGAAACTCACCGCGAACGCGATGAACAGCGCCGTGTTGAGCACCACCAGCGGCCACAGGCCGTACGCGGCGTCAGCCATCAGGTCCTCCGTGGGGTTGCGGGGTGCGGTGGGCGAGGGTGTCCATCCGGTTGCGGTAGGAGACCGGGGCGAGCCGCCCGGCCAGCAACCGCCGGGCCAGCGCCCGTTCCTCGGCCTCAGCGGCCGCCGTGGTTTCGCCGGCGGCTCGGGCCGCCAGCCGATCCCGCAACCGGGCCGGGCCCGGGCTGCGGCGGCCTCGGAGGGTGAGCAGGCGCACGGCGTCGGGGACGATGCCCGACAGCAGCGCCACGCCGATCGACAGCAGCACCACGCCGATCGCCATGACTATGACCGTGATCATCACGGCCTCCCGTCTCCTGCGCGGTCCCACCGGCGGATGGCCGGTGATCAGAGGTGCTTGTGGGGGCGGTCGGAGTGCTTCTGGCCGGAGCCTTTGTGGCCGCCCTGGCGGCCGTGCATGCCACGCATCAGGAAGAAGCAGGCGACGGCCACGAGGCCGAAGAAGATCAGCATGTGCTGCGCTATGCCGAGCGCCAGCAACCCCACGGCGGCGGTCGCCAGGACGATGACGTACAGCGGGACGTTCCGGTTGTTCATGACGCCCTCCTCTCGCCCCTCCTGCGGGATCTCGAGCGGGATCCCCTGGTTACCTCCACCGGGTACCGGTGGCTACTGACGAGCCTGCCCTCGCGCACGGTCGTTCGGGCAGGGGCCGACCGGCCGGGCCGCGGACCGGTGGGCCCCTGTGCCCGGGGCCGTTCGGCCCCGCCCGGCCAGAGCCGGTACCTGCGGGCGCTCTTCAGCCGGCGAGCAGGGTGCCGAGGAAGAGCGCACCGAGCGCCGTGAGGCCGGTCAGGGCGCCGAAGACGGCGAGGGAGGCGGCGTGGCGGGCCCGGGCGTGCAGGAAGGCGGTGATGCCGGAGGCCGCCACGACGACCAGCTTGATGATCAGCGTGGTCCGGTAGCTGCCGGTGATCTTGTCCTGCTCGGCGGCGATGTTCCAGGCGCCGGTGGCCACCAGTACGGCGAAGGCCGGCCAGGCGACCTGGTTGAACCGACGGGCCGCGGCGCGGGTCACCTGGGTGCCGAGTCCGCGCAGCGCGGGGACGAGGGCGGCCAGGGTGAGCTGGCCGCCGACCCAGACAGTGGCGGCGAGGATGTGCAGGAACATGCGGACGGTGTCCCAGCTGACGGCGAGCATAGGACGGATTGTCCCCTCTCACGGGCGGCGGGCCGCCGATCCGCCGGGGGCCTCGGGCCGGGCGGGGAATCGCTGGTGCGCTGTGCCCGGGGGCCCGGGCGGGGAATCGGCGGGTGCACTGTGCCTGGGGCCACGCTCGGCCCGTCAGCCGCCGTCTCGTCCGCGTACGAGGCGGGCCAGTGCGGCTCCGGCGGCCCCGGCGGCCAGGAGCGCGAGCAGCGGCGGCCGTGATGGGGGCGGGTCGGTCCGGGCGGGGGTGGGGAGCAGGTCGTCGAGGTGCTGGAGCACGTAGGGGAGGTCGAGGTCGAGGGCGAGCGGTCCAGGCGGGTGTCGGCCCAGGTGTGGGCGAGCGTGGCGGTGGTGGGGAGCAGGATGCGCTTGAGGTCGGGCAGCACCGCGCGGCTCAGGTCGGCGAGGGTGGTGTCGGGGTCGATGAGCGCGCCGGTGGATTCCAGGGTGAGCAGGGTGCGAGCAAGGAGCATCAGCTCGCGCGGGAAGACGACGCCGTGGGCCGCGCCCGCGCCGAGTTCGGCCAGCATCAGCCGGGCCACCGAGTATTCTCGGGCCGCGTGGCCGTACCAGTCCTCGACGAGGTCGGCGACAGCGCGCCGGAAGTCCGGCACGTCGGCTCCGGGGCGCCGTTCGGACAGGTGCAGCAGCTGACCGACCGCGGCGTCGTAGCCGCCGTCGGTCAGCGCCCACAGCATGATGCCCATCCGGTGGCGCTGACGGCGGTCCACCCGCCCGAACATGCCGAAGTCGAGGAAGGCGACCCGCTCCCGGGCAGGACGAGCAGGTTGCCCGGGTGGGGGTCGGCATGGAACAGCCCGAACTCGAAGATCTGCCGCAGCACGGCCCGCGCCCCGGTCTGAAGGACCCTCTGCGGGTCCAGCCCGGTGCGCCGCAGCTCGGCGGCGGGCGCCGGCGGCTGCCCCTCGACGAGGTCCATGTGGTCAGCACCCGGCGCGTCGTCCACGGCTCGTGCACCCGCGGGATGACCACCGTGTCGTCATCGGCGAAGTAACGGCGCAGCGCCCGCGCGGTGCGGGCTTCCTGTTGGAAGTCGAGTTCCCGCAGCGTCCACTCGGCCAGTTCGTCGACGGCGTCGGCCGGGCGGAATTGCCGCGCCGTCGGGCTGCGCCGCGCCGTCGGGCTGCGCCGCGCCAGCCGGCGCAGCAGCGCCAGATCGGCCTGCACCTGCCGGGCCGCCCCGGGCCGCTGCACCTTCACCGCCACCGCTACCGCCACCGCCGTGCCGTCGGGCAGCGCGACGCGGCGGCGAACGGCTCCGGCTCGAAGTCCGTGAACGCCTCCTGCGAGGTACGGCCCAGCTCCTCCGTGACAACCTGGGCCGCCTGGCCGGCCGGAAACGGCGGCACGTCGGCGTACAGGCCGCGCAGGGCCTCGGCGTAGGCGGCGGGCAGGTAGTCGGGGCGCAGCGCGAGCATTTGGCCGGCCTTGACGAAGGTGGGCCCCAGCCGTTCCAGGACCAGGCGGAGGCGCTGCGGCAGGGGCTGGTCCATGGCCGCGTGGTGCTCGCACGGCCGCGGCCCGAGGGCGCATACGGTGCGGCAGCGCAGTGACACGCAGGCCCACAGCGTCGACCAGCCAGGTGAGCCCGCCGGCCCACAGCACCGTGGCGATCTCACGGACCCGGGTGAGCTGAGCGACCGGGGCTGTCATGGGTGCGGTACGCCCCGCATGGACATCACCTTCCTCGGCCTGGGGGCTTGGACGGTGCCGGCCCGGGCCCCACAGGCCGGATGCGGCATCGGCCATCAAGTCCTCCGTTCCGGCCGTTCCGGCCTTGTTGGGCTCGTGCGGTGCCCGCGGGCGAGGGCGGCCATGCGGTGGCGGTAGGTGGCGGCGTCGATCCGCCCGTGCAGCCGCAGTGCGACCAGTCGGCGCTCGGCGACCTCCCGGGCCGCCCGCCGCACCCCAGCGGCGAGCATGTG
Source organism: Streptomyces mirabilis (assembly GCF_018310535.1). Taxonomy (NCBI): domain Bacteria; kingdom Bacillati; phylum Actinomycetota; class Actinomycetes; order Kitasatosporales; family Streptomycetaceae; genus Streptomyces; species Streptomyces mirabilis. The sequence goes on along the minus strand of NZ_CP074103.1, from coordinate 99,595 downwards.
GGCCGTGTCGTAAACGGCGCCCGCCAGCAGCAGCGCGCCGAACAGGACGGCTAGCCCGGTCATCGCGGTCTCCGCGGCCCGTCAGTGGTGTCCGCCGTCGCCGCCGCTCGTGGCCCGCATGATCAGCGCCATCAGGGCCACGCAGGTGAACGCCACGAGGAGCCAGCCGACGCCGACGACGCCGGTGGCGACCAGGGCGACGGCGATGAGGATCATCGGGATGCAGCAGGCGAGCATCATCCAGCCGTGACCGCCGTGATTCCCGTGGGCGCCGTGGGAGTCTGGCGGTTTGGACAGGTCCGGGGTGGGGCGGTGGCCGTCGTGGGTGCTCATCGCTGACCGCGCAGGGACGTGGGCGTGTGGCCGAGCCTGGCGTACAGCGGGCAGTGCCCGAGCGCGCCGGTGACCAGCAGGTCGAGCCCGGCGGCGACGAGCAGCGCCTCCAGGACGACGGCCAGCACCGAACCGGCGCCGACGAGCAGGACGAGACCGGCGAGGATCCCGGCGAGTCCGACGACGACGCGGCCGACGCGCTCGGCCGGGGTGATGTTCACGGTGCGCCAGCCGGGCGCGGACAGCGGTGCGTTGTGGCTGGTCATGGCGGACCTCCTCCACCGGCCCCGTCACCGAGTGCCGGGATACTCCCGCCCGGTATGGGCGGGACACTGGTCAGCCTCCTCCGGGTGCGGGCTCGGCGGGCAGGGGCCGACCGGCTGTGTCGTGGGCCGGGAGTCCCTGCCCGCGGGGGCCGCGCGGCCCCCCGCGTGGGCCGCGGCGGCCGGCGGGAGACCGAGTTGCGGCGCCTTCCCGCCGACGGGGTGTCAGCCCGCGAGCAGGCTGCTGCCCCTCGACGAGGTCCATGGTCAGCGCCCGGCGGGTCGTGCACGGCCAGTGCACCCGCGGGATGATCACCGTCGCGTCGTCGGCGAACCGGCGGTGCACCGCGTCCGTGGTGCGCTCCTCCTGGCAGCAGTCGAGTTCCCGCCGCGGCGTGCCGGGTGGCTGCGTCAGCGGCGACTCGCCTGCGCGGCAGGGGGCCCCGGCGCTCCCTGCGGGCTGTCAAAGTGCCGCCTTCAGCGTGTCCAGGGCGGCCTTGGGGTCGGTCAGCGCGTGGTAGATGCCGGGGATCTTCCGGTCGACGCCCAGCAGTTCGTACACGCCGTGCATGGCGCCGCGCACCGAGTACTCCACCGTGAACACCACGTCTTCGGGGATCTCGGTGTACTGGCCCAGGAACGCGAAGTTCTTCGCGCCGCGCGGTACGACCAGTGGCCGGTCCTCGACCTTGCGTGGGGCGAACTGGCTGGTGATGTGGGGCATCATCACCGGCACCACGGTCGTGGTGGCGCGGATCTCCTCCGCCGCGTCGTCGAAGCCGAGCTGGTGGACGAGTTCGGTGAGGATCTCCTGGCCGGTGGCCTCGGCCATCGTCGTCTCGACGTAGTCGCCCTTCTCGTCGAGGAACAGGCCGTAGCCCCAGGCGGTGTAGACGTCTTCGGGCTGGGCGGCGAAGTACGGCTGGTGCGGTACCACCAGGGACATCAGCCACGCCGAGTCCTTGAAGGTCATCAGCCCGCCGGTGCCGGGGGCGTTGCCGGAGAAGTCCTGGATGCGGTGCAGCAGCAGCGGGCTGCGCAGGGTGAGGGTGAAGGACTCCCACTTGTTGGCGTCGATGTTGCCGTCGAAGGTGTTGGGGCGTCCGAAGTCGGATGCCTTCCTGGCGAGGGTCTCCCACAGCCTCCAGGCCCCGTCGCGCCGGTCGCGGATCAGTTCCGGGGCGCGGTCGTCGGTGCCGTAGGCGGCGTCGGCGGTCATGGAGCCGAGGGTGAGGAACGCGTAGTCGTGGTCGCCGAGTGCGTAGCTGCCCGGCTTGCCGTCGCGCTCGAAGTGGAGTGCGGTGATCCGGCGGCCGGCTGCCTCTTCGGTGAAGTCGGCGTCGGTGACGGTGGTGCCGTGTTCGGTGACCACGCCGCGCTCGGCCAGCCACTGCTGGACGGGGCGGACGATGGAGTCGTACTGGTTCAGGCGGGTGCGCCGGACTCCGGCCAGGGTGTGGATGCGGGGCAGTTCCTGGGCGAAGCGCAGCATGTAGCGCTTGAGTTCGATGGCGCTGTGCCAGTTCTGGAAGGCGAACGTGGTGCGCCACATGGCCCAGAAGTTGGTGGCGAAGAAGTGAGGCGAGAAGAACTCGTCGATGCGGCGGGCGCCGATGGCGTGCTCCGGGAGCGCCAGCAGGCGGACCAGTTCGGCCCGGTCCCGCACACTGAGACCGAGGTCCGCGGCGTCGAGGATGGTGTGGTGGCGGTCGATGAGGCGGGCCCCGGAGTGCGAGGGCCACTGGCGGCTGAACTCCCACACCTCGTCCTTGACGGTCGTGTCCGGGTCGGTCAGCGTCGGGATGCTCTCCAGCAGGTCCCACAGGCAGACGTACGCCTCGTCCTCCAGCATGCGCCCGCCGCGGGCGACGAAGCCGCGCTCCAGGTCGCCGGAGCCGTCCAGCGCGCCCCCGGCGAGAGGGAGTTCTTCCAGGATGCGGATGTTCTCCCCGCGCAGTCCGGCGTCCCTGATCAGGAACACCGCGGCGGCCAGGGAGGCGATGCCGCCCCCGGCCAGGTAGGCCCGTGTGTCTGATGTCGTCGTGGTCATGATGTGTCCTTTGTCGATGCGTGCGGATGGGGCGGCTGATGTGGGTGTCGGGCAGGGCGCGCGGTGGGGCTCCGGGGGGTGCCGGGTTGCCTGCGTGAGCGGCCGGTGTCCGGGTGGGGGCGGGGGGTGTGGAGGGTGAGGCGGAGCCAGCTCGTCCAGCCGATCGGCTGGAGGGTCCAGAAGCTGACGATGCGGTAGAGCAGCGCGGCGGCGATCGCCTGGTCGGCGCGCAGCCCGTAGACGACGAGCAGGGTGCTCAGGCTGGCCTCGGCGATGCCGAGGCTTCCCGGGGTCAGGCGCAGGCTGATGGAGATCTGGGTCAGCCCGTAGACGATCAGCATGCTCCGCCAGGGCACGCCGATGTTCAGGGCCCACAGGACGGCGGCGAGGGCGGCGGCGTCGCACGTCCAGTTCCCCAGCGCCATCCCGAAGGGGCGCGCCCAGCCCCGGATACCGGGCTGGATGGTCTTGGCCTGGTGGAACACCTCGGCGAGGAAGTCCGCGAGCCGCTGGCCGGTCCGCCATCGGGTGGTGACGTATGTCCAGGCGTGCCGTGCGGCGCGGTGGAAGCGCGCCGACCGGATCAGGCAGACGGCCAGCACGATCGCGGCGGCGAGCGCCGCCGCGGACGCCAGGAGCGCGATACGCAGCCCCGGGGCGGGGCCGGCGGGATCGGCGGCCAGCGCGCCGAGCGCCACAAGCAGCGCGAGGGCCAGGGCGGACAGGGCCCCGGCGGCGATCAGCACGGCGGTGGCGAGCGCCAGGGCGATGCCCCGTCGGCGCAGCTGGCGGACGGTCCACGCCACCGACAGGGCACTGCCGCCCGGGAGCGTGCCCGCCATCGCGTTGGCGGCGACCACGATCCCCGTTATGGTGCCCAGTCCCAGCCGTCCTCCGGCGCTGCGCAGCAGCCACCGCTGGAGGGCGGCGAGAAAGACGAACGAGGCCGCCTCGAAGGCGACGGCCGCCGCCAGTCCCGGACCGCTGACGTGGGCGAGGAGGTGGGAGGCGCCGGCCAGTTCGTGGCGGTGCGAGGCGGCCGCTGCCACGGCGAGGGCGAGGACCACGACCGCGCCGGTCCACCAGGCCCACCTCGGCCACCGCCGGGGCCTGGCCGCCTGCGGTTTGGTGGCCGGCGGCGGGCGCCGGGCCGGGTCGTGCCCGGCGCTCTGCCCGTGCATCGGGAGGCCGGCGGCTGCGCCGCGGGTGTGCTTCATGGCCGCCTGCCGGCCGGGCGGTGGCGGGCGTGGTGCTGGAGGGGGGTGTCGGGGGCAGGGCGTGCGGTGAGGACGTCGCGCAGGCGGGCGGCGGCGTGTTCGGGCGGGACGGGGTTGACGGCCATGCCGGTGCCGAGTTCGAAGCCGGCGGGCTCGGCCAGGCGCGGGGCGATCTGCAGGTGCCAGGCGAAGTACGTGGTGGTCTCCTCCCCGTTGGGGGCGCTGATCAGGGCGTAGTTGTAGGGGATGTCGCCGAGCAGGTCGCGCAGGGCCGCCAGGACGCGGCGCAGCAGGGCGGCAGTGTGCTCCAGGGTCTCGTCGGGGGCGTCGGCGAAGGACGCCTGGTGGCGGCGGGGCACGAGCCAGACTTCGTACGGGGTGCGGGGGGCGTACGGGGCCAGGGCGATGACGTGCTCCGTTGTGGCCACGATCCGTCGGCCGTCGGCGAGTTCGGCGGCGGTGTGGTCGACATACAGGCAGCGGCCGGTGTCGTCGTAGTGGGCGCGGGCGATGTCGAACAGGTGGCGGAAGCGCAGGGGCACGATGGGGGTGGCGACGATCTGGGAGTGCGGGTGGGGCAGGGAGGTGCCGGCGGCGGCTCCGTGGTTGCGGAAGGGCAGGACCAGGCCGGGCCCATGGTCGCGCAGGGCGAGGGTGCGGGTGCGGTAGGTGCGCAGAATGTCGGCGACGGCACTGTCGTCGCCGTCCGCGAGGTCCCAGCCGTGGGCCGGGGATTCGATGACGACCTCGTGGCTGCCGATGCCGTCGGCCCAGGTGTGCAGGCCGGTGGTGTGGTGGCGGGCAGGATGGCCGCTGTCGGCGAGGACGGGGTAGCGGTTGGGCACGACGCGTACCGCCCAGTCCGCCCCCGCCCTTCCGGCAGGGGCGGGCAGACGCCAGATCTCGGGCGGGGTGGCGTCCTCGTGGCCCGGGCAGAAGGGGCAGGCCGGATCGGGGCCTGCGGAGCGCCGGGGTGTTGCGGCCGGCCGGGGCATGGGGCGCGGGCGGTCTTCGCGGCCGGGTGTGATGGCCACCCAGTCGCGGGTGAAGGGGTCCTGCCGCAGCTCGGGCATGGTCTGCTCCTCGGTCCGTTCAGCCGGTGGGGGCGGTGCCGCGGACCGCTCGGGTCACGGCGCGCCAGAACAGCTCCGGGTCGGCGGCGAACTGGCGGGCGCAGGAGGGGGAGCAGAACTTGAACTCCCTCTCCCGGTAGCGGGTGGGGCGGGTGCCGGCGCCGTCCACGCGCATGCCGCACACCGGGTCGCGGTCCTCGCCTGCGGTGCCCGCGGCGGCCAGGGCCCGGGGTGCGGCGGGGGTGTGGCCGAGCAGACTGGACAGCAGCCGCAGTTCGTCGCCGATCAGCCGGGGCAGCAGGAACCGCTCGCGCACCAGCTCCCTCCCGGCGGCGGCCAGGCGTCGGGCGGCCGCGGGGTCGGCGAGCAGGCCGAGGACGGCCTGGGCGCACTGGTCGGGGGTGTCGACGAGGTGGCCGCCGACCTGGTCGGGCAGCTGCAGCGGGATGCCGCCGGCCCGTCCGGCAACCACCGGGGTGCCCTTCCAGGTGGCTTCGGAGACCACCAGGCCGAAGCCTTCCCGCAGCGACTTCTGGATGACCACGTCGGCACGGCGCTGGAAGGCGTTGACCTCGATGTTGCCGACCCCGGTGAGGTTGGTGAACAGCAGGATGTCCGGGTCGTCGGCCGCGGCGGCGGTGATCTGCCGGTAGACGCGCCAGCCCTCCGGGTCGTCCAGGGCCATCGAGCCGACCAAAGCCAGCTGCACGCCGGGCACCTGCTTCTTGACGGTGCGGTAGGCGGCGATGACGCCGAGCGGGTCCTTCCAGGGGTCGAAGCGGGAGACCTGCACCAGCAGCGGGCGGGCGGTGTCCACGCCGATCCAGTCGAGGACCCCGGTGGCGAAGGCGTCGGTGATGGGCATGTTCTTCGGGCTGAGCGGGTCGATCGCCGGCGGAATGATCTCCACCCGGTCCACCGGGACATCGGGTGGGACGAACGCGCCGAGGGTGAACACGGCGGCGTCGTAGGCGGCGAGCAGCGGCCGCAGCCGGTCCCAGACCTGCGGGTTGGGCTGGGAGCTGTCGATGTGGCAGCGCCACACCCACTTGGCGTCACCGCGGCCGCGTAGGTGTGGCAGGGCCAGCGGCTGCGGGTCGTGGACGACCACCACGTCGTAGGACTCCTCCAGTTGGGCGGCGATCTGGGCGGAGGCGGTGTCGTACAGCTGCCACTGGGTGTCGGTGACGCCGCGCGCATCGCCCTGCAGGCCGTTGTGGACGGCCTTGGTGACCTCGAAGAAGCCGGGCTCGGCGGTGATGGTCTTCCAGTCGGCGACCACGCCCAGGTCGCGCAGCAGCGGCACTTCGGAGCGCAGGATCTCCGCCACCCCGCCGCCGTAGCCGGTGGCGTTGACGTGCAGCACCCGCGCCCCGTCAAGTGGCGCGGCCAGCGCCCGCAGTTCGTCCACGACCGCCTCTCCGGTCACGGTGCGGTAGGTGTCCAGGCTCCTGCGGCCGACATCCACGGTCTGCAGCATCGGTGCTCACCTTCCTTGCTGTTCGTCGGTTGGGTTGGCAGCGACCGGTGCGGGGTGCCGGGACCGGGTGCGGGTGGCGGCGGCGCTCGCGTTCGCCGCGACCAGGGGGAGGGCCGCGTCGATCGAGACGGGTCGGCCGGTGTCCCGGCTGGTCACGGCGCGCCGTTCGGGTGCCGGCCGCCCGCGCCGTGACCGGGCCGGTCCTGGCCGTCGGCGGTGTGGGCGGCGGCGCGCTCGCTGTGCCGCGCGGCGGGTTCCTTGAGGACACTGACGCGGCGGGGCGCGATGGTCGCCCCGGCGCTCTGCTCGGTCGGCGGGTGGGTGCCCAGCAGGTCGTAGACCGCAAAGCCGTCGACGGTCTCCCGTTCCAGCAGCAGTCCGGCCAGCTCGCGCAGCTGGTCGCGGTGGCTTGTCAGGAGGTCGGTGGCCTGCTGCTCGGCCTCGCGCAGCAGGCGGGCGACCTCGGCGTCGACGGCGGCCTGGGTGGCCTCGGCGAACGGGCGGCTGGACATGGCAGCCCCGCCGCTGCCCAGGAACACCGAGCCGCCCTGCGGGTAGCCGACCGGGCCGAGCGCGGGCGACAGCCCGAACTCGCGGACCATCTTGGTGGCCAGCTCGGTCGCCCCGGCCAGGTCGTTCGCGGCTCCGGTGGAGCCCTGGCCGAGCTCGACGAGTTCGGCCGCGCGCCCGCCGAGCCGTACGGCGAGGGTCTGGGTGAGGTAGTCCTCGCCGTACAGGTGCCGTTCGACGAGCGGGAGTTGCTGGGTGACGCCGAGGGCCTGCCCGGCGGGCAGGATGGTGACCTTGGCGACTGGGTCCGCGGTCGGCGACAGGGCGGCGACCAGGGCGTGGCCGGCCTCGTGGACGGCCACCGCGTGCTTCTCGGCGGGCAGCAGCACGTTGGAGCCCTCACGCCGTCCCAGCAGGATGCGGTCGCGGGCGGCGTCGAAGTCGTCCTTGGTGAGCACCTCGCGCTCGTCGCGTACGGCGACGATGGCGGCCTCGTTGGCCAGGTTGGCCAGGTCCGCGCCGGAGAAGCCGGGGGTGCCCCGCGCCACCACGTCGAGGTCGACGTCCTTGCCGAGTTGCTTGTCCTGGCAGTGCACGGCCAGGATCGCGGCGCGTTCGGCCAGGGTGGGCAGCGGGATGGTCACCTGCCGGTCGAAGCGGCCGGGCCGCAGCAGGGCGGGGTCCAGGACCTCGGGCCGGTTGGTGGCGGCGAGCACCACGATACCCTCGGCGCCTTCGAAGCCGTCCATCTCCGACAGCAGCTGGTTGAGGGTCTGCTCGCGTTCGTCGTTGGACACGAGGGCGCCACCGCCGGCGCGGCGCCCGCCGAGGGCGTCGATCTCGTCGACGAAGACGATCGCGGGCGCGCGTTTGCGGGCCTCGGCGAACAGGTCCCGCACCCGGGCGGCGCCCACCCCGACGTACATCTCCACGAAACTGGAGCCGGCCACCGACAGGAACGGCACGTCCGCCTCGCCGGCGACCGCGCGGGCCAGCAGCGTCTTGCCGGTGCCGGGCGGGCCGATCATCAGCACCCCGCGCGGTGCCATGGCCCCGGCGCGGCGGTAGCGTTCGGGCCTGCGCAGGAAGTCGACGACCTCGGCGATCTCGGCCTTGGCGCCCTCGTAGCCGGCGACATCGGTGAACGTGGTTTCGGGCCGTTCGGCGTCGAACACCTTGGCCTTGGACTTGCCGACACCGCCGAGCGCACCGTGCATCTGGCCCATGGCGCCCTTCGACATCCGCCGCCAGAACCAGATGATGAGCAGGAACGGGCCCAGCAGCAGGATCCAGGACAGCACCTGGGAGCCGAAGGACGCCGAGGTCGACGGCGGGGTGGCGGTCACCGCCACCTTCTCCTTCTCCAGCCGGTTCAGCAGCTGGTCGCCGGCCAGCTGGACGGGAACCACGGTGGTGAAGCGGTGCCCGTTGGTGAGCGTGCCGGTCGCCTTCCCGTCGGTCTTGATGGTGACGGTCTTGACCTTGCCGGCGTCGACGTCGGTGAGGAACTTGGAGTAGGTCAGGTCCATCTTCACCGGCTCGCTGGAGCGTAGTCCGGGCAGCACCGTCCACATGCCGACGGCGAGCAGGATGGCCAGCGGCCACAGCCAGTGCCGCCAGGCGGGCGGAGGCGGCGGCGCGGTCGGCGTCGGGCGGTCCCCCGGGGGCGGCGGTTCGGCTTGTTTGGTCATGGCGGTCTCTTCCTCGCGTCGCTGGTGCGCCCACGCCGTGCCGGGCCGAGGGCCGGTTACGGCGCCGGCCGGTCAGGACGGGCTCTGGTGGGTGGGGGCGGTGTAGCGGTGGGGATCGGCGTCGAAGGCGGTCGCGCACTGGGTGGAGCAGAGGTAGTACGTGTGTCCGTCCAGCTCCCGGTGCTCGGCGGCGCCCTCGGGGGTGACCGGCATCCCGCACACGGGATCCTTCAGCGGCTCGGGGAGGGGCTCGTCGGGGGTGTGGTGGCGGTGGAGGTGCATGGCGGTCTCCTGCGGAGTCGTGGGTGGTGTCGTCCTGGGGACGGGGGCGTGCTCGTCCGGGACCTCGACGCGTGGCGTGACGGCGGCGGGGGTGGCGACAGGCAGTGGGGCCGGGTGCCAGCGGCGGAGCCGGTTGGCGTTGGCGACCACCGACAGGGAGGACAGGGCCATCGCGGCGGCTGCGATGATGGGGCTGAGCCGGATGCCGAGCCAGGGGTAGAGGACGCCGGCGGCGACCGGGATGCCGACCGCGTTGTAGATCAGGGCGAAGAACAGGTTCTGCCGGATGTTGCGCATGGTGGCCCGCGACAGCCGGATCGCGGTGACGACGCCGGTGAGCGAGCCGGAGATGAGGGTGATGTCGGCGGCCTCGATGGCCACGTCCGTGCCGGTGCCGATGGCCAGCCCGACGTCGGCGGCGGCCAGCGCGGGGGCGTCGTTGATGCCGTCGCCCACCATGCCCACGCGGCGGCCTTCCGTCTGCAGACGGCGGATGGCGTCGGCCTTGTGCTCCGGGAGCACTTCGGCGAGGGCGCGGTCGATACCGACCTGGGTGGCGATGGCGGCGGCGGTGCGCCGGTTGTCGCCGGTGAGCATGACCACCTGTACGCCCATCTCGTGCAGGGCGGCGATGGCGGCGGCGGAGTCGTCCTTGACCGTGTCGGCGACCGCGAGCACCCCGGCCGGACGGCCGTCGACGGCGGCCAGCACCGGGGTCTTGCCCTGCGCGGACAGCTCGGCGGCCAGTGGATCGAGGGCGGTGGTGTCGATGCCGACGTCGGCCAGCAGCCGGGTGTTGCCGACCAGGACGGCCCGGCCGCCTGCGGTGGCCTGCACGCCCTTGCCGGTCACCGAGTCGAAACCGCTCACCGCCGGCAGGTCCAGCCCACGAGCTCGGGCGCCGGCCACGATGGCGGCGGCCAGCGGGTGTTCGCTGTCGCGTTCGGCCGCGGCGACCAGGGCGAGCAGTTCGTCCTCGGTGACGCCGTCGGCCGGGCGGACGTCGGTCAGGACCGGGGTGCCGGCGGTGATGGTGCCGGTCTTGTCCAGGACGACGGTGTCCAGCTTGTGCGCCGTCTCCAGCGCTTCGGCGGACCGGATGAGGATCCCGGCGCGGGCGCCCTTGCCGGTGCCGACCATGATGGACATCGGGGTGGCCAGGCCCAGCGCGCAGGGGCAGGCGATGATCAGTACCGCGACCGCGGAGACCAGGGCCAGGGTCAGCGCAGGGGACGTCCCGAGGGTGAACCAGATGGCGAAGGTGGCGATCGCGATCGCGATGACGGCGGGCACGAAGTAGGCCGAGGTGGCGTCCGCCAGCCGCTGGATCGGCGCCTTGGACGCCTGGGCCTGCTGCACCAGGCGGACGATCTGGGCCAGCATCGTGTCGGAGCCGACCTTGGCCGCCCGCACCCGCAGGGAACCGGTGCCGTTGACGGTCGCACCGATCACGGTGTCCCCGGCGCGCTTGGTGGCCGGCATCGGCTCGCCGGTGACCATGGACTCGTCCACCGCCGAGGACCCGGAGAGCACCTCGGCGTCCACCGGGACCTTCTCGCCGGGCCGGATGATCACCTCGTCGCCGACCAGCACGTCCTCGACCGGGATCTCGGCCTCAACCCCGTCGCGTATCACGCGGGCGGTACGGGCCTGCAGCCCCAGCAGGGCGCGGATCGCCTCGCCGGTGCCGGCCTTGGCCTTCGCCTCCAGCAGCCGGCCCAGCAGGATCAGGGTCAGGATGACCCCGACCGCCTCGAAGTACACCTCGCGCACGTCCTGCGGCAGCAGGCCGGGGGTGAGAGTGACCAGCAGGCTGTAGCCGTACGCGGCCACCGTGCCCAGCGTGATCAGCGAGTTCATGTCCGCGGCGCGGTGGATCAGGGTCAGCCAGCCGGTGCGGTGGATCGGCCACCCGGTGTAGAGCATCACGGGGGTGATCAGCGCCAGCTGCAGCCAGTGGTTGAGCATCCAGGCGGGCACCCAGCCGGCGTGGAACAGCGAGTCGGCCATCACCGCGAACAGCACCGGCGCGGTCAGCACCGCACCGAACGCCACCCGCCGCGCCAGATCCCGGATCTCCGCCCGCCGCTCGGAGGCCTGCGCCGCCTCCGCCTGCGCGGCCTGCCCCTCACTCGGTGGCGCGGCCAGCTGCGCGGCCGCGGGGGGAGCCCCCGCAGGCGGTGCCCCGGCCGTACCCGTCACTGCGTCGGCGGCCTCCACCAGCACCGTGCCGTGGATCATGTTCATCCCGCAGGCGAAGCCGAACGACCCCGCACGCTCCGGGGTGAACCGGACCGTGGTGCGCTCGTACGCCGGCAGTGCCGCGCTGAGGCGCAGATCGGGGAAGACCACCCGGGAGGTGCAGTCCCCGGACTCCTGCCGGTCGAAGACCAGCTCGGCCGCGACGCCCTGCTTGAGCCGGATCACATCGGGGCTGTAGCCACCACGCACCCTCACCGCGACGCGCTGCACCCCGCCGGTCATCTCGGCCGCCCGTGCCCGGCGCGGACCGAAGAAGAACCAGCCCAGGACTGCGAGCAGCACGGCGGAGACGAGGACGACCACCCAGTCCGCCAGATTCATGGCTGACTCCTAATCCACTTCGTGGAACGCTGTGTCTGCCACCCTCCGCCCGGGAACCCCCACCAGGTAGGGGTCCACCGTCCCCGCCAGAGGGCCGACCGGCCCATGGGCCCCCGGGCAGATGCGGAGGGAGCGTGTAGGGGTACCCGCGACACACCGCCGCGGCCGCTAAGGACCTTCGGGTCTTAACCCTCGGGAAAGTGATCACGATGATGTTTTGGTACGACCACAACATCGGCGGATGGGGATGGTTCGGGATGTCGCTCGGCATGCTCGTGTTCTGGGGGCTGATCATCACCGCCTTCATCCTCCTCTTCCGCTCCCTCGGGCGCGGCCAGGACAGCACCGGCCCCGCCTCGCCTCCGGCGACCGCCTCGCCCGAGCAGGTGCTCGCCGACCGGTTCGCCCGTGGGGAGATCGACGAGGACGAGTACCAACGCCGCCTGCAGGTACTGCGCGAGGGCGGCCCCACCCTCACCAAGCGCTGAACCACTCGTTACCGCGCCCCGAAGGAAGTTCCGGGGCGCGGTACGGCCCGCCGCGGGCTTCCCCCAGGGCGGGTGGGTGTTCGGCGCCGCCGCTGACCGCCCGGTCGGTGGTGCGGTCCCTCGCCGCCACCGGGGCGGTGCCTGGGAATCCCCTTCGGAGCTTGCGAGGACGCCATGACCCGTCACCGTTTCGCCGTCTGGACCGCCCTGGCCGCGCTGTCGTTCACCGTGCTCCTCGTTTTTGCCTTCGCACCCGCCGACGGGCACGCCGCAGGAGGGGAGCGGGATGGCTCCGCCGGCCCCACCCGCGTAGCCGCGGTACGCGCCGCCGACACGCACCGGCTGAGGCTGGTGGTCAGCGGCCGGATCAGCGGCTCACGCGGCAGTGCAGCTGTCTCACGGACAGCGCTCGGCGGCCTCGTCGCGGCGTATGGTGCGCTGCTTTGCGGTCTCTTCGGCCTGGCAACGGCCGGCGTTCTGTGGTCGCTGCGGGCGGGCGGCCTCACGTCCCCGCCGCAGCGGGCCGAGCGGGCCGTCGGGGCCGCTCGGCAGCGCGCGAGCCGGTCACGGCCCGTAGAGGGTTCAGGGCGCGGGGCCGGCCATGCGCTGAGGTGGCTGCTGCGGCTGGATCCGGCTGCGGCCGGGGCACCGACGGGTCGGGATGCGCCGCCCGCGCGGGCGGCGTCACCGTGCACCGTGACCGGGCGGCCGTCATGGTGACCGCGCTGCCGCCCGCGCCGGGGTCCGGCCGGCCGCGCCCGGTGCGGATGCTGGCCATCGCCGTGGCGTGGGGAACATGCTTCCTGCTGATCTCGTGGGGGCTGCGGGACGCGCCACCGTTGTGGTTCGCGGCGCTGCGCGCCCTGCTGGCGGGGGCGGCGCTGCTGGCCGCCGCGGCCTTCACGGCGCACCGCCGCCGCACCCGAGTACGCATCCACGGCGCCGAAACCTGGTCGTTGATCGGCCTGCTGGCCCTGGTGAACGTCACCATCGCGTTCGCAGCCATGGTCGCCGCGGCGAGTGGGACCACGACCGGGGTGGCGTCCGTGCTGGCCAACGCCCAGCCACTGCTGGTAGTGCTGCCGGCCTGGTGGCTGTTCGGGGAACGGCCCCGGTGGGCCGAGGTGGCCGGCGTCGCGCTCGGGTTCGGCGGACTGGTCATGGTGGCGGCGCCGTCCGGCGCGGGGCGCGGGGCGGGCCTGGCGCTGACCGCGGCCGCCGCGATCGCCGCCGGGTCGCTGCTGGCCCGCCGGCTGGCCGAAGTGGACCTGCTGGCGCTGGGCGCCGGGCAGTTCCTGCTGGGCGGCGCGGCCCTGGCCGTTGCCGCCGCGCTGGCCGAGGGCCCCCCGCACATCTCCTGGACACCCCGGCTGGTGACCGCGCTGGCCGTGCTGGCGCTGGCCGGCACGGCATTCCCGTACGTGCTGTGGTTCGCCGAACTGCGCCGCGCCCCGCTGACCGCGGTCGCCGCCTGGACCCTGCTGGTCCCGGTGGTCGGCGTGGTGCTGGGGGCCGTCGTCCTGGGCGAGGGCCTCACCCCGGCCGCGCTGGGCGGCGACGCGCTCGTCGTGGCCTCCCTGGCACTGGTCGCCCGCTCCGGCCGCACCCCCGCGGCGGCCCGGCAGGCCCCCGCCCGGCGGGGTGAAGAAACCGCTGCCCGGCGGGTCGCCCCTCACGCACCGGACCGGTCCGCACCACTGTGTGATCGACAAGCGGCGCCGCACTCCCGCGGCGCGGAAGGAAGGCGTCATGAATGACCACAGCCCGCACCCCGGCCCGCGGGCGCACTCGCGGGCCGCGCGGTACGCCACGGCGCTGGCCGGCGCCGCGACGGCCCTGCTCCTCACCGTCGCGGCCCCCGGCCTGGCCCGGGCCGACGAGGAGGAAAGCATGGAGTCGGCGGTGCTGGTCGAGCAGACCATCGCCCTGATCGCCAACGACGCCGGAGACGCACGCGTCGCCGAGCGCATCGACGACGCCCTGGCCGCCCCGGACAAGCAGGGCGTCAACCTGACACTCGCGCGCCAGGCCCTGGGCCTGATCGAGCGCCCCGGCGACAGCGCGGCCGCCACCCGGCAGGCCAGGGTTCTGCTGCTGGACTCGCTCGGCGGGAAGCTGCCCTCGGCCCCGAGGGCCGGGCAGTACGCGACCGGCACCGACACCGGCACCAGCACGGTCCTGGACGAGTTCAAGCCCGCCCGCGGCATCTCCGACGGCGGCGACGCCGTACTGCTCGGCCTGGCGGTGGCCGCGGCCGGCGGCGGGCTGTGGCTGGCCCGCCGGCTGCGTCCCCCGCACACCCTGCGCGAACTCGAACACCGCGGCAGCCGCAAGGAGGAGCGATGACCGCCGACAAGCCGTCCCAGCCGACTCCCGCCGAACCCACCAACGCCGCCCAGGCCACTGACACCGCCGGGGCCGCCGGCACCGCTGCGCCCGCACCACGCGGCAGACTGGGCCGCGCTCTCGACGCGGTCGACGAGCGGATGGGCATCAAGGCGCTCGCGTACCCGGTCCCGGAGCACGCCAACAACCTGTCCTGGAGCCTGGGCGGGCTGACCGTGGTCTCGTTCGTGACCCTGCTGGTCACCGGGATCTACCTGGCGCAGTTCTTCAACCCGATGCCGGAGGACGCCAACCAGTCGGTGCGCGATCTGGTCAGCAACGTGTGGCTGGGCGGCTTCGCCCGCGGCCTGCACTACTGGGCGGCCCAGGCGATGTTCGTCTTCGCCCTGCTGCATCTGCTGCGGGTGTTCTTCCACGCCTCCTTCAAAAAGCCCCGCGAGGGCAACTGGATCGTGGGCGTGGCGATGTTCCTGCTCGCCTTCCTGGCCGTGTTCACCGGCACCGTCATCAAGTGGGACCAGGAGGGCTACGAGGCCCTCGCTCACAACCTGGACGTCGCCAAGCTGCTCGGCGGCGCCGGGATCTGGTTCACCTCCGACCTCAGCAGCCGGGTGCCGCTCGTGCTGCGCCTGTACACCGCGCACGCGGTGATCATCCCCGGGCTGATCCTGCTGCTGTTCGTGTGGCACGCGCTGCTGGTCAAGCGGCACAAGATCTCCCCGCATCCGGAGATCCCGGCCCCGGAGGAGGAGACGCCGGAGCCGTTCACCGCGCACCTCAAGCGGGTCGCCGCGTTCGGCCTGGTCCTTCTCGGCGTGCTGTCGGTGCTGGCCGTGGTGCTGCCCCCGGTGCTGGGACCCACCCCGGTGGAGGGCATCGAGGTCACCCGGCCGCTGTGGATGTTCTGGTGGTTCTTCCCCATGGAGCAGTGGTTCGGGGTGGCCTCCATCGCGTTCGTCATCGCCGGTGTATTCGGGCTTCTGTTCCTGGTGCCGTTCCTCGACCGCGGTCCCAAGCGGCGCTGGCGCGAACGGCCCTTCGCCACCGGGAGTGCGGTGGTGCTGCTGCTCGCCATCGCCGCGATCAGCGTGAACGTGTGGATCTACAACCCCAAGGGGCACTGATGAACGGCACCGACGGCATCGACGCCCGCCGCGCCCGGCGCTGGTTTTGGATTCTGACCGTTGTGGCCGTACTGGCGATGGGCGCCCTGTACCGCGGCCTGCAGGCCGCCCCCTCCCCCGGCACGGGCATCCTCGTCGCCGTCAGCTCCCTGGTGCTCGCCGCCTCCGGCGTCCAGGCCGCGAGGATCCTGACCGTGCTGGCCGGCCCGCCCCGCCTGCCCCGGTGGCGGGGCCGCCGGGGCCGCCCGGCCGCGGACCCACTCACGCGGCCGCGTCCGGCACGCCGGACGGCCCGCCCCCACGCGCCGAAGGAGACCTGAGCCATGCACCAGCACAGCGACCACACCGATCACCAGCACAGGGAGCCTCGCCCAGGCGGTGGCAAGGACCGCAGCACCGCCGTCCTGGACGTGCGCGGGCTGGCCTGGGCATCCCAGCAGAACACGGTCGCCGCCGTGCTGGGACGCCGGCCGGGCGTGCTTCAGGTCGAGGTCAACCCGGTGGCCCAGAGCGCGACCGTGGTCTTCGACCCGGGCCGCACCTCGCTGGCCGAGCTGCGCCGCTGGGTGCAGGAGTGCGGCTACCACTGCGCGGGCCAGTCCGTCCCCGCCCACCTGTGCGACCCGATGGCGGAGCCGGACCCGCCCCCGCCCGAACACGCCGGGCATGCCGAACACCTCGCGCACGGGGGCGGCACAGCACTCGCCGCGCCACCCGACCACGCGGAGCACGCGGTGTCCGCCGCACCGCCCACGCACGACCACCCCGCACCGGCGCCCCCCGCCGGGCACGCTACTCACGGCGAGCCGGAGGGGATGCCCTCGCCGCACGAGGTGATGGGCCACGGCGGGCACGGCGGGATGTCGATGGCGGCGATGGTGGCGGACATGCGCAACCGCTTCCTGGTCGCGGTGCTGTTCTCGATCCCGATCGTGATCTGGTCGCCGATCGGCAAGGACGTCTTCGGCCTGGACGTCCCCGTGCCCTTCGGGCTGCGCCAGGACGTGTGGGCGCTGCTGCTGAGCCTGCCGGTGATCTTCTACTCGTGCACCATCTTCTTCGACGGCGCCTTCCGGGCGCTGCGCGCCCGGACCCTGGACATGATGGTGCTGGTCGCGGTCGCCGTCGGTTCCGGCTGGACGTACTCGCTGATCGTCACCCTCACCGGCGGCGGCGACGTCTTCTACGAGGCGGCCACCGTCCTCGCCTCCTTCGTGCTGCTGGGCCACTGGTTCGAGATGCGGGCGAGGGGCGGCGCCAACGACGCCGTCCGCACCCTGCTCGACCTGGCCCCGCCCAAGGCGCTGGTCCTGCGCGACGGCGAACCGGTGGAGGTGCCCACCGCCGAGGTGACGGTCGGGGACCTGCTGCTCATCCGCCCCGGCGCGAAGATCGCCGTGGACGGGGTGGTCGAGGAGGGCGAGAGCGACGTCGACGAGTCGATGGTCACCGGCGAGAGCCTGCCCGTCCACAAGACCCCGGGCGAGGCGGTCACCGGTGCGACCATCAACGCCAACGGCACGCTGCGGGTGCGGGCCACCAAGGTCGGCGCCGACACCGCTCTCGCCCAGATCGTCAAGATGGTCCAGCAGGCCCAGAACTCCAAGGCCCCCGGCCAGCGCCTCGCCGACCGGGCCGCGTTCTGGCTGGTCTTCGTCGCCCTGCTCGGCGGCGCCGCGACCCTGGCCGTGTGGCTGCTGGCCACCGACCGGCCGCTGGGCACCGCGATGCTGTTCGCCATCACCGTCGTGGTGGTCACCTGCCCCGACGCCCTGGGCCTGGCCACCCCCACCGCGATCATGGTCGGCACCGGGCTGGGCGCCCAGCGGGGGGTGCTGTTCAAGAACGCGCCCGCCCTGGAGACCTCCGCCCGCATCCAGACCGTCGTGATGGACAAGACCGGCACTCTGACCAAGGGCGAACCCGAGGTCACCGACGTCATCACCGCCGACGGCCTGGCCGAGGCCGAACTGCTGCGGCTGGTGGCGGCGGTGGAGCGGGAGTCCGAGCACCCGCTGGCCGAGGCCGTCGTCCGGCACGCCGAGGCGAACGCCGTGGCCCAGGTGCGTGCCGCCCGCTTCGAGAACGTTCCCGGACACGGCGCCGTCGCCCAGGTCGACGGGCATCGCGTCGTGGTCGGCAACCGCCGCCTGGCCGACCGTGAAGGGATCGCCCTGGGCGACCTGGCCGAGCAGCGCGAGACGCTGGCGGCCACCGGCCGCACCGTCGTCATCGCCGCCGTCGACGGGCACGCGGCCGGCCTGATCGGCATCGCCGACGCACCCCGCGCAACCTCCGCCCAGGCGGTGGCCGACCTGCACGCCCTGGGCGTCGAGGTCGTGATGCTGACCGGCGACAACCAGGCCACCGCCGACCGCATCGCCCAGCAGCTCGGCATCGACACCGTGATCGCCGAGGTCCTGCCCGGCGACAAGGCCGCCAAGATCGCCGAGCTCCAGCAAGGCGGCCGCAAGGTCGCCATGGTCGGTGACGGTGTCAACGACGCCCCGGCGCTGGCCCAGGCCGACCTGGGCATCGCCATCGGCGCCGGCACCGACGTCGCCATCGAGACCGCCGACCTGGTCCTGATGCGCTCCGACCCGCTGGACGTCCCCACGGCGCTGCGCATCGGGCGGGGCACCCTGCGCAAGATGCGCCAGAACCTCGGCTGGGCCATCGGCTACAACACCATCGCCCTGCCGATCGCCGCCGGCGTCTTCGAACCCGCCCTCGGCCTCATCCTGCGCCCCGAGATCGCCGCCCTGTCCATGTCCGGCTCCAGCATCATCGTCGCCGTCAACGCCCTCGCCCTCAAACGCCTCCGCCTGCCCGCCGCGGCCCCGTCGGCACCTGAACCGGGCCGGACCGGGCAACGGGATGCCGGCCACCACACCGAGCCCAGGGCCGCGTGAGCGGCATCGGTGCCTGCCCCCTCCCGCAGGCAGACTCCCCGGTCATCCCAGGCACCGCACAACGTAAGGACACCGCCGTGCGCTACGACCGCACCATCCGCCTTCAGGCCGACTTTCCCGCCACCGTGCAGCGCGTCCGCGACGCGCTGGCCACGCAGGGCTTCGGTGTACTGACCGAGATCGACGTCGCCGCCACCCTCAAGGCCAAACTCGGCCAGGACATGGAGGACTACCTCATCCTGGGCGCCTGCAATCCCACCCTGGCCCACCAGGCCCTCGAAGCCGACCGGACCATCGGCCTGCTCCTGCCCTGCAACGTCGTCGTCCGCGCCGAGGGCACGACCACCATCGTGCAGGCACTGGACCCCAACACCATGGTCACCCTGACCGAGCGGCCCGACATCGAGCCGGTCGCCGCCGAGGCCACCCGCCGCTTGGACGCCGCCCTCGCCGCCCTCACCTGAACCGGGACACGGCCGCCCCCACCCCAAAGCCCAGGCCGCCCCAGGGCAGCCGGCACCAGACACAAGGAGCATCCCCATGCCGATACCCACGCCCTCCGGGCGCGATGATCCCGACGGGCCCGGCGCGCCCGCTCCCCGCGGCTTCCGCGCCGAGCTGCGCGACTCGGTGACCCTGCGGGCGGTACTGCTCGTCGCCGGGGTGCTGTTCCTGCAGCTCGGCTTCATCCTGTCCTACATCCACGCCTTCCACTCGCCCACCCCCAACCGGATCCCGATCGCGGTGGCCGCCCCGGCCTCCGTGGCGCAGCAGGCCGTCGGCGCCCTCAACGCCCTGGACAGCCGGCCGCTCAACGCCCGCGCGGTCCGCGACGAGGCGAGCGCCCGGCGGCTGATACGGCAGCGCACCGTCGACGCCGCACTGGTCATCAACCCCACCGGCACCACCGACACCCTGCTGGTCGCCTCCGCCGGGGGCCCGGCCGTCTCCCAGGCCGTCACCGCCGTCGCCGAGAAGACCGAGGCCGCCCAGCAGCGGCAGGTGAAGGTCACCGACATCCTCCCGCCGGCCCCGAACGACAGCCGCAGCCTGTCCTCGTTCTACCTGGTCATCGGCTGGATGGTCGGCGGCTACCTGGCCGCGGCCATCCTCGGGATCGCCGGCGGCGCGCGACCGGCGAACCTGCACCGCACCACCATCCGGCTGGGCGCCCTGGCCGTCTACGCCGCCGTCTCCGGGCTGGGCGGCGCCCTGATCGCCGACCCGCTGCTGGACGCCCTGCCCGGCCACTTCGCGGCGCTGTGGGGCATCGGCGCCTTGGTCGTGTTCGCCTCCGCCGCCGCCACCATGGCCCTGCAGGTGCTGTTCGGGATCGCCGGGATCGGGGTGGCCATCCTGTTCTTCGTGGTCCTGGGCAACCCCAGCGCCGGCGGCCCCTACCCCGGCCCCCTGCTGCCCGCGTTCTGGCGCGCCATCGGCCAGGCGCTGCCGCCCGGCGCAGGCACCACCGCGGTCCGCAACACCATGTACTTCTCCGGCAACGCCACCGCCGGCGCCCTGCTCACTCTGGCCGCCTACGCCGCCGCGGGCATCGCGGTCTCCCTTGTGGCCACCGGCCTCACCTGGCCTTCGCGCCGCAGCCGGCGCCCGGCACCCGCCGCACAGCGGCGGCCGCGCGAGGCACACGGCCCGGCAGCCTGACCAGCATCCCGCCCGCGAGAGCTCGGGGCCCGGGCGGGCCCCGAGCGCGTCAGCCCAGCCCCAGCTCCCGGCCACAAGGGACGTCCGTCATGCCCTTTCTCGCCAAGCAGTTCCTGCTCGGCCGTCCGCTGCGCACCACCCAGATGGGGGAGACGCTGCTGCCCAAGCGGCTGGCCCTGCCCGTCTTCTGCAGCGATCCGATGTCCTCCGTCGCCTACGCCACCGAGGAGATCCTCCTCGTCCTCGCCCTGGGCGGCACCGCGCTGCTCCACCTGGCCTGGTACGTCGCGGTCGCGATCATCGTGCTGCTGGCCGTGGTCGTCGCCTCCTACCGGCAGACCTGCCACGCCTACCCGAACGGCGGCGGCGCCTACGTCGTCAGCCACCACAACCTCGGCCAGAACGCGGCCCTGACCGCCGCCAGCGCCCTGCTGGTCGACTACGTGCTCACCGTCGCGGTGTCCGTGGTCGCCGGCGTCGCCGCGATCACCTCCGCGCTGCCGGCGCTGTCCCGCCACGCGGTCGCGCTCAGCGTCGGCTTCACCGTGCTGCTCGTGGTGATGAACCTGCGCGGCGTCAAGGAGTCGGGCCGCCTCTTCGCGATCCCCACGTACGGCTTCGTGCTCGGCATCTACCTGATGTTCGCCTTCGCGGCGGTGCGGCTGGCCATGGGGCACACCCTGCGCGCCGAGTCGGCCGGTCTGCCGATCCGCTCCACCGCCACCTACGCGGGCGCAGGCCTGGTGCTGCTGGCCCTGCGGGCCTTCGCCTCCGGCAGCACGGCGCTGACCGGCGTCGAGGCGATCAGCAACGGTGTGCCCGCTTTCCGCAGACCGAAGTCGAAGAACGCGGCGGCGACCCTCGCGGTCATGGGCGCGCTGTCGATCACGATGTTCGCCGGCATCACGGTGCTGGCCCTGATCTCCAAGGTGCACGTGGCCTCGGACCCGACCGCGCTGGGACTGCCCGCCGGCGCCGCCCCGCCGACCGCCCTGGCCCAGATCGCCCGGGTCAGTTTCGGCGACGCACGGGTGCTCTTCTACTCCGTGCAGGCGTTCACCGCCGGGATCCTGATCCTGGCCGCCAACACCGCCTTCAACGGCTTTCCGCTGCTCGCCTCGATCCTCGCCCAGGACCGCTACCTGCCGCGCCAGTTGCAGCACCGCGGCGACCGGCTGGTCTTCTCCAACGGGATCGTGCTGCTGGCGCTCGCCGCGACCGGCCTGATCGTCGCCTTCGACGCCACCCTCAGCTCCATCATCCAGCTCTACATCATCGGCGTTTTCGTCTCCTTCACCCTCTCCCAGGCCGGCATGGTCCGGCACTGGAACACCGAGCTCGCCGGCACCACCAACCCGGCGGCCCGCCGCCGCATGCGCCGCTCCCAGGCGATCAACGCCGTGGGCGCGTCCTTCACCGGCATCGTGCTGGTGATCGTCCTGGTCACCAAGTTCACGCATGGCGCCTGGATCGTCACCATCGCCATGCCGGTCCTCTTCCTGCTGATGAAGGCCGTACGCCGGCACTACGACAGCGTCGCCGAGGAACTCAAGGTGGCCCCGGACGCCGGCCCCAGGCCGCCGTCCCGCAACCACGCCGTCGTCCTGGTTTCCACGGTGCACGCGCCCACGCTGCGCGCCGTCGGCTACGCCACCTCCACGCATCCCAGCAGCATCGAGGCCGTCACTGTCAGCGTCGACCCGGACGAGACGCGTGCGCTGGCGAAGGCCTGGAACGCTCACCGCCTGGACGTACCGCTGGTGGTGCTCGAATCCCCCTACCGCGAGATCACCCGTCCGGTACTGGACTACCTGCGCCGACGCCGCCTGGACACCCCGCGCGACGTGGTCACCGTCTTCATCCCGGAATACGTGCTGGGCCGGTGGTGGGAGCAGATCCTGCACAACCAGAGCGCGCTGCGGCTCAAGGCGCGGCTGCTGTTCATGCCCGGCGTCATGGTCACCAGCGTCCCGTACGTGCTGCGCTCCGCGACGCAGCACACCGAGCCCCCGGAACCCCCGGTCCCGGCCCGGTAGGCAGGTCCGGGTCCCGACCTCTGTGCTGTGCACCTGGTCGTGCGCGGGCATGGGCCGGTCATGGGATCAGGACACCCAGTGCTGGAAGAGACCTTCGGCCGGACATGGACAGGGGGGCGCGGCGGGCTGCGCGCGCGGGGGGTGAACAGCTCCCGGTCGGGCGTGAGACGTTCACCCAGGTGTGATCGCCTGGGCGCCGGCGTACGGACGGGGGGCGTGGTCGGGCCGGGCGAGGAGGCCGGTCAGCAGGTCCCCGACGGCGGCGGTCATGGCGCCGACCGGGGCACATCCGTCGGCGCGGTCGTGCGCGGTCCCGCCGGAGGCGACCTCGGCCAGGCGGAAGTGTCCGGCGGCGCGTACCTCGGCGGGGTTGAGTCCGGCGGAGTAGGTGGGTGCGGCGGACCAGGCGAGCACCGGGGTGACGAGGAAGCCGGAGTCCGGCAGCGCGAACGCCGGCAGCGCACCGATCACCTGGACCGAATCCGGGTCCAGGCCGATCTCCTCGTGCGCTTCGCGCAGCGCGGTGGCGGCCGGTCCCGCATCGCGCGCGTCCGCGGCGCCGCCGGGGAAGACCAGCAGGCCCGGGTAGTCGCCCAGGTCCCGGGCCCGCTCGGTGAGCAGCACGCGCGGGCTGCCGTCGGGGCCGTCGGTGAGCAGCACCAGCACCGACGCGGGCCGCAGCGCGACCGGTCCCGGTGAGCCGGCAGCGGATGCGGCAGCGGCCGGGAGGCGGGCGGTCAGCCGGTGCAGCCAGGCCGGACCGTCCTGGTGCGCCGGCGGGGAGCCGTTCAGCTGCCCGCCGCTGCCGGGCCCGGAGGCGGCGGCGTCGGCGGCGCCGTCGAGCCAGGCGATCTGGCCGGATCCGACGGTGAGCAGGGCGACTCCGGGCCCGGGGTCCGGGGTGTGGATCAGGCGGGTCTGCCGGGCGAAGCCGGGATGGCCGAACAGGGCGCGGGCGGGATTACGGCGGGCCGTGGTGCCCGCCTCCGGCCACTGGCCGGGGTTGTTGGCGACGGCGACCAGGGCCTGCCGGGCGCCGACCAGGTGGGCCGCGGGGCCGCCGAACGCGGTCAGCGACTCGCTCATCGCGGGCACCAGCACCAGGTTCGCGCCGGTCTCGGCCAGGACGTGGACGGCCTCCGGGTTGAGCAGGTCCCGGCAGATGACGATGACCAGGTGCCAGCCGTCGGCCAGCACGTAGACCCGCTGCTCGGGCCACCCCTGAGGCTGGATGTCCTCCACCACGGGCCGGTCGGCGGGGGAATGCTTGTCGTGCAGCAGCGGCCCCTCGTGCCCCCTGACCCAGGCCATCGCGGTGTTGCGCCGTCGGCGCCCGGATTCTCCGGCGGTGGTGTCCGCGTGGTGGTAGCTTCCCGCGACCAGCAGCCGGGGCCCGTCCGGCCGCTGCACCCAGGACCGCAGCCGCCGGGCCATGGAGGCGGTGACGGACAGTTCGGGCAGCACCACGATGCCGGCCCCGGCGGTGACGGCCCGGCCGATGAGCCGGTCGATCTGCCGCAACTGCCGGGACGGGTCGGCCGGGCGCACCGGGAACGTCCGGCCCTCGGCGTCCTTCGGCAGCACCAGTTCCGCCATGGCGCGGTTGGGGTGGCAGGTGGCCACCACGGTCTCGGCGGTGACCAGGCCGGCCGACAGGTCGAACAGGCAGTAGTCGAAGACCACACGGAACTGGACCGCCCAGTCGCCAGCCAGCCGCACATGACGCGTCTCGTCCAGGCGGTTGGCCAGCCGCCACGGCGGCGCGGTCGGCGGCATCCGGATCACACCGCGCAGATCGGGGGCGTCCAGCGGGATCGGATCCCCCACACCCGGCCGGTACGGGCTGCGCCGACGGAAGGACCCGGTGAAGGTGTGGGCGAAGTGCTCATCGAGGAGTTCGGCCAGCGCCCGGGCGACCACCACCGCAGGCACGCCCGCGACCGCCGTCAGCGCATCCGCCAGCGCCCGCCCCAGGGCGGCATCCACCGTGCTCGCCCCGGTGCGCGCTGCCAGCATCCCCGTCAGCGGCTCCAAAGCGGCCGTCACCCGGTGCCGGCAGGCCGGGTCGCCGACGCGTTCCCACAGCTCGGCGTGCTGGTCACGGCACAGGTGCAGCAGGTGGGTCAGGGCCACCAGCGGCTCCGCCTCACGGGCCAGCGCGCTCCGGACGGCCTTCAGCCGGTCCTGCGGCGTGGCCAGCGCGGCCACACACGGCGCACACACGGGCACCGCCCGCTCGCCCGTGCCGCAGCCCGCGCCGACGCGCTGGTCGCCGCCCACGCCACCGGCCGCCGACGGCCCCCGGGCCGTGCCCGCGCCATCTGCCGCCGCGCCAGGACCGTGTGAACCCACAGCGGACCACCTCCACACCCCACACTGCCGGGCCGCAGCCCGGCTCGACAGGGCCGGACGGCTCTCCCGACACGGGACCTTCGTCCCCGGACGCGGACAGCGCGCCGCTCCAGCCGCCTCACCGGCGCAGTGCCTCCGTGCAGGATCACGCACTGAAACTGACATCCCCGCACCCGGCTGCGCGGCGTGACGGCGGGGCCGACCGGCGTCCGGCGCGCGACACTCACCCGAGGGTGATCCACCCGTCCCGGACGGGAGTCGTTCAAGACGCGGTGCGTGCTCCGCGACCACGTCACCTGCTGGAGAGTCTGCCGGGTAACCGGTCGTCCTGTGCGGCTTCGGGTTCGCGCGGTACGCCGGCAGTGTGCACCGCTCGTGGGCGACGCCTGCACACCGGCCGGCACTTCGCCCGGCTGCGACCTGGACCAGCTGGTCAGGGCTGCGGCGGGCGGTCCCCGGGCTCACGGGCGGAACCGGACAGCTGCAGACCGATGACCCCGCCGATCACCAAGATGATCGAGACGATCTTGAGGGCGGAGACCAGGTCGCCGAGGAAGGACATGCCGTAGATCGCCGTGCCCGACGCGCCGATGCCGGTCCACACCGCGTACGCGGGACCGACGTCCAGCTTCTTCAGCGAGAGCGTCAGCAGACCGAAGCTGGCCAGCGCGAAACCGCAGAACCCGATGGTCGGCCAGAGCCGGGTGAAGCCGTCGGACAGCTTGAGGCTCACCGCGAAGCCGGTCTCGAACAGTCCGGCGACGATGACGAGCAGCCACGCCCTGGCCATGTGCGAGCACCTCCACGCCTCGGGTTGGCAGTCCGGCAACCGCCGCGCCGACCGGGTTCATCCTCTCGCGCGAGTATGCACTGGCCGGCCGCGGTTGTCGGCGACCCCGGGCTCAGTCACGCTCGCGTCGTTCCCGGCCGCGAGCAGCCGCCACGAGTGCGGAATTGACGCCGGAGGCGCATCCGCAGACAGGCTGCGGCCAGGTCGCGGACCAGTCAGCCGGACGTCCTGGAGCAACTGCCCGACGCTGTTGCCGGAGGCTGACGAGCGGGTACGAGGAACTGGTGGCATGGGGTACGCACCGGGTCGAGGCCGATGCACGGTACGAAGACTTGTGCCCGCCGCCGACGTCGGCGGCGGGCAGTCGTCCGTTCTCCGCACGGCCGCCTCGCCTGGCTCATGACGCGGTGGCGGGTTTGGAGGCGGTGCGTGTGGCCCCGGACAGTAACGGGGTGGCGGCCCATGAGGCGGCGCGGCGGCGCACCTTTGCGGTGATCAGTCATCCCGACGCGGGCAAGCCCACGCTGACCGAGGCGCTCGCGCTGCACGCCCACGCCTTCACCAGGGCGGGTGCGGTGCACGGCAAGGCCGGGCGGCGCAGGGTGGCCTCGGACTGGATGGAGATGGAGAAGGCCCGCGGCATCTCGGTCACCTCGGCCGTGCTGCAGTTCGCGCACCGCGGGTGCGTGCTCAACCTCCTGGACACCCCCGGTCACGCGGACTTTTCCGAGGACACCTACCGCGTCCTGGCCGCGGTGGACTGCGCGGTGATGCTCATCGACGCGGCCAAGGCCCTGGAGGAACAGACCCGCAGACTCTTCGACGTCTGCCGCCACCGCCGCATCCCTGTGACTACGTTCATCAACAAATGGCAACACCGACGCTGTTGCACACAGCGGGACGCCACCCATCGGCCCCCGAGGTCAGCAGAGCACGTTGAGGAAGCGAGCGTCCAGAGGTTCACGCCAGTGCGCTACTTGGTGCCAAGGGGGCAAGCCGGGGCCGGACATAGCGCCAGCCACCCCGGCCCTATATCAGTCATTCGCCGAGCGACTACTCAATGCGAGGAGACGGCAGGCGGTGATCTACGAGCTGCGGTCTGGGCGAGCGGTGGAGGTTCACAGCAGCCGTCCCTTTCCGTCGGTCAGCCCCATGTCGGACAACCTCAGCCAACGACAAGAACATCATCGAGAGCGGGTGGCGGCAACCAGGTAAGCCGTCCCTGGCCAATGCCAGAGACCCCGACCAACGGTGTCCGCCAGTCGTTCGTGCCGACGCGTCCACCGGCACACGAACCGATCGAATGGCGGGACGGAGGGCGTCAGGTCGTAGTGGATGACGTCGACGGGACAAAGCCCGGCTTCCCGCATCCGCTGCCGCAACCGCCCGGCCGAGAGCGCCCGGAGACCGGACTTCGGCACACTGTGCCTTTGCTTCAAGGGGACGCCGAGCAAACCCTCGACCTGGCCAAGCAGTCGAAGTAGCGGCCAATACACCCCCCACTCGAACAGTCGGTACGGGCTCAGCGGATTCAACATGCTGACGACAACGAGCCCGTCCTGGCGCACAACGCGGTCAAGTTCCCGCAAGACCACGGAAGGGTCGCAGTACTCCAGCACCCCCATCGCGACCACGACGTCGAAACTCGCATCCGGGAACGGCAGCGCCTCTGCCTCCCCTACGGCCAGTTCGACCTCGGCGCCCGCCGTACGGCCCGCGATCTCAGCAATCATGGCGGGCGACTTATCGACGGCGGTGACCCGGAAATCGCCGGGACGAGTGTCGAGCACACGCCGGACGAACATCCCTGGACCGCAGCCGACGTCGAGAAGATCGCCACCGGGACATCGATCCAGGATCTCGAAGACCGCATGGAGTCTGGAGGAAAAGTACCGCTCAGCGGGCCCCAAACCCTGATACGAGGCGGCATATGAGGCCGCGAAAGACGGATCATCGAAATGGCCACGGACGTCACGACCGGACGCCTCGGGATCCGCGACCGTCGGACGCATCTGGGCAGCCCTTACTACGCCCCAGTTCTCATTGCGAAATCCCACCATCGATCTCCCGTCAGAGCGGCTTCGCAACATCGAATCAACTAAGCTGCACAGTAGTTAAGCCTACTATGGTCGGTCATGTCCTCCGTTCTGCGAAGGCGCTCGCCGTCAACGCCGTTCGCGTCGGGATCCGTTGGCGCCCCGGAGCGGATTCTGCGCTACACCCGCGCCCCCGGAGGCGTCCAGGAGGCCGTGGAGGAGGCGATCCGGGCAGGGCGGATGGGTGCCGCGGAGTGTGTGGACTGGGAACGAGCGGTGGAGGAGCTGGAGTTGCTGAGGGCCGCGGCGCCACGCACGACCAGAAGATGTTTCTGGCGGCCGGACCACGCCGGTGTTCTTCGGCGCGGCCGTCTCCAACATCGGCGTACGGCTGCTGCTGGACGCCGTCGTCGGCCTCGCCCCGCCGCCGAGGCACTCACCCGCCTCCGCGACCAGGCCCGGCTCGCCCTCTTCCGCGACCGCTGGCAGGCCGACTCCTTCCAGCGGGAGTTCCCCGACGCCCGCCTCGGCCACCTCGTCGCCGCTGACGACTGACCGTTCAGTGGCGCGGAGACGGTCATTCCCGGTCCGGGACGTCGGGCAGGCGGCTGCCACGGATCCGACTGCGCGCACAGCCGCTCCGCGCCCGCCGGAATCTCCTGCCGTGCTCCGGACGTCGGGCCGCGACGGCCAGTTGGCCTGGGGTGATCAGGCCTGACCCAGGTGCCGCTCGCGCGCAGGTGCGTCGTCACCGTGCGGCTCGGGACGACAGGGGTGTCGACGGTCGTGGCGGTGTTGCCGACGACGTCGTACGCGAGGCCGCGGAGGGGGGTTCGGCCGGCTGAGCGCCGGTGACGCCACCCGGGCCTGGCACTGCTGGTCCGCCCACTCGGGACGTGTCTGGCAGGTCGCGCGGCCGCCCACGTCGAAGTCCGCATTGCCGTGGAAAAGGCCTGGCCCGGGCCGGGGCTGCGCGCGGTCAGTGCAGGCCCGTACTCATCAACAGCTCCGCCTGGCCCTGCTGACGGATCTCCAGCGCCACCAAGCAGCCGAAGGTGATCCACCCCGCTCGGCCCGGCCGTAGGCGCAGCACCAGCCAGCGGCCCACGACGGCCCTGGCCACCAGGCGGGCCACGACGGCGACCGCGACCAGCCCGAACCCCGTCGTCCAGAGTGACCAGGAGGTCGTAGCGTACGCCGGAGACCACTTGGAGCGTGTCGACGGTGACCGGCTCGGCGGAGAAGCTTCTGAGGCTGAGCAACGAGATCACCGCGCGGGTCGCGGCCCAGTTCCTGGGGGCGGAGGGATGGCGAGGAACGGCAGGTCCCGATCCCCGCTGGAGGGCGCGGGAGGCAGGCGAGACAGGCAGGCCCGGGGGCGAGCTCAGCCGAGCGTGATCCATCCGTCCGGGATCCAGCCCTCCACGTAGCCCTCCAGGAAGGCGTCGAGGTCCGCGATCGCCAGGTGCGTGACCTGCGCGGCGGCCTCGCCGCTCGGCAACCACACCAGCTGCGCGCCGCCACACGGGGGATGCAGGTCACCGGGCGCGGGGACATGCGCGGTGAACAGACGGCGGTCCGCGCGCTGTTGGGCCGCACTGCCGCGCTCGGCAGCGGGAATCCGGCCGGTGACCTTGCCGAAGCGGAGCGCTCCGGCAGGGGCCATCGCCCGGGCAAGGCGGGCAGCAGCCTTCCCGTACGGCTCGCCCGTCCGGTGCCGGATCGCGGGCAGGGCCGGCGGCCGCCCGTCGCCCGGCATGCCGGGACGGATCAGCGCGATGCGGTGCGCCGGGTCGAAGCAGGCCAGCAGAACGTCGCAGTCACCGCACCCAGGCGGTGCATACATGCACATGGCGTGAGCGTAGGGGCGGACACGGTGCCGCGCGCGTCCAGGCGGGCAGGCGGGGGACGGGCCACCCTTTCAGGCGGCGCAGGCGCCGTCAGTCGGCGGAGACGGAGCGGGGCAGGGCTGCCAGGCCGGGCCAGATCTGGAAGCCGAGGGCGGCCTCCAGGCGGGCGAGGGTGCCGAGGTCGGGCAGCACCCTGCCGTTGACGACCCGGCTGATGGTGGAGTGGGTAATTCCCGTGACCTCGGCCAGCGTCCGCAGGCTCTGCCCGGTGGAGGCGAGGGCGCGTTCGATGTTGCGGGCGAGGGCCTGGCCGTAGTGAGCGCTGACGGGAGCGTCGGGGGCGAGAGCGGCATGCGGCCAGGTACCTGAAGCGACATAGTCGCGCGGCACCTTGTCGTTACTGCTCCGGGGCATACATGGATCATCCCACGCACCCGTGCGTTGCCGGTCCTTACTGGAGGGCGCCGGGGCGCCCACTTTCATCGTTCGGTGCATACATACACCACATACACTATTCGCGGCGGGATGGCACCCACCCGCACCGGCACATCACCTCTCTCGCACTTCTGAGCGGCCGCCGGACGCCGCCACGCTCCCGCGCAGGGCCGTGGATGAGGGAAGGGCCCCGGCCTCTTTCTTCCTGCCGGGGTCATTCACTCCTGTGCGCCCCCTCCCGTTCTGCACGCAGGTCACTGACGCTGGGTAACTGATGTCTCGGAAAGAAAGCGCAGGCCAGGGAGCGTGGGACGTGCGGGGTGTCACTGAATGCCGATGACGGAGATCCCTCTTTCGGATTTCGTTCGAATTCATCCCCCTCCTTTCTCTGCGGCTATGGCGGGGGTATTTCAGGAGAAGCCCTACCGGGCTGATGTGTTGCTGGATACGCTCATTGCGGATTCCGGATCCGGGAATTGAGGGGAGGTTCTTTCGTGCAGTCACGCGGAGCGCGGGCCGTCCTGACCGAGCTGAGGTCGCTGGCGGCCGACGACGAGGAGCGTCTTTCTGCGGCGAAGGACCGCCTCGCCCGGGCCGAGGAGGAAGCGGCGGCGGCCCGGAGCGCGTTCGACTCCGCGAGCACGCGGGCGGAGGTGTCCCAGCGGGTGGCACACGGAGCCGAGGAACTGCTGGCCGACGCCGCGCAGATGCCCGATGACGTGCCGGAACCGCCACCCGCCACGGATGCCGCGCCATCCCGGGACTCGGGCCGGGCACGTCCGACGCTCGCCCAGGAGATCCTCGCCTTCGTGCGCGGCCAGGAGCGCGGCGTGCACAGGGGGGAGATCGCGGCGCACCTGAGCGCCGTACGCCCGGACATCAAACTCAGCGGGCTGGGCCCGGAGCTCACCGAACTGGTGCGGACGGAAGTGCTGGCCAGAGTCGCACGCGGCGTGTACGGAATCCCGTCGACCGCCGAGGCCGGTGATACCTAGCGGACTCCATATCCAACGCAGCACCTCAGAGGAAAAATGCGCAAGTGCCGCCGAGGCTGACGACCGATCGGCGGCACTGGGACGCGCAGTTTTCTGGGCTCACGCACGCATCGCGCTTATTCTATGCGCCTTTCGGCGTGCGCGCGAGAGCCCGGAGTAAATTCGGCCCGCCCCGGGCCGGGAAATGGGCTCACCGTGTCTTTCTTTTCGCATCCGAATTCCAGTACGCCCTGGCAGGCGGGGAGCGATGCACACCGCCGGCAGGCCGGGCAGCCGGACGCGGGCGCCGCGCCGCCGCGCCGGACGCTGCCCAGCGGCCGCTCCAGTCCTGCCCAGCAGATCAACATCGTTCTCGGGCTCGCCTTCCTGACCGAGCACGCAGACGACGTGCAGCGCAGCCGGCTGGCGCAGCACGCCGGCCGCAGCCCGGCCACCGTCGGCGACTGCATGAGCTTCCTGTCGGACGTGGGGCTGGTGCGGGCCGAACGGGGCCGGTATTCGGTCACCGACCACGGGCGGGCGTTCGCCCGGCAGTGGCCCAAGGACTCCGCCCGGGCGCGGCTGCTGCTGCGCCCGCTGCTGCAGGCGCACTGGTCCGCCCAGGCGGCGGCCCGGCACCTGGCCGACGGACCCCTGCCGCAGGAGCAGTTGGCGAAGCGGCTGCGCGCGGGCCTGCCCGGCGTGCCGCTGCGCGGCATGTACCTGGTGGAATGGCTCGTGATCGGCCTGGTCCTGGTCCGCGACGAGCAACTGCGCATGCACCTGGCACCCCCCGACGGCGTGCCGCCCACGGCCGGTCCGCAAGCCGGGCCAGGCAAGGACACGGCGCCGGAAGCGGAGGCGGAGCCACCTGCGGCACCGAAGCCGGACGAGCGGGACGAGCGGCACCAGGAGCGGGCGGCGGGTGAGGATCTGGCCGAAGGCGCCGCGGGCACCACCCTGCTCGGGCTGACCCGCAGGGAAGTCCAGGCCCTGCCCGACGCCCGGTACGCGGCCTTCCTCGAAGGCGTCCTGCTCAGCCTGCGCGGCGCCCTCGCACCCCCCGCCTGACCGCCGGCGCCACCCGGCACCAGCGGTGTGCCGCCCCGGCGTTGGCCGGGACGGCGCACCCGGGGGTGGCGGCTGGTGTCCGCGTATGGCTTCTGGACCCGCACGCGGAGGGTTCGATCCCCTCGCCATCCACCCCGCACCAGCCAGCATGGCATCCAGCACCCGAAGGGAACCAGTACCCCATGCCCAACACCCCGGCGCGCCCAGCGCACTGAGCGAACGTCAGGACGCGCACCGAACGGACAAGCCTTTCACCGCTTTGGCCCCCTCGCGTTGCGCGCCCTCGCAACCCTCCGCACGGTGGTGCATGTTCGCACCGTTCGTGTGGAGGTGGCAGCATGCCCCGCATCCCAACCCAGCCTGCCCCGCCGCAGCCTGGGCCCGACCCAGTGGCTGCACCGGCGGCGGGTGCGGTCCATGGCCGATGAGGCCACGCTCACGGCCACGGTCAGCCAGGTCCTGACGGCCTGGCAGAAACTGGTCGCACGCGGCGAGATGTCCGCGCAGACCCTCGGCCGGTTCGGCCAACTCCTGCACCGTTTCGAGGCGTTCGCCACCGTGCGCGGCGTCCCGCTGCTCGCCGACCTCGATACGGCCCTGGCCGCGCAGTTCGTCGACGCGCACGGCCGCACCCGCCACGGGCACATCGCACCGGCCTCCCTGTCCACCCGGCACCTGCGCCGCAGCGTGCTGCGGATGTGCTTCACCACCGCCCGCCGGCTCGGCCTGATGGACAGTGACCCCGCCCGGGACATCGACCTGCCGGCGCGCACCGTCGGCGAGACCCGCCCCCTGGACGAGGCCGAGACGGTCGAACTGCGCCTGGCGGCAGAGTTCACCGACCGCCCCACCCGCCACGCCGCCGCGGCCGCCCTCGCGCTGGCGGGCGGCTTCAGCGGCGAGATCGGCCACATCACCCCCGCCGACCTCGACCTCACCGCCGCGCGGGTGTGGATGCACGGCTCGACCAGGACCCGGCCGCGCTGGTGTCCGCTGGACGCCTGGGCCATCCAGGTCCTGGCCGCCCGCACGCACCACGTCCAGGCCACCGCACCGCCCGGCCAGGACGTCCGCCGCCTGCGGCTGGCGGTGTCGTCCCGCAACGGCACCGACGAGCAGATCCAGGCCCGGGTCTGCGTCGCCCTGCGCGACCTGATCAACCGCGTCGGGCTCGGAGGGGACCCGACTGTGCGCCCCGCCTCCATCACGGCGTACGCGGGCTGGGAGACCTTCACCCGCACCGCCCGCATCGAAGATGCGGCCCTGCACCTCGGCATGTCCTCCCTCGACAGCACCGCCGCACTCATCGGCCACGACTGGCAGTCCACCACCGAAGACAACACGACACAGGACGGAGGCGGCCGAGATGCCTGACGACCTCTTCGGCGACCGCGTACCGCGCGGGAAACGCAAGAAGAACGCCCGCCGCGCCTGCGAGTCCGACCTGCGCACCACCTCCCGCCGCGTCAAGGACGTCGCCCGCTTCGAGGACCTCTACCGCCTCGCCGCCGCCCTCGAATCGGCTACCGGGCCCCGCCCCGGACGCCCGCCCGAGTACCCGCCCTACGTCTACGTCCTCTTCCTCGCCCTGCGCGGCGTCCACGGCTCCGCCCGCTACTGCGCCGGCGACCTGCAGGACAAGACCGTCTGGAAGAAGATCCGCAAGGGCGTCGCCCACCACCTCGGCAAGGACGAGGCCAAACGCCTGCCCAGGACAGGGCCCTCCCGCCACCAGTGGCAGCACGCCCAGCGCAAGCTCCTCGTCCCCCGCCTGGAAGAACTCAACGACACCTTCGCCGGCCTCGCCCTCACCCAGGCCCTGCGCCAAGGACTGCTCCCCACCGACGCACGGCGCTCCTGGAGCGGCCCCCAGCGCCACCAGCTGATCGCCGGAGACGGCACCGTCGCCAAGTCCCCGACCCTCTCCACCACTCCCTACAGCATCGACCCGACAACCGGCGAGATCCGCCGCCACCGCGTCGACCCCGCCTCCTCCTGGCAGAAGGAGGGCGGAGGCGACCGCGACCAGGACGACAAACCCGCCGCGCCGACCGGAACGGACGGAGACACGGGCAAGGAGGAGAAGGAGGGAAACGGCGGCGAGGACGCGATGGTCCTGGGCACCAAGTTCGTGGTCTTCTCCACCCGGCACCGCGGCTACTTCCGACGCGTCTTCCTCAACTACCGACACGTCCCCCACGACCAGGAGGGCGGGGAGGCCGCCGTCGCCCTCGACCTCGCCTGCACCATCATCGACGAAGCCGAAGGCTGCATGGGCGTCCTCTACGACGGCGCCTTCCGCGGCATGCACCGCGACGTCATCGCCCGCCGCGGCCGACTGCTGATCAACAAACAGCACAAAGGAGCCAAGCCCCGCTACATTCGCACCGTCAGCTACGGCCGCTGCCGCCACGAACTGTGGTCCAGCGGCGGACGCGTCCACGAACGCGCCTTCCTCGACGACGGCACCAGCACCCTGCTGCCCCTGCCCGTCCGCAGACTCGAACGACGCGCCAGCCCCCACACCCACCGCTGGTACCACCTGCTCACGATCATCTGTCCCCGTGGCCCCCACGAACACCGCGAGCCCGTCGGCGTCACCACCACCGCCGGAGAACGGGACGAAGGCCAGAGCGATGCCGAGACCGGCTTCCACCGCGCCGAACACCTCCTCCAGATCCCCGACAACACCGCCGTCCACCAGACCCTCTACGGCGGCCGCGAAGACACCGAAGCCGGCTTCTCCCAGTTCGACCGCTCCCTCTGGAACCGCCGCATGATCGCCTTCGGCGCCGAAGCCCAGAGCCTCGTCGTCCTCGGCTTCCTCCTCGCCCAGAACGCCACCAGCGCCGCCCGCTACCAAGAAGACCCCACCTACAGCGACGCGGACACCGAATCCACAGACCTCAGCGACGACGCAGCCGGACCCCGGCGATCATGACCGCACTGAGACCTCAGCCTCGGGCTCCACCACCCCTCCCCGATCCGCTAACCTGTTGGGACCGCCCGCAGTGGCGGTCCCAACCCTTGTAGAAGCCGGGGTGAGTACTCACTCAGAGTATTCATCCACGTTCTCCGCAAGGCCCGGGTAAGGGCCTCGGAGAGCTTGAGGGGAGCGAGTTCGCGCAACAGCGCGTCGCGCCCGAGGGTCACGAGGTACCAGTACTGCTGAGCGCGGGTGGTGGGGATCATCGTGTCCATGGGGGTCCCTTCCGGGGGCGGCGGGCGCTGGCGGGACATTCCGCCCAGCGGGTCAGTTCGGGGAGCGGCGTCGGCTCAGCTGCTCGCCGAATCGGCTTCCTCGGCCTTGAGGTCTTCGAAGTAGTCGCGGGCGCTGCCGACCAAGCCGGGGACGTCGCACCCGAACGACTGGGCCGCGTCCAAGAGCGCCGCGAGCATCCCCGCCTCGCGCTCCGCTCCGGCGGCGACGACGGCGCACACAGCGGTGAGGTGGACGGGGAACGCCTCGCTGCGCAGCTCCTCGGCGGCCTGGTAGAGGTCCCGGGAGCTGACCCGTCCGTCCGTCAGGCAGAAGAGTTGCGCGACCAGATCCCCGATCACGCGGTCGGCGCTCTCCTGGTCGTCGACGACTTGGTCGCCGGGGTGGTTGAAGGCGACCTGGGCCATGGCTTCGGCCGCAAGGACGCCGAGCCGAACCCGCTCGGTCCGCTCGGGCACGGGCAACAGAGTCGTCGGGGCGTGCTGGTTGTACGCCTCCAGCGCCTCGCTGGCCCACGCCGCGCGGTCCGCGTTGGTGCACTCGCGGACGGGATTCATGTTGATCCCGGCGTTCCGCGCCACGGCGATGCGGGCGGCCTGGCGTGCAGTGATGGGGATGTCCACGGTTGTCCTCTGGGTGAGGGTCGAAGAGTGCGGTCGGTGAGAGCGAATCCGCCGCTCGATCACAGCCACCACATTACACATTGAATGAGTAATACGCAACGTCCTAGGCGGGGCGACGATCATCCGCCCACTTCGGGTACGGAAGAGAGGGCATCCCGAAGACCGTCCTCGACCTCTCGGCCCGGGTCCGCGCGGCGGGCAGCAGATACCGCAGGTTGCCGGGGTGACGAGCGGCGCGGGCGCCGATCGCCGGCAGGATCTCGGCCAGCCAGCGAGCCGGCTCCTCCTCGGGCCGCAGCGGCCGCGCCCCAAGAAGTTCGAGGCGGCGGACGACCCCGCCGCTGCCAGCCTCCCGCCCGGTCACCTTGGCTTTTGACCGTGCGCTGAGTACGGACCCGTCGGGCAGGAAGCACAGGGACCGGGCGGTTCCGCGGCCCGTGAACCGGGCGCCGAGCGCCTGGTAGACGATGCCGAGATGGCCAGGAGAGCCGATCACCACACCCTCGCCGGTGACCCGCCGGCGCGGCATGGGATCGGCGAAGGAGACTGCTGCGCGCAGCCCGCTCTCCGCCGCGAGCCGCAGGGCTCGGGACACCAGGAACGTCTCCCCGTTGGCCGGGACGGAAGGGCTGACGATCAGTCGGGCCAATTCGGCGCTCTCCGCGTACGGAGCAAGTCCGGGGAAGGGAACGGTCAAAACTCGCTCGTTCATCGGGGAGGCGAGCACCACGGCTCCGACCAGGACGTGCCCGTGCACGGTCTGATCGTCTGGGCCGGCCTCGGCCTCGGTGTCCAGCATCCCGAAGCGTTGGATGGCTGCGGGCCTTATCTTCACGATGATCTTCTAGGCAGCCACGTCAGGCATGTACCGGCCGACGTGGCTCAGTCATCGGTATCCATGGGGTGTTCAGGATTACAGGCACATTCGTCACGTCCTTCCGTGCCGAGCGGGCGGAGGTGACACAGGGCCGGGTTGCGTGGGTCGTCATCGGAGCAGACGACTACGCCCTGCACCGCGAGGGATCACTCTTCCTCGTCGGGCTGCGGAACGCCGGCCGGGCGTACAACACCGAGCGCACGTACGCCGGCCGCACGGCCTTGTACCTCTCGTACTGCGCCCAGCAGCGACTGAACTGGGCGGCGGTGACCGTCTGGCAGCTGTCGCGGTTTCTGCACTGGCTGGTCGAGGAGCCGCTGCCGTCGCGGAGTCGGCGAGGTGGCGGCCCGGAGCGGTTCCGTGGGGAGAACACCGCGAACGCGATCGTCGGCACGGTCTGTGAGTTCCTGACCTTCGGAGTCCGGATGGGCTGGGTGGCCCAGGAGCTGCTGGGCCACCTGACAGAGCCCAAGTACCTGCGCTACCTGCCGCCGGGCTACGACCCGGGCGAGGACGACCAGCACCGGACGGTGCGGTCCCGGCTGATCAAGCTGGCCTCACTGGACGCGGGGATCGAGTGGCTGACCATCGAGCAGATAGCGCGCCTGGTGGAGGTGGCCCGGCACGCGCGGGACCGCTTCCTGGTGCTGCTGCTGTGGGGCACGGGGATGCGGATCGGTGAGGCGCTGGGGCTTCGCCGGGAGGACATGCACCTGCTGGCCGACTCCCAGGCGTTCGGCTGCCAGGTGAAGGGCCCGCACGTGCACGTGCGGCGCCGGCTGAACAGCAACGGCGCCTGGGCGAAGTCGCGGCGGCCGCGGGTCATCCCGGTAACCACCGAGCTGGTCGCCTGCTACGCCGACTACCTCTACGAGCGGGCCGCCGTGCCGGAGGCCGAGTTCACCGAGCAGGTCCTCGTGAACCTCTTCCGGGCCCCGCTGGGCCGGGCGATGACCTACTCCAACGCCAAGGACCTCTTCGACCGCCTCGCCCGCGCGGCCGACCTGATCGCCCGCCCGCACATGGTCCGCCACGGCGCGGCCACGCACTGGATCCGCGGCGGCACCGACCGCTCCGTCGTATCCGACCTGCTGGGACACCTCTCGGACTCGTCGATGAGCGTGTACGTCCACGCCTCCGACGACGACAAGCGGGCCGCGGTTGAGCGCGTGGACGCCCGTCGCCTGGAGATCGCCCGATGAGCCTGCACACTCTGGCCGTCCCTGCGGCCGATCCGGCTGTCGTCCCGCTGCCCTTCGACCGCCCGCGATGGCAGGCGTGGCTGGACGAGCACACCGACCCGTTGTGGCGCCCCGACGAATGGGCCGGTGAACACTGGCTGTTCACCGGCGACCCAGACGAGACGACTACGGCGATCTGGCGCTGCAACAGCGCCGGCTGCCACGTCGCGGTCCGCGCCAGCCGGCACCTGTGCCGGACCTGCTACGAACAGTTTGTGGAGAGCGGGCTGACCAAGGAGGAGTTCGCGACGGTGGGCCGCCGGGCGATGGTCCGGGCCCTGCCCGGATCGCGCCCGCAATGTGCGGTGGAGCGTGAGGGGGTCCGCTGCGCGCTGGAGGCGGCGAGCCGGGGCAGCTGCATGCCGCACTACGTGAAGTGGCGCTACCAGTACAAGAGCGGACAGACCCAGCTGGAGATAGCCGACTGGCTCGCGACCGTGGCCCATCCGCTTCCTCCTGGCCGCCCGTGCCTGGTGGGGGCCTGCGCCGGCTCGGCACACGGCCGCCGGACGGAACTGTGCACCTACCACCGCGAGCGCTGGCGCCTGCACCGCAAAGAGCTCGGCGTGAAGGACCCGGCCGGCGAGGACCTGGCCGGCTGGGCAGCGGTGCAGAGTCCGTGCCTGAGCGGCTTCCAGTTCACGCTGCTCCCGCTGAACCCGCTGCTGCGCCGCGAGGTCCTCTACGCCCTGGTCCAGCGCGATGCCCAGCGGCCGACGCTCAGCCCCGTCGCGGTGCGGCTCCTGGTCCGCGGCCTGGAGGGCGTCGACAGCATCGCCGCCCTGCCGCCCAGACAGCTCGCCGACCTCGGGTACATCGACCGCAACTGCGAGGCCCACTGGAACGACGTCCTGCGCCTGGTCCGCGCGGCCTTCGACCGGTTCCGCGGGATCGACCCGCTCGACAAACCCGTGTGGGAGCTCGCCGACCTGGGCCTGCGCTCGCGCACCCGGTCCGGAGTCCGTACGGTTCCGAAGCAGCTGGACCCTTCGGTGATCCGGCAGGACTGGCTGCGCCGCCTGCTGGCGGACTGGGTGAAAGAGACCACCCCCGAGAACACCGACTTCCGGCGGTTCTTCAGGGCCTGCTCAGCCGCATCGCGCGCCCTGGAGCTCCGAACGGGCGGCGGCCACGACCCGTCCGCGCTGAAGATCACCGACATGGACGCCGTCGTCGAGCAGATCCGTACCCGCCAGCGGGAGGACGGCACCGGCCCCCTGTCCGCAGGCGCGCGCAACGAGCTCCTCACGAGCTTCTGCCAGCTGCTCGACTTTGGCCGCCGCCTGCAGGTCCTCGACGACCTCGCCACCGGCTTCGCCCGTCAGCGCCACCACCAGATCCCCTACGAGGACGCGAGTGAGGACATGGCCGGCAAGGCCATCCCCGAACTCGTCGTGGCCCAGCTGGACGCGGCCACCGACCTCATCGGCGTCGACTTCACCTACGGGGACTTCCCGCCGGAGGTGGTGCAGGCCATGCTGCGCACCGTCTACGTCCTGCTCCGCGACACCGGTCGGCGCCCCTGGGAAGTGCGCTGGCTGCGCGTCGACTGCCTGGACACCGACGGCGGCGAGTACGTCCTGATCTGGGACAACCACAAATCGCGGCGCAACCGGCGCCGCCTGGAGATCAGCCGGGAGACCGCTTTCGCGA
This sequence comes from Streptomyces mirabilis, assembly GCF_018310535.1. Taxonomy (NCBI): domain Bacteria; kingdom Bacillati; phylum Actinomycetota; class Actinomycetes; order Kitasatosporales; family Streptomycetaceae; genus Streptomyces; species Streptomyces mirabilis. The sequence goes on along the minus strand of NZ_CP074103.1, from coordinate 60,423 downwards.
TCCAGGCGTGGCTGAAGATCCGCGCCACGCTGAAGATCCCGGCCCGATCGAAGACCTTCCTGTTCCCCGCCGCCCGGCACGCCTACGACGCCTGCATCGACGGCAACACCGTGGCCAAGATGCTCCGGCAGTGGGTCGACGGTCTTCCCGAACTGGTCACCGACACGGCCGGCGAGGACGGCCTGCCGCTGCCGTTCGACCGTAGCCGGATCTTCGCGTACGCCTTCCGGCACACCTACGCTCAGCGGCACGCGGACGCCGGCACCGACCTGCACACCCTGCGCGACCTCATGGACCACCGGTCGGCAGACACCACTCTTGGTTACTTCACGGTTTCCCTGAAGCGGCGCCGCGAGGCCGTGGAGACGATGCGCCTGCACGTCGTCGACCGGTCCGGGAATCCGATGCCGACCTCGTCGGCGACCGCGTACGACGCCCGGTCGGTGGGGACGCCGTTCGGGAACTGCACCGAACCGTCCAACGTCAAGGCGGGCGGCGGGAAGTGCCCGATCCGCTTCCAGTGCTCGGGGTGCGGCTTCTACCGCCCTGACCCCTCGTTTCTCCCGGCGGTCGAGGACCACATCCGCGGCCTGAAGGCCGACCGGGAGAGCGCGGTGGCCATGGACGCCGCCGCGTTCGTCATCCGCAACCTCACCGACCAGATCGACTCCTTTCAGGCGGTGGTCACCGGCATCCGCACCGCGCTCGCCGAGATGCCCGAAGCCGAACGTCACCACATCGAGGAAGCGGCCGCCCTGCTGCGCAAGGTCCGCGCCGCGGAGCCACCGAATCTGCTGCCGATCGTCGGCCTTCCCACCAGGAGCACGTGCCATGGCTGAGCCCCGCACCCCCGCGCAGGTCCTGCGCGAGGCCCGGCAGCAAGACTCCCGCGACAAGCGCGCCCGGGTCTTGACCGTGGTCGATCAGATGCTCGCCGAGAAGGAGCCGGTCACCTTCACCGCAGTGGCCCGGACGGCGAAGGTCTCGCACTGGCTGGTCTACGCGGAGGGCGTGCGCGAGGTCATCGAGCAGGCCCGGCGCCGCCAGGCCCGCCAGCCGCGCGAGGACGGCGCCCGCAAGGCACCTGCCGGCTGGCAGGTGGAAGTCCAGATCACCCGGGAGGACAACCGGCGGCTGCGAGAAGAAGTCGACCGGCTCAAGGCAGCCGTGCGCCGATCCCTGGGTCAGCAGATCGACCAGGTCGGCGCCGCCGACCTCGGCGCCCGCGTCGACGAGCTCACAGCCGCCAACCAACGTCTCGAGGGCGAACTCGCCCAGGAGAAGGCCCGTGCCGAGGAATTGCAGGGCCGGCTCACCGAGACGGAGGACGATCTCGCCGGGGCTCGGACCAGTCTGCGCCGCATGATCCGGTCGGGGAACCAGGAGCCCGTCGTGTGAGCCTGTGCCATCTTGAAGTCGCTGTTGAGAGGGCTGGCGTGACGCTCGCTCGGCGTGCTCGTGCTGGTCGTGAGCGGCAGTCTGCGCTGATGATCGTCTGGCAGGGCGATTCGCCGGTTTCCGCTTGCTGTGACCGGTATGGCTTCTGAGCACCAAGGGTCCGGCCTGGCGGAGCGTTCGCACGGTGGGCGTGGCTGGCACGCGGGCCGGGGCGGTGGAGCGGTTGCACCAGTTGGAGGCCGCCCGGGGCGGGGAGGTTGAGGTGGACGAGTGCCGCATTCCGCGCTCCTGGGTCGGGAGTGGTTCGATGTCGTCGCGCCGACGACCGCCCGGGACAAGGTGCGGCCCGGCTTCGCCGGAGCGTGGCGGGCGCTGGGGCTGCGGTGCCGAACGCGTCTTTCGCTGTCCGGAAGTGACAGGCCCACAATGACTTGAGCGTGCCGTCGGCCTGGACCAGGTGAAGCGTGACCGCGGCGTCCATGAGGGGGTGACGGGGCGAACTTCAAGGCCGTTGACACACCCGTCACCTCAGCAACCACTATGAGCACGCGCACCGGGAGAACTCGCCGAGCGAGTCATGGGTGCATGATCGGTGACGTGAACATCGAACTGCTGGTCGTGGCTGACTGCCCGCACGAACCCGCCGCTGCGGACCTGCTGCGCGCTGCCCTGAGCGGGCTCGGGCTACCTCCCGAAGGGTTCCGGACCACCGTCATCACTAATGAGCAGGAAGCGATGCGCCGCGCCTTCACCGGCTCCCCGACATTCCTCATCAACGGAATCGACCCGTTCGCCGAGCCGGACCGTCCGGTCGGTCTCAGCTGCCGGATCTACCGCCATGACGGCATCGCCTCCGGCCTCCCGCAGCCCGAAGCCCTGATCGATGCCCTGACCTGTACAGCCGCCCATGCCCGCCCGGCGACGACGACGGAAGGAAGACCACGATGAGCGACACCACTGCCGAGCTCATCCAGGCGGGATTGCGGGCCTGGACTGCCGGTGACCTGACCGCGCTGGAGCCAGTCCTTGACCCACAGGTCGAGTTGCGGGCCTTCGGCCCCGGTGACCTCGACTGCATCGGGCGTGATCAGGTGCTCCAGCTCCTGGCCCACAGACGCGCCCAAGGGCAGGTACCGGCCATGCGCATCGACCAGGTCGATGAACTCACCTTCGTGGTCTCACTCGCCACCCCCAGTGCGGGTGACGACGGGCGATCCTCGGGGCCCGCGACCCGGGTCACGGTGACCGGCACCAAGGTCACCCACCTGCAGCAGTACCCCTCACGGACAGCGGCCCTGAAAGGCAACGACCCGCTCGAAGACGCCGCGATCGAGGCCGTCCGCACCGGCGACACCACCACGCTGACCCGGATTCTGCGCCAGCGCCCCGACCTGGCCACCGCCCGGCTACTCGGCCACGGGGACCGCACGCTCCTGCATGTCGCCACCGACTGGCCCGGCCACTTCCCGCACGTCAAGGACACCATCGCGGTACTCATCGCGGCCGGCGCCGACGTCAACGCCCCCAGCATCGGCGACCACACCGAAACCCCACTGCACTGGGCCGCCAGCAGCGACGACATCGACGCCCTGGACGCCCTCCTCGACGCAGGCGCCGACATCGAAGCCAGCGGCGCGGTCATCGGTGGAGGCACACCCCTGTCGGACGCCACCGCCTTCGGATGCTGGGCCGCCGCCCACCGGCTGATCGAACGCGGCGCCCACCCACAGTTCTGGGAAGCCGCCGCCCTCGGCCTAAAACCCCACCTGCGGCGCTATCTCGACACCACCGACCCCACCCCGCAGGACATCACCCACGCCTTCTGGTCCGCCTGCCACGGCAACCAGCCCGAGGCGGCGGCCCTCCTTCTCGAGCACGGCGCGGACATCAACTGGGTCGGCTACGACGACCTCACACCCCTCGGCGCCGCGGAACGCTCCGGCGCCACCACCCTGCTCGACTGGCTGCGCGCCCACGGCGCGATGACGACCTCCGAACTCACCCAACCCCCACCCAGCAGCACCAACTCCTGAACCCACCCCACTCCACCCGCCCCTGCGGCACACCGCAACGGCACGACCCAAGGCGCCCCCGCCGTCACACCGATCGTCAAACACCATTGGCTCTGTGATCCATGCCAGCACCTCGACGGCCGCGGGCAGCAGACCGGTGCCGTCGGGGTGCGCTCCGGCTCTCGTGGCGGCGCTCACCGGGGCAGGGTCTGGGTGATACGCCACAGCCGCCGGGGCAGGTCTCCCTCCTCGAAGGCGTGGACGTCGTTGAGGATCCAGCCGTCGGCGAGGGCGTTGACCAGGTCACGGTCGAAGAAGTGCACCGCGAAACCGCCGTTCTCGAAGATGTCGTCGCCGTGCGCGGTGCCGGTGCCGTAGTGGGCGTCGCCGGTGTGCCGGACGGTGTAGACGAAGGTGCCGCCGGGCCGCAGCACCCGACGGACCTCGCCCACCAGGGCGTGGATCTCGGCCGTGGACAGGGCCATACACAGCAGCATGTGTGCGAACACCGCGTCCACGGAGCTGTCCGCCAACGGCAGCGGCTCGCGGACATCGTGCGTCACGGTGGCCACGCGATCGCCGAGGCCCTGCGTCCGGGCCGCGTGGGTGAGCTGTCCCAGGCCGACGGCGGAGAAATCGGTGGCCTGGACGGTGAAGCCCGACCGGGCGAAGTACAGGGCGTCGCGGCCGTGTCCGGCACCCAGTTCCAGAACGTCTCGGGCTCCGGCCGTACGAAAGACGTCGGCGGCGTGGTCGGCGGGGTCGGAGGGCTGCTCGCCGTACATGCCGGGATGGGCACTGTAGGTGTGCTGCCAGTGCTCCCGCTGTGCCTGGGCCAGCTGGGGGTCTTGCTCTTGTCCCGTCACGGCTGCGTCTTCCTCCACACGGTCCGGCCCGGTCGCCGGTCTCCAGGCCACCCTAGATCCGGTCCGGTACTCCGCCGGCGCCTGAGCGGATCGGGCTCAGTTCCAGTCAGCTGCGGGCTCGGGCCTTTCGTGCGCCGTAGACGGCGGCGCCGACGGCCAGGACGGCGGCTCCGGAGATGACGGAGGCCAGCGGCAGGGCGAAGGCGAGGACCGCGCAGCCGGCCAGGCCGAGGACGGGAACGGCGCGCGGCGGGCGGCCCTCGTCCAAGGTGAGGGTGAAGGCGGCAGCGTTGGCGATGGCGTAGTAGGCCAGGACGCCGAAGGAGGAGAAGCCGATCGCGCCGCGCACGTCTACGGTTGCGGCGGCGATGGCGACGACCGCACCAACGGCGAGCTCGGCGTGGTGGGGGACGGCGAAGCGCGGGTGGACCGCGGACAGGGTGTGGGGCAAATGCCGGTCGCGAGCCATCGCCAGCGTGGTGCGGGAGACCCCGAGGATCAGCGCGAGCAAGGACCCGAGCGCGGCGACGGCCGCACCGACGCGGACGACGGGGGCCAAGGCGGGGGCGCCGGCTGCCCGCACGGCTTCGGTGAGCGGTTCGGCGGCGTGGGCGAGCCGCTCGGGCCCGAGCACCGACAGGACCGCGACGGCCACGCAGACGTAGACGACGAGGGTGATACCCAGCGCCAGAGGGATCGCGCGGGGGATGGTGCGGGCCGGGTCGCGGACCTCTTCGCCGAGGGTGGCGATGCGGGCGTACCCGGCGAACGCGAAGAACAACAGCCCGGCCGCCTGCAGAACACCGCCCGCCGTGGCGTCCGTGCCGATATCCAGCCGGGCGGCCTGGGCAGTCCCCCCGGCCAGACAGGCGGTCACCACCGCAGCGAGGACCGCCAGTACCACCGCGACGATGATCCGGGTCAGGCCCGCGCTCTTCTGCACACCGGTGTAGTTGAGCCAGGTCAGCGCCACCACGGCGGCCACCGCGACCGCGTGGGCCTGGCCCGGCCAGGCGTAGGTGCCCACGGTCAGCGCCATGGCCGCGCAGGAAGCGGTCTTGCCGACAACAAACGCCCAGCCGGCCAGGTAGCCCCAGAAGTCCCCGAGGCGCTCGCGGCCGTAGACATAGGTACCGCCAGAGGCCGGGTATCGGGCGGCCAGCCGCGCCGACGACGTCGCGTTGCAGTACGCGACCACCGCTGCGAGAACAAGCCCGAGCAGCAGTCCGGACCCGGCCGCCTTCGCCGCCGGAGCGAGCGCGGCGAAGATACCCGCCCCGATCATCGACCCCAGCCCGATCAGCACGGCATCGGACACCCCCAGGCGCCGCTTCAACTCGCCGCCACCGGCCGAGGCCCCCACCGCGTTCATCGACCACCCCTTCGCGGCACCCGCCGCCGAATGCCCACACAAGATCTCGGCGCACCCTAGCGGAGCAAGGTGTCCGACCGGTGCCACGATCCAAGGGGTGCTGACTCCTGCTCCCGACACTGAGACGCTGGCGCGGTTCGGCCGCGCGCTCGCCGACGAACGCCTCGGCCACACCCTGGAGCATCTGCTCCCCGCCGTGGTCGCCGTCGAGCCGGACAAGACCTGCCCCAACGCTGCCTCACCGGGCTGCCACAGATGACCGTGCTGCTCATGAACATCTTGTTGCCGACCGGCCAGGCCGCCGACGGCCGGACTGATACTGGTCTGGCAACGGAGGGCGGGGCAACGGTGGACTGGTGGACAGCGGTAGGAGGGCTGGCCGCAGGGCTGCTCATCGCGACGATGACCGCGCCGGTCGGGGTGTCCGGGGCGGTCTTCCTTCTCCCGCTCCAGCTCAGTGTCTTCGGCGTGCCGAACCCCGCAGTCACGCCGACCAACCTCCTCTTCAACGTCATCGCTGGACCGGGAGCCTTGTGGCGCTACAGCCGGTCCGGCGCCCTGCGCGGACAGCTCACCCGGCGCCTGGTGGCCGGCACCCTGCCAGGAGTGATCTTCGGCGCCGTCATTCGAGTCTTCGCCCTCCCTGGGCCCACCGTCTTCCGGCTCCTCATCGCTGGCCTCCTCCTCCCGCTCGGCCTGTGGCTGTGCGCGCGCACCCTCCGCCCAGCACCCGAGCGGGCCGCCGCTGGTGAACCGTCCGCCCGCACCGTGACCGGCCTCGCGCTGGTCGTGGGCATCGTGGGCGGCATCTACGGAATCGGAGGAGGCTCGCTGCTCGGTCCGATCCTTGTCGGCCGCGGTCTCCCAGTCGCCCGGGTCGCCCCGGCCGCCCTCGCCTCCACGTTCGTGACCTCGCTCGTCGGCGCGGCCACCTTCACGTTGCTGTCGTTGGTCAGCCGCGGGGACGTGGCGCCGGACTGGCCCCTTGGCCTGGCCTGCGGAGTCGGTGGCCTGGTCGGCGGCTATCTCGGCGCCCGCCTTCAGCCCCGCCTCCCCGAGACCGCTCTGCGGCTCCTCCTCGGCGCGCTGGCCACAGGGCTTGGTGCCCTCTATCTGGTGCAAAGCTTCCGTTGACCATGTGCCTTACGTGACTGAGAACTCGCGACGGGCCCGACCTGCATGGCAACTTGACAGCTGTAGATAACGGGCCATCCGGAGAGATAGTGCTGTGAGGTGACGTAGCGGCGTGCCGTCTGCTCGTCGATCCGGACGACCTCGTATCGAGCCCTGCGGAAGCCTCCTTCGGAGGCGTGCCGCCAGCTGGGTACGCCGAACGACCACCGCTGGGCATAGCCTCGCGGGTCGCCCGCCACCATCGCCCGCAGCTCACCGGCGCTGGGCATGACCGGCATCCCGTTCACGCCGCCTCCCGGACCGCGGCCAGGTGGCCCAGGAGGTCTTCGCGCCAGCGCAACGCGTAGGGGAGGCAGTTGGCCTCGCTCTTGTGCGTGCCGCAGGTCCGCTCGAACCTGCCGCCCTTCGACCACGCCATGCTGTCGGCGGAAGCCACGTGCCGCCACGAGACGTCGAGTCCGGTCTTCTTGTAGCCGAAGGCGTGCAACCTCAAGCCCATGGCGTGCAAGTCCTCCAGGATCCAGCTCGCCGTGAAGGTGCTGGGCCGCCGGCAGATGCTGCCCACGCCGACGAGGGGCTCCTTGGTCAGATCGACGCCGGCCGCCGCGAACTTTTCGACGCACCGGGCGTAGTGGGGACGAAGCCACCCCTGGACGACGGGGATGATCGGAAGCTCGGGGGCGAGCTCGCGCAACGTCAGGAAGTTCGCGACGGTGAGGTCCTGGTGCTGGTCGATCGTCAGGCCGGTCATGCGCAGCGCGTCGTCCTCGCACATGAGGTCTTGCTGACTGGCCCAGGACAGCCGGCCCACCTCATCCCTGTACCTGCGGATCTGCTGCACGTACTGCTGCGGGGTGGTGCGCCATTCGCCGAACTTGGTGATCTCCGTGAAGCCGCCGCTGTCGAGCGCCCACGGGTGGCCGGCGCGGGGAAGGATTTTGACGCGGGCGAGCTGGCGGTTCGACACGAACATCGGCACGCGGCTCTCCTTGAGCCAGTGCGGGCGGTGGACGCCGAGCCAGAAGGTCGGCAACGGCGGTGCCGCCTGTGCGGGCTGTGCTGGAACGAGAACGGGCATGACCTCTCCGAACGTGAAGGCATCGGGTGGGGCGGTGCCGCCGCGCGGGACCTCCGCGCGGCGCGGCGGGCAGGGCTCACCAGCCGACGAGGCCCTTGTCCTGCGCGGCCGCGAGCTCCCGCAGACGCGCGTGGAGCCGGGTTGCGTCGCCAGGACCGCAGCCGTACCGCTCGAACACGGCCCGGGCCGCGACGGCGCGGGAGCCGGCGAAGGCAAGGTCGCCCTGCGCGACACGGAGCCGGGTCAGGGCCCGCGTGGCTGCGACGAGGCGTGCCGCGTCGATGACCGGTGCGAGGCCCGGGCCGTGGGCGGGGGTGTACATGAGGGCGGTCACCTGCTCGCCGACTTCAGGGCACAGGTTCCTGGCAGACGTCAGCCAAGGGCGCCGGGCGCTGGTGAGGGCCGGCGACCAGCTCTGGCCGCGGTCGGTGCTGACCACGGCGCACTCGAACTGGAGGCTGACCCGGTACGTGAGCGACACGGCGGCCCGGACGTCCATGTGCTCCCCGTGAGCCACACCACTCTGGGCAAGGCCCGGCGTGAAGCGCACCTGCGCGGCCCGGCCGTGGATGGTGGTCTCCAGCTCGTAGTTCGCCTGAACCACGGCTTCGACGTCGAGCTCACCGGGGCCCGAGGATCCCGGGAGGGGGAGGGCTTGGCGGAGCAGGCCGGCGCGGAGCTGCTGGGCGAGAAGTTCCGAGAGGTCCTGGGCTGTACAGGTTCCGGTGGCGTGCGTGATCGAGCGGATCCCAGCGCGTGCCGCAGCGAGTAGCTGCTCCTCGGCGACGAGCGGGTCGAAATCGACTGAGGGCATGACGGAGCGCTCCATGAGACGAGGCGGGGAGAGGCGACGTACGACTGGCGGGTGCGTCGGGTGGCCGACGGTGGGGGAGCGCGGCCGGGGCGCGGAGCTAAGGCGCGAGTGGAGGGCCGGGGCGTGAAGGTGCCGGGCGCGCGGTGGTGGAGCTGCGCCAGGGGCGGGCGGCTGTCTCAGCGCACACCAGCGGGGCAGGGGGCCGCAGCGAAAGCAGTGGGTGCCCGGCCCACCTGCGGCCGGTGACGGCGGAGTCAGGTGGAGTCGCGAGAGCCGGTCAGCGCTCAGCTGCGGGCAGCGGCGCCCGGTCGAGTTTGAAGAAGCACCGGCCGAGCTCCTGCGCGGACCACGTGAACGGGTGCCAGTCCTTCTCTCGGACGGTGACGGTGACGCCGGTCGGTGATTCCTCGACCGCTTCGACCCGCACGATCGGGAAGTGGCCGCTGGCGACACCGTCGCGCATGAGGCGGTCCCCAGGCCCGACCGGAGCCTGGACCTCGCCGCCGGTGTACCGCGTGTAGGGCACCAGGACCTGCGGGATCCCTTCCGGCACGGCCAGCGCACGGTCGGTCAGCATGTCGGCCAAGTGCTCTCTGATCAGCGCGTAGAGACGCTGGGACGGCGGGTCCTCCACCGTGAGTGCCACGAACGCCAGGCGCAGTGCCTCGTCGTCCAGGCCGGGCGGATATCCGCGGTTGTCGGCGCGGGCGAGGACGTCCTTGGCGTACCGGTGGGCCAGACGACCGCGGTGGAGGGACCCGGCGGCGGGCGGGCTCGCGGCGACGCACGCCGGACAGGAGAGCGGGGCGTCGGTGACGCGCGCCGGGTCCAAGTGCTCGTAGTGGTGGACGACCGAGTACCGGCCCGCGTCGCAGACCACGTCAATCAGAAAGCCGGTGTGGCTGTTGAGCAGACCCTCGTGAACGGCGCCGTCGTGGCCGATGAGGTTCTTGTGGTCCATGTCTTCTCCGCCGCCCCGGGGGCGGCGTCCTCGCTTTCGGTGCGTCGGGTGGGTGGCTGGCGGCACGGGCGCGGTGCTCGCGGCCCCGCGCCTCACGTGCCGTCCGGCCTACTTGCTGAGGTAGAACTTCACCCCCCGGCACACGACCAGGATCGGCCCTGTCGCGTTGATGATCAGCTGGTACGCCTCCTGCTCGGAGACCGATCCCGCCTCCGTCACGGTCTCGTCGAACCGGGTCTGACCCTGGAGGTAGCGGATCAGCTCATATTTGGCCACCGGCCCGTCGAGCGGAATCGTCGCCCCCATCGGCGAGTGGGAGTCGCTCAGGCCCCGCCCGATCCATCCGGCCGAGAGCTGGAGCGGGGCCGGGAACGGGACGCGGTGCGCGAGGTGCCGGGCGACGGCTTCGTGGGCGCGCTGGTCCCACATTCCGTTCCAGACATCGCTCGCGTTCCTGGCCTCTTCGTCGTACGCCGCCAGGGCCCGGCGCATGTTCAGGTACTCGTTGTCCTCACGGAAGAGCCGGGACGCGGACCAGTTGCCGGTCGTGTCGAAGCCGTCATCCATCGACTGCCCGTCGTGCTGGCGGCCGACCATCCAGTGCCCCGTGGACTCGTCTACGCCGAGCCACACACCCTCGAAGGAGCCGCGCCACTCGCGCCGTGCCTGGTCGACCACGGTCCAACCCTGGTGCTGCTCACCGGTCTTGATGCGCATGAGTGTCTCCTGATCTCGTCGGTAGGGGAGGGCTGGGACGCTCAAGCCGAGGGGCGAGCACCACCAACAGAGATCAGAATACACAGTGAAATATGAATACACAACATCGAGTCGCGTCGTGTGCCCGCGGGCGTCACGGTGCCATCGCGGCGTCGGCTCGGATCCCGGCGGCGAAGGCGCAAGCCGTCAGGACCCGGACCGAGCAGCGAGTTACCCCCACGTGCGGCCGGCATCAGGCTGCAGGGCGGGATAGGCGGTGGCCAGGACCTCCTCGGCGAGGAGAGCGGGCCCGCGCGAGTAGGCGAGGGTCTCCTGCCCGTCGCCGGACTGCACAACGGCCAGATCCGCATGGCGGCCGGCGACCCTGTGCACGGCTCGGCGGAGGTCTTCGTTGCCGGTGAGCAAAAGCCTGCCCGGCCCGAGGGGATCGGAGGCGAGACGGGCGAGGTTGATGGAGCCGGGTGCGGGACCTGCGGTGCGGGCGGCGAAGTCCAGGCTCGCGTACGCCTGGACGACGTCGGGGCAGCGGCGGCCGGCGGTGCGGCGGACGGCCACGCCGTGGCTTCGGCCGGCAGCTCCACCAGCGGGAGGTTCGGGGTCGAGCAGGTGCAGGGTGCGGAAGGGGTTGGCGAGTTCGTCCTCGACACCCGTTGCGTCGCGGTCCCGGAGCGCGTACATGCTGACCAGGCAGGCAATGTCCGCGGCGACTACCGATCGGGCCGGGCTCTTGTGGCCGGCGGCTTCGGCGGCGACCGCAAGGCGTCCCTGCAGTTCTGCGCGGCTGTACCGGCTGATCGGGGAGTACCCGAAGAGGTAGCGCCAGCTGGGCACATGGCACCGTTCGGCGCTCACCAGCCACCAATGAAGCACCCACAGGCTGGTGTCGAGCTCAAGGAAGGGGTCTGCTCCGGCTTCCTCGTCCAAGAGCCAGTGGGCCCGGTCGGTGGGCACCAAGTCCCGGCCGTGCCGGGCGGCCAGTCCGAAGGCCTGGGACCAGAAGGACATGGCCGGGACCATGCTCTTGCCGACTCCGAGCACGACGGTCGCGTCGGGGCGGCGCAGGGCGGCGTGATCCTGGAGCAGGGCGAGGTAGACCTTGCGGAGCCACCCGTCGCGGGGTGGGTAGCCGCGGTGCCGGCCGAAGGCGGGCAGGCAGCCGGTCATGGGGGTGTGGTTCGGCACGGCGATCCCTTGGTGAGACTCAGTCGAGTGAGAGGGGGCTGCGGTCGGAGAGGGTGAGCCGGGCGACGAGACGCGCGAGGGGCTGCGCCCAGTCGGCCGGTGGGCCGGGGACGAGGAAGTCCTCGCTCCAGGTGGTGCCGTCGCCGACGAGCGGTCGGCTGGTCACCTGGACGTGCCGCAGGCGGGCTCGGGCAGGGGCGAGTTCGAGCTCGTAGGCCCGGGTTTCGGTGTCGATGTACCAGGTCAGACAGCCCTCGGCGTCAGGGCATCCACAGGCCAGCATGTACACGCGGGTCCGGCTGGGGATGGGCAGGACGGCGCGCAGCGCCTGAGTCACGGCCTGGCCCTCCGTGTGGTCGTGAACGTGCGCCACGTTTCCTCCTTTCGGCCCGGCCCACGGAAGTGGGCCGGGCCATGCGGCTACCTGCTGGCCGTGAGGGCGTCCAGCAGCTGCTTGGTGGTGCGGGTGGCGATCGCGAAGCGGACCATCTTCATGACGTCATCGCGGTGGCGGGCCACGTCGCGCGCCTGGGCGAGGGTGTCCTCGGCCAGGTCGGGCTGGGCGAGGACGTCTCCGCAGCCGACGACCGCCCGGGGGCCCAGTTCCCATACGAGGGCATTGACGGCGGCTCCGGCGGCGGCGAGGGGGTCGAGTTCGAGCATGACCCAGCCGCGGTCGGCTGGGTCCTCGCCGTCGCGGCGCAGTTCCTGCGCGGCGGAGCGGAAGAGCCCTCCGGTCCCGGCGGTCGGCTCGAGAGCCCACTCGCCGCGTTGGTGGGGCCGCTTTTCTGAACTGCCGTCGTTGGCCAGCATCGCGGTGATCAGGGCGCTGACATCGGGCGGGGTGTGGTACTCGCCGAGGCTGCGCCGGGAGTGGTGGTGGCGCAGGCTTGTGATGACCCAGGAGAGCAGGTCGATCCGGGACCTACCGGCGGGGTCGGTGTCTCCGGTGTGCTGGAGGACCCCGTGGCGCAGTGCGGCGCGGGTCACGGCCCGCACGCCCGCGAGGTGCGTGTCGTGGAGGTCCTCTCTTGTCCAGTCGAACAGGGGGCGGGCGGTGGTCCACAGGTCGGGGCGAAGGCGCCAGTAGTAGTTGGCGCTCTCGGCCAGGCCGCGGACCAGGACGCGCGGGGGTTGTGCGGCGATGTACGCGGCGATCGTGTCGGCGGCCTCGGCGCCCGGGGACTTCTGGGGCCACAGTGCGAGGGCGGCGACGACCCCTGCGGGGATGTCCAGCCGGCTGCCGCCGGCGGCGTACCAGGCGTCGGCGACCGCCTCGCCGAGGACGGAACCGGGGCTTCGGCTGACGGTGATCGGGGGGCAGTCGGTCGTGCCGGCATGCCGGGCACAGCTTGGATCGGTGCAGTTCTGGGCCTTGTGGGTGTGTGCCTGGTCAACGGCCTCGATCACGAGGGCGGCGGTGGTGTCAGTGGACATGAGGGTTCCAGGACGTAGGTGGGTCTGCTGGTCGGGAACAGGAGGGCAGGGCCAGGGCCGCGGGCGGGAACGCACCGTCCGCGGCCCCCCGGGCCTGCACGTTGTGGTGACGGGTGGTGCCGTACGAGCGGCCACCCCCGGCACATTCAGAGGACTCCGCGGCGGGACAGGTCGGGCTCGCACAGGGAGCACGTCCCGCACGGCGCGTGGTCGGTGCATCCCGGCTCCGGGAGGGCATGGGCCGCGGCGTCCTCGCGATGGATGAACTTGGGCCACTCGCGTTCGTACAGGAACTCGCCGGCCCACTCTCGGGACTGGAATCCGGGGATGCGCGAGGCGTCGTTGGTCGTATCGGGCTGGGCGACCCACGTGGTCGTGCCGTCCGAGAGGGTGTGTTCCCACACGTACCCGTGCACGGTGGGGCTGGCCTTGTTCACCACGAGGAACCCGCGGGTGTAGTTGTTGTGGGCGGGCTGGAAGTCGATGTGCTGGGCGAGGCCGGGCAGCATGATCACGCCTCCGAAGGGTGAGTGCGGGTGGTGTTGGGGGTGCGGAGTCTGAGGGAGCCCAGCCCTCTCGGTGGCCTGCACGCGCCCCGACTTGGGGCGCGAGGCTCATTCCTGTGGGAACCGAGGGCGGTCCGGTGCTTGCTCGTGTGCCGGGCGGCGTACTGCACGCACGGAGGCGTGGACCTACGCAACTCAGGGGCGAGGCATGCGGCTTGCGCGGGGCCGGATGCCGGACTTAGAGCCTCGCTACCGTCACCGAGTCGCGTCGGCGGAGTTCTTGACCACTCGGCCGCGCGGGGTGAGGGTCCACACCTCGTCGGGTGCTTCGCCCCGTTTCGGTGCGACCTGGGTGGCGGAGCGCCTCCACACGAGCAGATACGCACTGGGGTCTGCGTCGGGGAAGTCTTCGGCCGGACTGTCGGCGAGGGACGTGCCGTATTTGACGCCGTCGTAATAGGTCGGGCCGTGGTGGTGGGCCACGCGGCGCTTAAGTGCCCGCTCGGGAACTTCCTGGTTCGGGGCGAACTCCATCGCGGTCAGATCGGCCGGCTTCTTCCGGCGCGACGGTATGAACGTGAAGTACACAGTCATCGGCGTGAGTTCCCCGGGTCGTTGAGAGCGGGCTGAGGTGATGTTGGGCTGTGCCCCACCGCGCCGCCGTGGGTGGCGGCAACGCGGAGAGGCGTTGCCGGTCGGGTCGGGCTGCTCGGCTTTCAGGCGTTCCGCAGAGCGCTCGGCGCGGCGGCGTACTTCACGCACGCGGGCATGGAGTCCCGCAGATCGGGGCCGCGCAGCCCGCGGCTTCCGCGGGGCAGAAGACCGCACTTGAGGCGCTCCCGGCCGTCGTGTAGCTGCTTGAACACCTTGTTGGCGCACCCTCCGCAGACGGCGGAGGGGTTGTCGAGATCGCTGCCCAGAAGCGGAACCCGGGTCGCGGGGTGCTCGCCGCGGTCGAGGTGCATGCGTATCGAGCCGCGGCCGGACCGAGCCGGGGCGGGGATCAGGGGCGTGGTCATGATGGAGGTCCTTCCGGGCGGGATGTCTGTCGGGGCGGCGGCACCGAGGGCATCGGTGCCGCCGGGGGCTTGTGGTGCTACTTGGCCTTGCGCTGGTCGACTCGGTGGGCCTGTGATGCCGCTCGCATGACCTCGTCGAAGTCGAAGCCGAGGTCATGGGTGTAGGCGCGCAGATCGTTGAGCAGCACGTACAGCGCCTTCGAGAAGGTGGGGTAGGCGTCGTCTGCCATGTGCACGCGGAGGGCAGCAGCGGCGTCGCTCGCGTGCACGTAGTTGTCGAAGAGGTGGTCTTCGGCGGCCGAGTCGTCGGTGTTGGTGATCGGCCCGACGGACGGGGCGAGGTTCGGCATGGCGGCCAGTGGCCGTTCGTCGAGGCGCGCCCTGGCGTCGCCGTCGAGGCAGCGCTCGAAGTCGGCCCGCATGTGGCTGGCCAGGTGCATCAGGTCGGTGGTGACGTCCACAAGGGTCAGCCAGATGTCGTTGCTGCTCTGGCGGTAGGCGAGAAGGGCGGCGGCGACCTCATGGGCGACGGCAACGGGCATGGCAGGGCTCCTGAACGGCAACGGGGTGGACGCGGCGTGGACTTGAGGACCCGCCAGCGATGTGATCAATCTACACAACGAAAAAGAAATACGCAACGTCAAGGGGTTGATGAAGGCGGGTCCGGTCAGTCAGCCGTCCCCGCCTTCCACCTAGTTCGAGCGCTCAGCGCAACCCGTGGCGGCGCGGAGCTGCTCTACTCGTTCCCGCCGGCATCCCTGCGCGCTCGCAGTTCTCCAGGCGGCTGCCGACGGGGCATCGTGCCGACGAAGACCAACAGCGCCCCCAGCGCCACTCCGGCTGTAATGATCGCGCCCACAACGCTGCCGGGCTCCAGTACCCACACACTGACCAGGGCGACGGCTGCACTCGGCGCGCCCCATCGGAGCGCCCAACGGCGCCATGGGCTCGGGCTCTTCCCGTCGACAACCGGCATCAGTTCCTCCTTCGTTCTGGATGCCGGCCGACACCTGCACCCGTGCGTGAATTGTGCGGCCCGGGAGTGCGGACAGCCCGGGCCGTGATCGGGTCAGGCACAAAACTGCTCCCCGTCGAAGTACGCCCCACGGGCCATGCGGGTGTTGGGAAGGACGCCCGAGACGACCGGGGAGGGAAGGCCCGGGACGTCGACGAAGGTCGTGTATCGGTCCAGGAGCCGGGCGGCCACCCGGGTGTCGCCCCAACGGTGCCCGACCGCGTTCAGGGGGCCGAGGGCCACGTTCAGGTCGTTCATGATCGAGAAGCCGAGACCCTGGTAGTAGCTTTCCAGCTTCGGGAAGCAGTTAAGGGTCAGCAGCCCGTAGCCGGCGCGTGTGAAGCGGCGTACGGAATGCCGGATGAGTTCGGCCCCGATGCCTCGCCCGCGCTGATCGGGGTCCACGGCAACGGCGGTGATGATCGCGATTCGTTCCGCCAGAAGGTGCGCCAGCGGCACGTCGATGCCGGGATGGTCGAAGAGCCACAGCGGAGCGCCTCCCAGGAGGACGCCGAGCGTCTCGCCTTCATCGCTTTCGGCCACGACCATCAGGGCCCGGAAGTGGGAAAGGGGCCCTGCCTGCGGCAGGGACAGGTTCGGCCGGACCTCCTCGAACGCGTTGGGGTCGTCGGGATTCACGTCGGCGAGGAGGCGCATGACGGCGTCGGCGTCGGTGGGCGCCGCGTCCCGGAAGGTGATGCCGGGCAGGCGCGTGCGAGTGGTACCCATGGAGGCTCCTGGCGGTGATGCGAGGCGTAGTACGTCGCCTCTGGTTGTGGGCCGCCGGAGGGGTCCTCAACGGCGGGCTCGGTCACGCTGGACCGGGGCGGGATTCGGGCCGGGGCCGGGCCGACCGGAGCGGGCGAGCTGCCCGGACGGCCCGGAGTGCTGTGCGGAGGGGCCTCAGTAGATGTGGCGGCCGTCAGGAACGGTCTGTCCGATCAGGCGCCAGGGCGGGCCGTCATTGAGAACGCCCATCGGGCACCGATCCGGCCGATGCGTCGACAGGTCGGCCTCGATGGCCGTGTACCAGTGCTGCGTGAGCGGGCATCGCGTTCCGCGTGCGCATCCCGGCCGCTCCGCGACGAACACGTGGTACACGTCCGGAGAGGTGGGGAGGGACCGACGGAACGATTCGGCGATGCGCTTGCCGTAGGCCGCCTGACTCTCGCCCTGGTAGCGGCGCCAGACCTCCTTGCCATAGACAAACTGGGTCTGGCCGTCGCGGTCGAGCCGCCAGCGCAATGAGGAGCCGTAGCGCGGGCTGTCGGGGGACGACTCGTCTGCGCCCGCGGGCACCGCTCCGGTCATGTCGAGAACGGTCTGGCCGGTCCCGGCGAACGCCTGGGGCACGGCCAGCGCCCAATAGGTGGTGGCGCTCTCCTGCCACTGGTACGGCCTCCGCCGCTCGTGCTGTGTTCCCGCCTTGCGGCGCTTTATGAGCGGCTTGTTCCGCTTCATCTGTATCAGTCCCCGGATGCACTGGGACGGCGCGAAGCCTAGAGCTGCGCTCGTCAAGTGGGTTGGTGTGGTGGGGCGTTGGCCCGATCCGAGAGAAACAATACACATTGAAATGCGAATACGCAACGATCTAAAGAGTGTCCCGACCACGCCGTGCGAGCTCCGCCCCCGCTTGGAATCGGTCCCAGGCCAGCCGGCTGTCGACCGCGTCCTCGATCGCGCTCCAGACCAACCCCCGTGCGGGGTCCTCCGGAACGTGGGGCTCTCCACGGTTGCCCCGGATCACCGTGACCGTGTCGCCGACCGGCGGCCGGGCCCGGTGGACGAGGATGCAGGTGGGGGTTCCGTGGCCCGGGATGTAGGCCCCGGATGTGTCGATGATCCAGCGCGCGTCGAAGCGGGGCAGGAACTCGGTGACGTACCGCCTGCCGAACTCTCGCTTCATGAACGAGTTCGCGGTCAGCTGCGCCACGAAGCCGCCCGGGACGGCCAGGTGCTCGAGCATCAGCGCGGTGAAGGGCAGGGCCAGCGAGTACTTGCCGGCTGCCACCTGCGGGTACGCGGCGCGGACCTGGTCGCGGACGGTGGGGTCCTTCGGGGTGATGTACGGCGGGTTGGCCACGCACGCGTGGTAGGCGCCGGCGGCCAGCAGGGGCTCGGTGCGGTCCAGCAGGGAGTCGGCGGCGGCCACGTTGACGGGCCACGACGCCGGGACGCGGTCCAGGCTCACACCGAGGACGTGCGCCGAACCCGCCAGGAGCCGGTAGGCGGTCAGCACGGCGGCGTACGCGTCGAGGTCCACACCCGACACCGCAGCGAGCGCCCGCTCGACGGCCCGCGGCCCATGCCCGACCGGAGCGGGCCGGCGTCCGCGGACCGGCGGGACGCGGACCATGTGGAACGCGGCGACGGCGATGTGCCCGGTCCCGCAGGCAGGGTCGATCATCCGGACATCGGCCGGCCCCCACTCCTCCATCGCCGGCTCCAGCGACAGCCGCAGCAGAAGACGGGCGACCCAGGGCGGCGTCTGGCACAGGGCGCGCCCCTTGCGGGCCTCCTCGGACAGCAGCTGGTAGGTGTCGCCGAGCGCGTAGCCGTCCACGCGGTGCTCACCTTCCAGAGCGGGGTGCCGGTCCCAGAACTCCTCGATGGCAGCCCAGGCGGCCGCGCCGAGCGGCTGCTCCCACAGCGGCAATACGGCCGGATCGAAGAGCGGGACGAGCGCGGGGTGGCAGTTGGCGAGGCTCTCCAGGGATTTCAGCAGGCCGTCCGGGCCCGGAGGGCGGTCGTCGGCCGAGGCCAGGACGTGGTCGTGGGCGTGCCGGACGAGGGCCGCGGCGTGGATCCACAGGGCGGCCGTGCGCCGGTCACCGGTGTCGCGCGTGACCGTGGCGGTGAGCTTGTCGTAGGCGCCCGGTGGCAGCGTGCGGGTGGTCATCTTTCCTCGCAGGGGTCGGGTGCTACTGGCTGTCGGTCATCGCGGCCCAGACCTCGGCGAAGGCAGGGCGGGCCTTGTCCTGCACGCCGGCGGGGGCGGTCACGTAGAAGTCCTCGGCCGTCCCGTACGTCTTGGAGTCCGGGCGGACGCGGGTGCGCACGCGGGCGATGCCGGCGCCGTGGGCGTCCGTGGAGTGCTCGACCGGGCGGTTCAGCGCCGTGGCCGCGGTGGTCAGGAAGGTGCCGGCTTCGGTTCGGCTGCCGGTGCGGACGGTTTTCACCGACCGGTAGACGGTGCCCTTGATGCCGTTGTCGCGGCATTCGGGTTTGGCGCATCGGTCGCCGTGATCGGTCTTGCACTCGGGCCGTCGGCCGGCGGTGTAGACGCGCTGCACCCGGTAGACCGCCCAGGGCTCCTCGTCGAGCCGGGCGTCGAACTGGCCGAGGGCCTCGGTGTTCTGGTCGTCGGTGACCCGCCGGAACAAGGTGTCGTCCTTGTAGAGGGAGCTGTTGTCGTTCAGGGCCATCGACAGGTACTCCAGGCGCAGCACGCGCGCCGCGAAGTCGGGGTACTTCCGCAGCCGCTTCAGGTGGTCCGGCTGCGGCGAGCACACCCCAGAGAAAGGACAAACAGGACAATATGACTTGGACATGTCGATCCCGAGGCGGTCCTTGACGTAGCCCTGCACGTCCTTGCGGCCCCAACCGAGCCGGAGCAGCGGGTAGTCCAGAGCGAAGGTCTGGCGGCCGGCCCTTTCATTGCGCTCGGCCTGGGCTTTGTTGGCCTTGACCGCGCGCTTGCGCTCGTCGGCGTTGTAGCCGAACAACTTGCCGACCGTCTGGCCGCCGGCCTCCCGCAGTTGAAGATCATCAATGGCGAAGGCCTTGAACTTCTGCGCGCACTTGTGCCCGCCCGCGTACTGCGGAACGGTGCCGTTGGCCTCCAGCTCGTCCATGAGGGTCCACTGGCCGCGGTCGAAGACCTTGCCGGGATTCGTGGTGTCGGAGAGGACCTGGACGCCGGCGGACTCCAGGTGGCCGGCGCGCGCGACCTGCGTGTACCGGATGCCCTTCTCCCGCAGCAGCGGCAGGACGTGGTTCTCGACGTCGGAGATCGTGTCGGGAAACTCGAAGCCGGTCATCGCCGTCACGATCGAGAAGTCGGAGAAGTCCGTGGCGACCCCGAAGGCGGCCGGTTCGTTGATGATCGCCAGGGCCAGCGCCGTCGAGTCGACGCCGAGACCGAAGTTGAGCGACTTGTGCTTCGTCGCCCGGAAGGATTCCAGAGCGTCGGCGGAGGCGACCTCGGCCGGGGCCGGCACGCCGGAGGACGACGCTGCGGGGCCGGCCTTGTCGAGGTCGGGTGCGAACAGGGCGAGGGAAGTCATGGGTGTACCTGTGGGGGAGGGGCGGGTGCGGCCTGGGAGGGCCGCGCCCGCCGAAGGAGAGGGGGATCAGGGCTGGGACTTCGCGGCGCGTGCGGCGTCGACGCCCGCGGGGGTGAGGAAGGGCCGGTGCTTCGGGCCGGTACGGCCGTCGTCGCCGTCGGTGGGCTGCGGGGTGCCGTCGGCGTCCCGGTACTCGACGAGCGCGAGACGGGTGAGGGCGGCGGCGGTTGGCCAGCTGACGTCCCGCAGCGCGCCGTCCTCGTCCGCGGAGTCGATGGCCGCCAGCTGGGATTCGTTCAGGATCGCCCGCCGCCCGGCGCCGGTGATGAAGTACGGTCCGACGCCCTGCGCCTGCGCCAACTCCGCCGGCAGCCGGAAATCGTCGCCGTCGTTGCGGTAGACCAGGCCGTCGTCCAGGTAGACCTGGAGCGTGGTACGGCTGCCGTGTGACGTGAGGTGCCCCGATGGATGGGCACATGCGGCACGGAGGTGCTGGGGCGCTGGCGGGTAGGACTTGGCTTTGACGCTCATCGCGGGCCCTCCAGCGCGAGAGTCGGCACCGCGGAGAGCGCTGCCGCCTGCGCACCGATCGCCGCCGCCTTGACCTTGAGTCCGCAGCCGGAGCGCTCGCACTCCTCCGTCGCCCGCGGGTTGGGCCACCGGCAGTCCGGACAGCTCCACATCAGCCCCGCCGAGACCGCCACCGAGGAGATCACGGCCCTCTGCTCCAGGTCGGCAGCGTCCAGGAGCTGCTCCAACACGGTGGGGTGCGGGGCGTGGTGGTGACTGTGGTCGTCGAGGACGACGGTGTCCTCGACGACGACGCGCAGCGGTACGGTCCCGTCCGGCCGAACGACGTGCTCGGGGTCGGCGCTGTCGAGGTGGACCGAGACCCGCACGACACCGTCCTCGGCGTCCACGTAGCCGAAGACGAGCACACCGGCCACCTCGATGCACGACGGTCCGTCGTCATCGGCGGCGTAGAAGACCGCGCCGCGATTGAGGCCATCGGCCGTCACGGCGTCGGGGAAGGCGAAGTTCAGGGGAACAATCCGAGAGCGGTGCGGCCGTCCGATCTCCTCCGAGTACAGCTCGAAGCCCTGATCCGGCACCGCGTCGCCGTCGGCACCGTAGTAGAGGTCGATCGCCTCCACGTCGTTGGCCGGAGGCTCATCGGGCACGTCGCCCTGGCCGCCCACGTTGGCCCAGTTGCTGCGCACGTGCGTGGCGAGCTCATCGAGGGCAGCGCCCCTCGTGGCGTACGGCGCCGTGGAGTCCTCGTGTCGCGTCCAGATGCGCAGCATCCACACCTGCTCGCCCGGGCGAGGCGCCAGGAAGGCGGAGACGGCCGGGGACCGACGGCCGCCGGCCTCGGCGACGATCTCAGCGTGAACGCGCCGGGCAAGTTCACGGTACGGCGACGGCAGTTCGGCGACGGCCGGTGAGTGGGCCAGGGCGCCGGCGATGCGCACCAGTTTCTCAATGTCAGAGGGGCGGAAGCGTTCAGCGAGCATGGTCATCCTCGTAGGTGGCAGAGCCCGGCGGCCACGGGCGGGCCCGCCGGGCGTAGAAGTGGGAGTGCTAGATGCCGAGCGCCTGAAGCGCCGCCACCAGGGCGAGGGCGCGCTTTCGCTCGGGGGACGCCCGAACGCGGCGGATGCGCTTCGGGTCGGAAGGAAGCTGAATGCCCACGGCACCGCCGCGGTCATCCCGGCGCAGCGCGTACTGGTCCGCCGAGAGCATCCACGCGTCCCAGTCGTCGGCCTTGCGCCCAGCACGCACCTGGGATTCCGCGGTGGGGGCCGTGACGGGGCAGGAACACGCCGGGTCGTCGCACGGACGGCCCGCCGGATGCCGGGCGATGACGCCGCCCGGACGGTAGGTGGCGCTGGTGCCGTTGAGCATGGGGCACGCCTTCTCCGCATACATCAGGCACGGCGGGTGGAGTGCCGGTTCCGGCGCGTACCCGACGCTCACGTCCTGCGGGCGGAGCAGCACGTAGAACCACCGCTCCAGCGGCCGTTCGCAGATCTGACACAGGCTGTTCTCGAAGGCCCGAGCGCGCCTACCCGGGTGAAGCCCGCCGAAGACCGGCAGGCCGTTGTGCTCGAACGAGACGTACGGGACGACCAGGCCGCCACGGGTGGGACGGTGCGCGCACGCCGCGGGAATCGCCGGGACGCTCACTGCGGACCACCACCGGCGAGCTCCCAGGAGGGGCGGGCGAGCTCGACCAGGAAGGTGTAGGCGGAGTCGCTGGCCTGGAGCAATCGGACGACCGGGAGCTGCCGGTACTGGTCGAGGAACTCTCCGATCGTCAGCGCGGTGTGGTGCGCGTCGTCCGAGTAGTTGCCGTTGCCGAAGGAGACCAAGCGCTCGCCCTGGTGCTGCGGCCACGTGTAGGCGGCGAGAAGCTCGGCCTGGCTCCAGTTGTTCGGGTTGGCGCGGACCTTGACGAGCTCGGCGCCCGGCACCAGCTCCCTGAGCGAGTCGAGGGGCGGCGTCCGGCGCGGTTGGGGGCTGCTCAGGACCATGGCGGTCTCCCAGTTCGAGGCGGGCGCTCGTGGCCCGGGCGGTGAGTTGAAGGGCTGCGGGATTCGCCGCGCAGCGGTGCAGCGGCCTGACAGCCGCCCTCACAAGGCCGGCGCAAGCCGACGTACGGGTTGTGAAGGAGAGGGCGGCCGATCGACCAGACACTCACACACTACACATTGAAACCTAAATACACAACACAATGGGGTGGGGTGTTCCCTCATCGCCGCATGACACGGCGAACCGGGCCGTCAGCAGCGCCACGCACAGCGCGCGGATTCCTCCCTGCTCCCACAGCGCCTGGGACTCCGGCACCGCAGCCGGCCACCACTGCACCGATACGCCGTGGCGCACCACGTCGACGGCGACTCCATACCCGTCGTCCTCGCTCCAGTCAGCCATGCGCACATGCGGGCGCAGCACCTCAACAGCACCCTCGTGGAGGCGGATCGCCTCCTCCTTCGCGCTGCGCGCGGCCCTTCGCAGGGCATGGGCCTGGGCGGCGGACACCGGTCGGTAGACGGTGCTGGCCTCCTCGTTCTCCGCCATGACGACCAGGGCTCCCCCCTGCGCCGCGAGCACTCGGTCCCGGCCGACTTCGGTGACCAGTTCGAGCAGCTGTTCCGCGGAGACGGTCGTGTCGGGTCCGCTCTCGGGAACGGCGGAGGCCCGGTAGTGCCCGTGCCGCACGAGGTCCAGGGCGTGCCTGACGGCCAGCATGGCGCGGGCCAGCTCGGTGGAGCCGGGCTGCCCGTTCGCGGCGTAGCGGGTCAGCCGCTGGTGGACCACGGCCGCTTCCCGCTCGTCGGGTTCGTCGAACTGGCTGGGGATCACCTCCCGAATGGCGAGGTCGATCACCTGCGTCAGGTAGCCGGCGCCGAAGGGCCTGCGGCGGAGCAGGCGAAGCGCCAGCTGTTTGGACGAGCTGGCAAGGACGGTGGCTGGAGCCTCGGACACGAGGTGACTCCTCCCTGATTCGCCGGTCACGAGCCGGGCTGGTGGATGTACGCGATCCACGCCTCGTACTCGGCGGCGCCGAGCACGGGGGACGGGACGATGGGGGCGCGCCCGAAGCACCGGTCACAGGGATGTGCGCCCAGTTCGGCGCCGGTGGCATCCCCTCGGCGGCCTGGCAACGCTGTGCCGCAGACGGCCAGGTCCGCCGGAGTTGACGGGTCCAGCCTCAGATGCAGGTCCTGGCCGTGAAGGACCGGGCGGACCACGACGCCCCCGGCTTCGGAGTCGGGGCCGAAGTGCCGCGCCAGAAACGTGACGGCACGGGCGTGGGCGGACTGGGCTCGCTCCGCCAGAGTCCGGGTGTCATCCGGCAGTTGTTCGACGGCGCGCAGAGGCTGCCGCATGTCTGCCGCCAGACGGTCGACGAGGGCCCGGCCCTCGGTGAGGAACTGCGGCGCGTCACCGCGGGGGTCGTCGCTACGCTGGCCGACCCAGATCCAGGACAGGGGCACGAACGCGGCCAGCTCGCTCAGGAGTCCGTACCGGCGGCTGACAGCCCAGGTGGCGTATGTGGCGCACGGCCGGTGGGTGCAGGAACCGGCCGGCGCCTGGCAGGCGCGCAGCTCGAAGCGGAAACCGAGCTCGGTCGCGGCAGTACGAAGGATGCCGAGCTCCGCCAGCGCGCCGCCCTGTTGCGGCCTTGCCCACCAGGCCGGTACGCCGCCGACCGATGGGCCGGGTTCGGTGCTGTGCCCGAGCCCCTGCGCCTCCCCTGAGCGGGCGGAGGCCAGAGTTCGGTGAGCAGAGACGACGCGGGCGCCGTCAATCACGAGGTAGGTCATCAGGGGGTCTCTCCGATTCGGCCGGGCGCAGCAGCGCCCGGCCGTCGAGATGGAAACGCCAGAGGGACGGGGGTCCGGCGATGGGGATCAGGCGAGCGACTTCATGGCCTTGGCGGGCTTCTTCGGCGCGGCCTTCTTGGCAGCCGCCTTTTTCGCCGTGGCGGCGGAGGCGGCGCCGCCGGTGAGGCTGCCCTTCGGGGCCTTCTTCACGGCCACCTCGCTGCCCTTGGGCAGCTTCTTCGCGCCGCTGACGAGGTCCTTGAAGCCCTGCCCCGGGCGGAATCGGGGAACGGAGGTCTTCTTGACCCGCACCCGCTCACCCGTCTGCGGGTTGCGGGCGTACCGGGCCGGGCGGTCGACCTTCTCGAATGCCCCGAATCCGGTGACGGAGACGCGCTCTCCGGCGACAACGGCGCGGAGGATGGCATCGAGCACATGGTCGACGGCGTCGGCGGCCTGCTGGCGGCTGCCCATCTTCTCTGCGACCGCTTCGACGAGCTGGGCCTTGTTCATGGCTGAACTCCTATGCATGTAAAGGGATTTGGGCGCCAGGCGGGGGGCGCTGGCATGGGGCCCGCGAATGGAAGCGGGGCGCGTCGTACGGAGTGGCATGAGCGCCTCCGACAACAACTACAGTACACATGAAAAAAATAACACGCAACGCTAATCGTCATGTTGACGAGAGAGGTGGGGCCGTGTCACTCTGACGTAGCGACAGCGGGTTGGAGCGCCAGGCGAGTTGATGCCGCGCTCCCCGCTACCGCCTTCCTCAGACCATCCACGCGGTACATGACCTCGGGAGAACACCCGTGAACACGAAGCTCGTTGCCTCCACCGCCGCCACCCCGATCCCGGCGTCTCACCCGCTCAGCATCCACGCCACCGACCGCGCAGCCGGCGTCCTTCTCGGAGCCGCGTGCGGAGACGCGTTGGGCGTGCCCTACGAGTTCGGCCGCCGACTGACCGCCGACGAGCAGCCCGCCATGATCGGCGGCGGCCTGGGCCCGTACAAGCCGGGCGAGTACTCCGACGACACGCAGATGCACGTGTGCATCGCCGCAGTCGCCGCCACCGGCGCCGACCTGACCAGCGACGGGGCGCTCGACCAGATCGCCCGCAACTTCCACCGGTGGCGTGACGGCGGCGCGAGCGACATCGGGAACCAGACCCGCAGCGTGCTCGGCGCCGCGAAGGCCCACAAGACGGGGACACCCGCACAGGCCATGCTGGCGGCAGCCGACGCCTACACCGCGCGCACCCGGTTCAGCGCGGGTAACGGCTCCCTCATGCGGACCGGCATCGTCGCCCTCGCCTACCTGGACGACGTCGAGGGAATGGTCAGGGCAGCCACCATGATCAGCTCCCTCACGCACTCCGACCCCGAGTGCGCCGAGGCGTGCATCCTGTGGTGCTCCGGCGTCCGCATCGCCGTACTCGAAGGCACCTTCGACGGCGTCCGCCAGGGTGTAGCGCTCCTTCCCGCAGACCGGCAGGAGATCTGGCACGCGAGGCTGGACGAGGCCGAGGCGAACCCGCCGCACCACTGGGAGCGGAACGGGTACGTGGTCACCGCTCTCCAGGCCGCGTGGTCCGCCATCACCCGCACGCCCGTCCCCGACCTGGCGCCGGAGCGCGACTCGTTCCCCGCCCAGCACTTCCAGCTCGCCACCGAGGCGGCTGTCCGCGCGGGCAACGACACCGACACCGTGGCCGCGATCGCAGGCACCCTTCTCGGGGCGCGCTGGGGCGTTTCTGCCATCCCGCTCGACTGGCAGCGGGCGGTGAACGGCTGGCCGATGATGTCCGGCCCCGACCTCGTCCGTCTGGCCGTCCTGACCGCCCGCAAGGGTGACGACGACAGCGACGGCTGGCCTTCGGCCCCGCGCGTCAAGATTCCCGGCTATGCGGGTGCGGCCTTCACGGTGGCTCACCCGGAGGACTCCGGGGTCATCCTCGGCAACCTCCCAATGACCGAGTTCACCGGCACCCCGCCGGTCGACGCCGTCGTCTCCCTGTGCCGCATCGGGCAGGACCCGGTCTTCTCCCGGATCGACGCTGAGCATGTCCGCGTCTGGCTTGTCGACAAGGAGGGCGCGAACCCCAACCTCCACTACGCCCTTGACCAGGCGGCCCGCCAGGTCCTTCGGCTCCGGAAGGAAGGGAAGCGCGTCTTCCTCCACTGTGTCGCGGGCCGCTCACGCACCCCCGCCGTGGCGGCGGCCTACAGCACGCTCTTGGGAACGGACCCGCACACCGCCCTGACGGAAGTCTGGACGGTCCTGGGCAAGCACTGGACCCTCCTGGCGCACCCGCAGCTCCACGACGCCGTCTACGAACTGGCAGGGCAGCCGCCGTACCAGCCGCAGCCCCGCACCCGCCGTAGCCTCTTCTTCCGCAAGCGCGGTTGATTCCGGCACGGTGCGTGGCACCGCTGAAACCAGGGGCGCGGTCTCCGGCGGAGACCGCGCCCCTCTCGGTGCGCCGTCAGCTCGTCAGCGCCCCGCTAGGACAGACACAGCGACCAGATGCAGATGCACCCGGAGCCCGTCGGCCACATGGCCGACGGGCTCCGCGTTTCCGGGCCATCTGCGCAGCCCGTGGCCCCCGCCGGGACCGGACTTGTGACAGGCCGATCGCCTGGCAGGGCGACGCGCTTGCGGCGCGGCCCGGAGCCCGGTCGAGCGCGCGCCATGGGGGCCGGCGGCTTCCCGCCGGCCCCCGGCCGTGCCTCGCGCACCCTCTATGCCCTGGCGTCGAAGTTGCCGGACCCCCTGCGGCTGAGGACGAAGTCGTAGACGGTCCTGCGGTACCAGTGGTCTTGAAGGACCCGGGGCTTTCCGCCGTCCCCGGCCGTCCGGTCGGCGAACGGGACTTGCCCGCGGGCGTGGTAGGCGTGGATGGTCTCGCGCGCGAGGGGTTCGCCGCGGGTGGCCATGCCCAGCACCTCGGCGAAGTCGTAGATGTCCAGCAGGTCCAGGGGGTCGCCCTCAGGCAGCGGGTTGACCAATGCCGGCCCGGTGCCCTTGGCGGCCGCCCATACGTGTGGGCGGTGCTCCTTCACCCACACGTCGACCGCGTGCGCGGCATACGTGCGCGGACGGGTGCGCAGGGGCGTCGGGAAGGCCCGGCGGATGACCTTCTTGCCGTCTCGCTTCTCCTTGACGCTGATCCACTGCAGCCCGGTGCGCTCGGAGACGCCATACCGCGGGCCGATCATCTCCGCGGTCAATTCCGTCTGCTCACCGCGGGCTTCGGACACCGCCTCATCCGCCGGCGCCGGCTCGACCTGGACGTCGGCAGAGGAGTCGGCTGCCGGCGTCTCGGGCCACGCCTGACCCGTCAGTTCCGTACGACGCTGGGCCGCGGTCCAGGACCGCCGGCGGTTGTGCCGGACCCACTCGTCCACCTCGGCCGCGCTGTAGCCGTTCTCGCCGGCCTCGGGGAACCCCTCAACGCGGGTCCACCCCCTGGCCGTCTGACCGCTCACGCTGTACGTGCTCGCGATGGCTTGGGCATCGACGTACCCCGTCCGCGCGGTGGAAGCACGTTCCGAGCTCTCGCCGGCGGCTGCAGGGGCCTGTTCAGCGACCGCCGGCTCCTCGGACGTCTTCTGGCGGCGCATGCGACGAGGCCGGTTCACGAACTCGTATGCCGTCTCGCGGAACCACATGCGTTCCGTCACCTCCGGCCGCTCCCCGTCCCCCGGCTTGCGGTCGGGCCCCGGCATCTTCTTCCGGGAGATATACGTCCGCAGGGTGACCTCGGGCACCGGTTCCTTCCGCCCGAGGGCCTTGCCCTCCCAGGCGGCGATGTCCGACAGCTTCACCAGGTCCTTCGGACCGCCCTCGGGCAGGCCGTACGGGTTGTCCGAGTCCTGCCCCTGCGCCCAGTAGACCGGGAGGTTCTCGCGCAGCCAGTCGTCCACCAGCGCAGCGTCGCGGACCAGGGTTCGCCCGGGACCGGACGGCCATCCCTCCGGAAAGCCCTCGAGCGTGACCCAGTAGGCCACGTTGGCTTCGTTGACCTTGTACTTGGTCGCGATGTCCTGCGAGGTCACAAGTTCATCGGCGTCGGCGGGAATCACTGAAACTCCTTGTCGGACCGGCAGTGAACCCGCAGGCCGTAGTCGTAGCCCCGAGGGTGGGGGCCTGGGTGGAACGAGCTTGAGCTGTGACCGGCATCGCCGGCTCCTCTCCGCGCCGGCGCCCTCGATCGTGCAGGGGCAGGCGCTAAAGTACATCACGTTTGGCTAATAGGCAACGTCAGTGCCCGTGGGGGTGCCTTCGGGGAGAGGCGGTGATCCGCCCCTCCCCGAAGGCACCCCCACGTGAGCGGTCAGTGCGCGAGGGCAAAGTCCTGGTCCGTGCCCGAGTTCTTCGCGCGGAGCTTCTTGTCGCGCGCCCGCTGAAGGCTGCCGAATGTCTCCTGCCCTTGCTTCTTGAGAAGGTGCGGGATCCGATTGGCCGGGATTCCCACAAGAGGGGACTCGCTGAGAACGGAAAGGAGGTCGGATTCGGTCTGGTCGGTGTAGTCGGCGGCGATCAGCGCCTCCACGGTCGGGAAAACATCCGCGTGCCGCTCGGTCTTCAGGTCGATGAGGTGATCCTCCTTCCCGCCCAGGCTCCAGCACCAGAGGAAATTTTCGGGTGCATCGTCCACAACCAGCCGACGAAAGCGGCTGATTTCCTTGGTGTAGCAGTAAAAACGAACTCCCGGCGAATTCCTCATGATGCGCGTCCAGGTGAGGAGGTATTCATCGGAAAAGAACTCGCCTGAATCATGCAAGCGAATCCATTTTCCGGCGTATCGCTTATGGCTGAGTTCTTCCGTCATTCGCCTCTCGAACTCTTCAGGGGCGTCCCGGCAGAGGAGAAGATTTCGAATGTGAGCTGCGCGGACATTCTTGAACCGGTACGTGCCGACCCGGGCGTAGCACAACTGGGCGCACACGCCCGCCTGGGGGCAGACGTTGAAATGACTGCCGTCAGGCATTTCGATCACAAAAGCCGGAAGCGTCCAGTTGAATACGCCGATCCTCCTCAGGTCCGAGTTCTGGGTGAGGAGCCGCTTGGGCTTGGTGCTGCCGGTCGTGTTGTTCTCAGACATCTCGTTCCTCGTGCTTCGAAGGGGAGGAGTGGGTGGGTGAAATGCCGGGGCAGCCGACATGGGGGCGGACGCACGCGTGGATTCCCAGCGCGGTCACGCCGCCGTCGGCTCTCGCGAGCACGGCGAGTCCTTTGGCGATGGCGGTGCGCGCACTGCGCTGGTGGTGGCCGCCGTACTGCGCGTCGTCGCCGTGGCTGGCGATCAGGTCGGCGGCTCGCGCCGAGACGCGCGCAATCTCGAACTCCGGGAGGTCCCGGAACTCGGCGATGCACAGCGGGACCATGAACAGCAGCCACGTCACCCACGCCGGTGACGCCGAAGTCGGGGCGTCTTTGCGGACGTCGACGACCCGGCCGAAGGGGCCGTGTGCGTCAGGGGTGGGCTGGGGGTCCGGCTCGTGCTGCACAGGTTCTTTGGCGGCGGAGGGGCCGGGTATTGCTGTCGTCATGGTGAGGTGTCGCTTCATGCAGGGCGCCCCCGGCTGCATCAGCCGGGGGCGCCAGTGGGCAAGGGGGGAGCGTGATCAGTCGCCGCGTGCGAGGCAGCCCGCGGCGTGCGCGGGGGAGGTACGGAGGCGGGGGGATCCCCCGAGCGTGTCGCGGGCCTGGAGGAGGTAGTCGCCCAGGTCCTCAAGGGAGTTGATTTCCTCGGCGGGAACCGGCGCGCCGCACCGCTCGCACGGGGCGAGGAGGTCGAAGACGAGGCGGCGGCGGTCGTCGTAGCTCGCGAGGAAGGTCAGCGTCCTGTCCGCGAAGGGGATGGACAGCGCCACCGCGGGGAAGTGCTGGCCGTCCGCGACGAGCGGATGGATGTCGTCGTCCTTGGCACGGATGCTGACCGGGCGGTTGAGGGAGCGCAGCGAGAGGCGGTGGCGCAGCACCGCCTCCACCCAGTGCAGTTCGGCGTCCTGACTGTGGAGGGCCGGGTCCGGGCCGATCTGAGCGGGCTGGCCGGTCCGGGCGCGCTTCACCGCGGCCGTAACGGCTGCGTTCTCGACGTAGTTGAAGGGCTTCTTCATGGTGCTCGGCATGGGGTCTCCGAGAAGGGTCAGGCCCGTGATCGGCACGCTGGCGCGTGTCAGGGTCACCAGGGCTGGAGTCGATGGCCGCGAACTGCGGCTCCGGCCGGCGAGGTCTTCCCCGTCCGACACACACCACGATACATATTGAAAGAGGAATACACAACGCATCGCTTGAAGTGACGGCCGACCAGCTGCTGCCCCTGGGAGAGCAGCAGCGCGGCCGGCCGGTGGACGCCGGACTACGCCGGCGCGGCGGTGAGCTGTCCGACCTGGTCGAGCAGGAGCTGGGCCCGGGCGAACGCGGCTGCCTTGTGACCGTACGACGGAACGACCAGGTGCATAGTCTCGTGAGCCAGCGCGCGGTCCGCTTCCTCGCGCGTCGTCACCAGCTGGAGGTTGACGGCCATCAACGGCACCTTCAGCCGCGCGCTCTTCGGGCCCAGATACACCTGGGCTGCGTAGTGCGAGAGGAACGGCATGCCGCTGATCGACGCGTACGCCGCGAGGTCCAGGACGAGGTGGAAGTCTCGCTGCGAGACGGAGGCGAACTTCTTCGCTCGCCGGCGAAGCCAATGCACGTCGACAGGCAGGTTCCGCTCGTCCTCCGGCAGCGGGCTCCGCAGTTCGGCGTGCCGCTGCTCCGTTACCGGGTGGGCTCGATCTGCCATGTGCTTCCTCCTCTCGGGCGCGGTCTGGATCTTGCGTCGATGCTGTTCGGCATGCGGCCGGCGCAGCGAGACCTCGCGGTTCCTCTGCGTGGCCGTCGTGGCCTCGAGGCCATCATGCCAACACGCCCTCTCGCCGCCTCTTCGGTGCCGGCGCTGGGACCCTCATGCGTACCGTCCGTGCCATGAGTCGGCGTCCAGGCGCTTGAGCGCGGCGTCCTCGTCGGGGGTGAGCCGGTTGGTGAAGTCGTCCCAGTGGATCAGCTGCTCCAGCTCGGGGCCGTCGGCCGGCTCGATGCGTGCTCGCTGCCCACTGGTCAGGTCTATCTCCACCCCGTCGTCGACAAGGGTGCCGCGAGCGCAGGTCAGGGAGCGCCGGCGGGTGGCGTTGAGATTGAACAGGTAGCCGCTGCCGTTGTCCTCGCCGCCGACCAGCGGCCGGATCCACAGAACCTGCTCTGGCTCATCCTCGTCCTCGACCCGGTGGTGCCGGGCGAGGGCGGCGCGGAAGACCTCCGTCCCGTCCGGGTCCCACACGATCAGGCGCGCGCCGGCGTCCACTGGGTCGCCCGTGGGGCTGTGGTTGCCCGCGACCAGGTCCGAGAATCGCTGTCGCCACTGCTGTGTCATTCGATCGCTCCTTGTCAGCTGTAGTCGTCGGTCGTGCACAGGACATCCTCAACGGCCTTCCCGCCCATGTGGGTGATGCCACGTGAGGCGAGGGAAGCGAGGATGGTGGTGCGCTCTGCGGCGGTGTGGCACACGATCCGGCTGGGCGCCTCCGCTCCGAACAGGTCGAGCCCGTTCCTGAACATGACCTCGTTGCCGGCGGCGGAGAATTTCGCGATCTTCATCGGGTCGCGGGTGATCGCGCTCTCGTTGTAGTTGTGGTGCGCAGGGTTGATGGCGCCGAAGTGGTCGCCGTTGTAGGCGTAGTAGTCACTGCGTCGCATCAGCACGCTCGGGTCGTCCCAGATCAGCATGCCGCCGCTCGGCTGGCTGGGAGTCTTCTTGACCCGCAGGAACACGCTGTTGGCGCCGCCGGTCATCTTGTCGGCCTGCTCGCTCATGCCGAGTCCGCCGCCGATGCCCATGACGGCCCGCTTCTCCGTGGAGGCCAGTACGCCGGTTCCCAGGAGACTGGCGAGCGCACCGCCGTGGAGCCCGTGGGTCAGGGACCTCCCCTTGAACGCCCCCTGGATCTCGGCCTGCTTCCCGGTCACGTCGAAGCGAGACCACGTCAGCCACTTGCCGGAGGTCGACGGTGTCGGCTCGTAGCCCGGGCTGGCCGCCAGTGCGGCCCCGTCCGAGAATCCGGAGGCCTTGGCCACGGCGTCCCGGACGACCTCAACCTTCATCGGCAGCACCTTGTGGGCGGCCTCCAACTGGATCCGCTTCATTGCAGTCTGCAGGGCCCCGCTGTCGAGGCCCATGAGGGTCTCCATCCGCTGGTGCACGATCTCCTGAACCTGAAGGTCCTGAAGTCCCTGAGCCGTGTCCATGGCCGCCTGCATGCCGGCGGCCCCACCGAGCCCCTGCGCCTGGATGTTGTTCGACAGGTACGTCCACTCACCCTCGGCCGCGGTCATCGGCTTGTTCATCAGGTGGAGTTGCTCCAGGCGCTCCACGAGGTCCTTGCCGTGGCCGGCGCCGGCCGGGGCGTGGACTTCGAGCTGCCCGCGCAGCGAGAACTCCGTGTGCTTCGGGTCGTTGTCCTTGTACGGGCGGTAGACGGCGGTCCAGCCGTCACCCATGTCGATCTCGTACTCGGTGCCGTTGGCGGAGCTGCGGGTGACGCCGTCCCAGGACGACTGGCCCGTCTCCGGGTCGAGGGACGCCTTGATCCGGCTGGCCTTGCGGACCGTCGCGGCGAGCGTGCCGGGCTCCGGATCCCCGTTGGGCACCGGTATCTGCTTGGTGACCATCTTGGTCTCGGTCACCTCGTAGGCATCCATCCACGGCATGACCGACCCGCCGTTGTCGATCTTGTCCTTCACGACGTTCAGCTGGTCCATGTAGTGCTGGGCCATGGCCTTCTCGTCGTCGCTGATCGACGGGTCGCTCAGGACGGCGGAGACCGCGTCGACGGCCGCCTGGTGCTTGGCGATCGACGCGTCCGACATCTCGGATCCGGTCTTCAGCTTGTGCTGCACCGAGCTGATCGCGGTCTTGGTCAGCTCGGCCAGCTTCTTCTCCTTGTCGAGGTCGAGGCGCTCCTTGACCTCCTCCTCGACCTGGATCTCCTCCATGTGGGTGCCCGGGATGCTCAGCGCGTCGAGGAGCTTCTCCTCGGCCTCCTCGGATATGTGCGTGAGCAGCACCTCCCGCGGGCCGTCCGGCGAGTCGTAGGCGACCAGGGTGGCTTCGGAGTTGATGAAGTCGTCCCCGCCCACGAGGAGCGGCGTGCCGGTCGGCTCGCCGACGGGGGGCGCGGCCGGCACCGGCGTCAGCGGCGGGTCCGTCTCCTCTTCCTCCTGGACCTCCTCGATGTCGTCGGCGTGGAGCAGTCCAGCCTCCTCCGCCGGCGCCTCCTCACCACTGCCCTGCAGCTCCCCCTCGGCCGCGAGGCCCTCGGGCTCGGTCGAAGCCTCCTGGAGTTCCTCCTCGGGTCCGGTAGCGGACACGTCAGGCTCAGGTGCGGGTTCGGCGCCCAGCAGCGCGTCGAGCTCCGCCGAAGCGTCCTCGGCAGCGGGAGCTTCCGCAGGGGGAGCAGGTTCGGCAAGCAGCTGAGATAGCTCCAGCTCCTCGAGCTCGGGGATGCCCGTGCCTCCCGCGGCCGCGCCCGTGAGGTCGGTCCCCTCGGCCGCATCCGGCGCTCCGGTGATGTCCGGCGGCGCTGTGGGTGCCTCGGCGAGCGCGGTTGGGCTGACCGCGTAGCTCTGGTGGCTCGACTTGGATCCGGTTCCCATCAGCTACCACCGCCGTGCTTGAGGGAGGCGCCGGAAGGCAGACCCATCTGCTTGACGAAGAAGTCGGCGAAGTTCTGACGCAAGTTGTTCTTCCTCTCGACTGCGTGGTCCAGGAACGCCGTGGCGATCTGGGCGTGCGTGACCTGGGACTGCGGGACTTTCAGCGCCTTGGCCGCCTTGCTGCGCATCTGCGGCACCCACGCCACGCCGGCCTTGACGCCCTCGTGCGCGGTGGAGTGCAGGATCGAGCGCAGCTGTGCATCCGGCATGGACTCGAACTTCTTGATCACCGGGTGTGCGGCGGCAGGACTGATCTTGACGCCCTTGGCCAAGCCGCCTCCCAGGGCTGCTTGGTAGAGCTTCTGGTGGATCGGGGTGAAGCCGCCTCCGCCGCTGGGGGCGTAGTCGACCGACAGCTTGTCCAGGCCGTAGTGCTTGAAGGCCTGCCCGCGATCGATCTGCACGAGGCCGCCCGAGGGCGTGGCCAGCCAGTTGTCCTGGTGACCGTCGTGCTCGCCGACGAACCAGGAGCCCACGTGCGACCGGACGATCGCGTCGACCTGGGACTGCGTCCACTGGCTCGGGCTGGACGTGAACGGCTTGGCGTCCTTGAGCAGCGGCTGGATGGAACCGGCCGTGCCGTCGGCCTTCTTGTGGTGGTACACCGGCACTGCCGGCACGCCGCCCAGCGACAGGACTTGGGACGCGGCGGCCTCGGTGTGGCCCAGGGCACCGCCGTGGTTGTGGTCGGCCTTGAACATCCACTGCGAGCCGTCCGGGCCAGCATGGACGGTCTTGGCGTACGTCCCGCCGAGATTCGACACCTTGGTACCCGCGCCGAAGGACCAGCCGGCGACCTCCTTGGGATCGACGTAGGCCGGGACGTCCTGACTGGTCGCCTTCGCCTGCTGCACCTCGGCCATCAGCGCCTGGATGTTCGCGTTGAACGACCCCGGCTTCGGCGCCTTCGCCGGCTTCGCTGCGTTCGCGGCCGGCTTGGGCGTGGCGGTCGCGCCGTTCTTCGGCAGCTTGCTCGCCACGGCCTGGACCGCCTCATCCGAGGCCAGACCCCCATCGGGCTTCGCCGAAGGTGCCACGGCGGCTGCCGACTTGGCGGTCTTGGCCGCTTCCTTCTTCGCGACGTCCGCGTTGACCTTGTCCTTGATGGCCTGCTGGTCGTACTTCTTGTTGAAGCTCGCGGCGATGTAGTTCTGGACCTGGGCCCGCGTGGCCTTGCCGTTGTTGTCCATCCCCAGCTCGGCCGCGACGGTGCGCAGGTCGGCGAGCTTCTGCTTCGCGGCCCACGCCTTGAAGTCGCTGGTGATCTCGTTGGGCTGGAGATACTTCCCCGGCCCGAGGGCCGGGTGCTCGGCATACGGGGTGTCGCTGGCGCCGCCTTGCTGGGTTTGGGAGTACCAGTTGTTCACGTCCGTCTGCATGTTCCGGACATCGCCGGCATTCTTCGCCCACTCGGCGATCGCCTGCGGCGCGCCCGGGTCGCCCGCCGACGGCAGGTTCAGCGGCTGGTCGCCTCCGGGGGCCATCGCAACGTGGGCGGCGTAGCCGGCGTCGAGGTCCGCCAGCTGCTCCTGCCTCTTGGCCGCCAGGGCCTTGAGCGTCTCCACCTGGCTTTCGGGTGTGTTCGGCCGCATCAATGCCACGAGCCCGTGACTACCGAGGTGCATCGCCTCGGTCTCGCTCAGTTGCCCCGAAGCGAGAGCCTGCTGCACGAGAGGCTGGAGGTCCTTCGGCGGCAGGTACGCGTGTTGGAGAGCCTCGTCGACCGCCAACTTGGCCTCGGCCTTGGCCTTGGCCAGGTCCTCGCCGAGCTCAGGACAGTCGGCCGACGCCACCTTCTGCTCGGCCGCCAGCATCGCCTGCAGGGCCTCAGCCCTCTGCTCCTGAGACTGCGGCCCGTAGCTCTTCTTCGCCTCGTTCCAGGCATCGATCGACGCGGTCACCGCCTGGGCGGAAGCCGCGACCTCGTCCGGCGTGGCCTTCCAGGCGCCGCCGCTGAGGGGCGGCTCGGTTCCCTCGAGCTCGTGCAGGTCAGCCAGCGTCATTCCGCCGACCGTCTTGCCGGCGAGCAGCTCGTTGTACCGGTTGAGAGCGGCGGCCTGGATCTTCGCCTTGGACGGGATGTCGCCCGGGTACGCGGGGTCGAGCCAGTGAACCAACGGGTGCTGGCCCTTGCCGGACAAACCCACCAGCGCCGGGTGTTCGAAGCCTT
Organism: Streptomyces mirabilis; assembly: GCF_018310535.1. Classification (NCBI taxonomy): domain Bacteria; kingdom Bacillati; phylum Actinomycetota; class Actinomycetes; order Kitasatosporales; family Streptomycetaceae; genus Streptomyces; species Streptomyces mirabilis. The sequence continues at coordinate 24,364 of NZ_CP074103.1, read as the reverse complement.
TGGCCTCGGCAATCTCGCGCAGGTCGTCCTCGTCGAGCGAGTTCAGGTAGGCGAGGGTCTGCGCCTTCAGAGCCTTGGTATGGGCCTCAATCTCCTCATCGGAAGCGCCCGCCTCCTTCAGCTTCTCGATGGCCTCCTGAGCCTGCTCGACCTGACCGACGAAGGCGTCGTACCGCTCGACGGGGTCCGTCGGGACTTCGTCCTCGGGGTCGAGGGCGAACGGCGGGTCGGTGATCTCCTCCATGAGGTTCATCGCCATCAGGAGGTCGGCCTTGGCCTGGACTTCCTCGTCGGACATGGGCTGCGCCGGCGCTTCCGCCACCACGTCGTCCGCCTCGGACGCGGTCGTGGGCCCTACGGCGTAGGAGGCGTGCGAGGACTTGCTGCCCGTACCCATCAGCCGTCACCCCGCGGCGGAAGCGCAGGGATGACCTCGGCGAGCAGTTCATCCAGGACGAGGTCGGCGGCATGGGTGAGGTCAAGCGCGCCATCGGGAACATCTGCGGGCTCGATCGCGCACACGCCGCCGGACTGCGCGATCCAGCGTTCGATGTCCTGGCTGGTGGTGGGCGCGCTCAGGCGCTCTCGCCAGGGGTCGGCCGCCTCGTAGACCAGTGGGACCCAGCGCACGACCGGTGCGGCCTGCTGCTGGCCCTCGTCGAGGCCGAGAACGGCGACGGGGTCGACCGGAAGGCCGAGCGCGGGGTGCCAGACGAGCAGGATCCACAGCCGCCAGGCCGGAGCGGCCGTCGGCGTCTGCGCTGTCTCGGCATCAGGGTGGTTGGTGTCGGTCGTCATGGAGGCTCCTCCCGTAGGTGCTTTCACCTGCTACAGGTGTGGGAGGAGCCGCCGGTGTGACAGTGCGGGCGAAGAAGTTTCAGCGGTTCGGCAGGAGCGAGGCCATGTACTGGACCGTGGCGGCGAAGGCGTCCTCGCTTCGGGCGTGGACATCCTCGCGACCGTTGGGGGTCATGATCGCGCCGTGCAGGGCGTACTGATGCGGGTTCTGGGAGATCAAGGTCAACCGGGGACCGAAGATCTCGGCCATCTCGGCGATGCGGTTGGCTCGGGACAGGCCGGTGAGGAAGACCGGCATGTCCTCGGGCAGATGCTCGGCAAGCCAGTGCAGGCCGGGCCGCTCCCAGCTGTCCCAGTCGGCGTTGTCGCGGACGGTCTGCACGTTGATGGCGATGCCCGCCGGCTGGGTGTCCTCGATCCAGGCGAGGTAGCGCTGGAGGTCCTCCAGCCGGAACCAGTACACGTTCGGTACGACGTTCACGCCGGCCTCTGCGAACTCCTGGGCGAGCATCAGGCTGCGGCGCATGTTCAGCAGGTGCTCGGTGCGGGGCCAGTCGCCGTAGATGCTGTAGTTGCACGAGAGCACCAGGTCCCACTCCTGCTCAGCGATTCGCTCGACGAGCCTGTCGCGTTCGCGGCGGGTCCAGAAGGCCTCGACGAGGGGGTCCTCGCCGTAGCCGACCAGGACGGCCTTTTGGTGGTCCCCGAGGGCGAGGGCCTGGCGTGCGGTCTGCTCGGTGAAGCGCTTGTAGAGCGTGTGGGTGTCCGGGGAGAAGACGCGCCGCAGCCCGACCCCGTAGGCCGGCCAGTTCAAGCTGGTGTCGAGCTTGGTGATGGCGCTGCCGTCAGTCATGGGGATGAAGGACGGCAAGCCGGCGGGCAGGGTGCTGTCGACGGTGATGTCGTCGAAGGTCAGGGTGCCGCCGACGTCGGCCATCCACCCGGCTATGTCGGTCCGGCTCCCGCACCGGATCGGGCACTTCCGGGTCACGCACGCGTTCGCCGGAGCGTCAGCTTCGGCCGCCGCGCACCCGCAGAACCGGCAGTCCGAGTTCTGGCCGGTGCACAGCGGCTCGACGGTGGCCGGGCCTCCCCGACCGTCCGGGCCGGCGTAGAAGGCGCAGCTGTTGCAGTCGCATCCCCGGCCGGGCAGGGGAACGCCGACGGTCGGGATGGGCAGGGAAACACTGGTCATGCGGCTTCGCTTCCTTCGTTCATCGCGTCGTGGTCTGTCTCGCCGGCGGGGGCGTCGTCGAGGTGGGTACTGAGCTCGCGCAGGGCGAGACGCAGGGAACCGCGGTCGTAACGCGCGATCTCCTTGCCGGCGCGGACCTCGACCAGCAGGCCGCGGATTCCGTCCAGGGCGGTGCGGATCGTGTCGGTCTCCACGGCCGGGCGGCTGGGGGCGTCGTCGGCTGACAGCGCCGCCGTGCCGGCCTCGGCCGCCGACGCCGGTGCCAGCTGCGCCGTACCCTCCGCCACCGAGACCTCGGCCGGCCCTTCCTGGCCGATTGCCGACGGGGCGGCGTCGTCCTCGCCGTCCTCGGATTCCTTCTGAGCTTCTGGGCTGCTCAGGACCCGGGTGAGCTTCGCCCGGCGGCCGGCGTTCGCCGCTTCCTGACGCTCCTCGGCTTCGGTGATGACCTCTTCTGGGTCAAGCTCGGGCTCCTCCAAGCCGACGTTCACGGCGGTCGGCAGCAGGTGGAGCCGTTTCGAGGACTTCAGTGCGGCCCAAATGCCTTCGGCAGCCTGTGCCCGGCCATTGCGGAGCTCGGCGAACTTGATCCGCGTGTTCAGGCGGATCGCCGCCTCGTCCATCTCCTCGGTGAGGTCACGCGGCAGCGCGCGGAACGCACGCACGAGCTCGCCGGCCTTGCGCTCGTTGAGTTGCAGCCCGAGCCGGTCGAGCACCTCGCTCCAGGGAGCGGCACATGCACTGTCGGTGCCGCGGATCTTCTCCAGAGCGTGGAACCGCTCTGCCGGGTCGGGAATCGCGTAGACCTCCTGGGGCACGGGCTTGCCGGCCTTGAGGAGCTTGCCGACCAGGATGGCGCACCGCTGGTACAGCAGGGCGGCGGCCTGCTCGCCGGGCCGAAGAGGCTCACGCGCGAAATTTTCGACGAAGCGCCACATGTGACGCTCCTCTTCGGACAAGGGACCCGGGCAGAGCACGGCGGGCAGGGCCTCGAAGTGCGGGTTGTCCGGCCGGTTGACGGCGCCCCAGCGCATCGCACGCAGTCGGCGCTCCCCCGTGACCAGACGGATCGTCGGCGCCTTCCCGTCGACGACGATCTCCTCGGCCAAGACCGGCTCCAGGAGGCCGATGACGGACATGGAGGAGATGAGGTCGGCGAGCTCGGACGGAGGCAGGGAGTCGGAGGGGTTGCGGGCGTGGGGCTCGGTGAAGGGTGCACCCTGGCCGCGCAGCGGCAGCATCTCGAACCGCCGCTGCCGCAGCTTGACGCTGCGGTGCAGGATCTCGGTGAGCCGGATCATGCTCCCGCCGTCGGGCGGAGCCTCGAGCGAGGTACTGGTCATGGTGCTGCTTCCTTCAGGGCCGGGGCGCGGCCGGTCACTTCGTGGCGAGGTAGAGGTCGGTAGGGGCGGGGCGGGCGGACTGCGTGCCGCTCAGCAGCGGGGTGAAGATCGGGGCGAACGGCCCGTGCTCCTGGAGTTGCTGCAGGGTGGTGACGCCGATGTGGATGTCGCCCTTGAGCCGGCTGAGACGGACGTCCGCCGCGGCGCGGGTGTAGAGGTCCTCGGTGCGCGCGGCCAGCCGCTGCGGGCGCCGGTCCGGCTCCCCGGCCTTCGGCGGCGCCGCGTCGAGAATCACCAGGACCCGGGGGAAGACCGGGTAGTTGTACATCCACGCCGGCCGCGTCGCGTTCGGGGTCCGTCGCGTGCGGTCCGCACTTTGCGGGACGTACTCGTACAGCCGGCCGTAGGCCTGGAGCTTCGCGGCGAGCCGCGCGGAGGTCATCGTGGCGCGGTCGAACTCGACGAAGAAGCTGAGCATCGTGCGCCGGCCACCGCGCTCCATATGCACGTAGTTGAGGACGGCGTCGCTGATGACGTGGTCGTCCTCGAAGCGGCGCTGCCCGTCACGGATCCGGTTGGCGACCTCCGGGGTCCAGTCCAGCGGACCGCACTCGTGGCCGAGGCGGCGTGCCCACTCGACGAAGGCCACCCCGACCTCGTTCACGCCGAGCGTGTGCGCCTGACGGGCCCCGGCGACCGACTCGGGCGACACCCGGTAGGGCCGGGAGGGCAGCTCTCCGGCTTCCTCCACCGACGCGGCGCCGGCTTCGGTGAGGAACCACAGGAACGGCTGGCTCTGGACGCGCCCGCGGCCGCCGGGTCCGTGTGCCCGGATCCGGTCGACCAGCCCGGCCTGGTGCAGCTCGCCGAGCTGCCAGCGCAGGTACACGGGACGGCCCGGCCGCTTCTCGGGCAGGGTCAGCAGCACATGCAGTTGCGGGGTGGACAGCACTCGGTGCTGGTACAGCAGTTCCAGGATTTCGCGGCCGAGCGTGTGAAAGCTGCGCGTCGGCGCCGCCGTCGCGGGCGACTCGGCAAGGGGCATGTTCATCCGAGCCTCGACTGGTTCTGGTGGGGATTGATCGGGTGCACGTTGTTCGGGGTCTCGTCAGCCGGATCCGGCTGCTCGCCGCTGATTAGGGTGCCTTCGCTGTCGTGGACCCGAGGCTTGGCGGGCCCACCGGTGGACACCGTGCCATCGGTCGGTCCACCGGAGCCTTCGTCGTCCGCAGGTGCGGCTTCGTCGAAGTCGGGCTCGTCGGGCGGCACATCGGCGCCGGTGGGATCGTCGTCGTCCGGCGGAACATCGAGGGTGACGATGAACCGGCGCAGCCTCAGGTCCAGCCGGCGCAGGTCGGTGAGGATGTCGCGCACCGAGCGGCGCTGCAGGTTCTCGTCGATGGCCCGTGCCAGCCGCTCCTCGTTCTGCGGCCGGAAGTAGTCGCCGTACAGGTCCTCCACCGAGGCACCGCGGACACGGAACGGGTCGCTCGTACCGCCGTCGAGCGTCACCGACATCACGTAGTTGTACCGGTTGAGCTGGACGATCGTGTCGGGGGAGACCTTCTTTCCCCACCGTCGGGTGACCAGCGTCGCCTCGTCGACGTCGGACGCCGTCGTCGAGAGGATGGACAGATTCTGCAGCAGACCCTGCCTGGTGGTGGCGCTCAGCCGCTGCGCCATCTGCGTCATGGCGAGCAACTTCACGTTGTACTTGCGCAGCTGCTCGGTGATCTGGGCGAGGGTCCCCTTGGACGCGCCGTCCACGCTGGTCAGCTCGTCGATGAAGGTATAGAAGTCGCGGCGCTGGTCGGGCGGGGTGTCTCGTCGTGAGAGGCCGGCGCGGAAGAGGTCGTAGATCAGCAGGGAGCTGATGATGCGGTCGACGTCGCCGGTGCCAGCGGGGCAGACGAAGACGATCTTGCCGGTGTCCATGGCGTGCCGGATGTCGTACGTCGACCGGCTCGACCCGAGGAACGCCTTGATCGCGTTGCTGGACGACAGGCGCTCGATGATGTTGGTGACGACCGGTACGGCTTCCTTGCTGTAGCTCGGGAAGACGTTCTCCCAGAAGTCCCGGATGTCCTTGGGCAGGTAAGGCAGCACGTTGGTGCGCCAGACCGCGTCGGTGAGGATCGTACGGATCTGGAAGACGGTGGGCGCCAGCTCGGGCCGCCCGGCGCGGCAGACGTGCCACGACAGGTAGACCAGGGACTCGACCGCCCTGGTGAGGATGGTCTTCGCTCGGCCGGCGCTGTCGCTCCAGTTCAGGGCCGCGGCGAAGCCGGTGACGATGTACTGGACGAGGTCGGGGATCTCCGACTCGCGCCGGCGCTCCATGGACAGCGGATTCCAGGAGCCGACCAACTTGTCGAGCTCCGGGGACGTGAGGTCGATTTCCCAGATCCGGTCGGCCAGTTCTTTGTGCGCCAGGTACGGGCGCGCGCGGGTCCAGCCGTCGCCGTGTGGGTCGAGGAAGAGCACGCCGAACCCGTTGTGAGCCAGGGCGATCGCCTGGACCAGCGACATCTCGGTCTTGCCGAAGCCGGACTTGCCGAGGAACAACGCGAACAGCAGGTACTTCAGCGGGACGCCGGCCAGGCGCTCGCCGCCGCCGGACTTGGATACCCAGCCGAGGGGGAGCAGGCCCTGCTGTCCCGTCCACGTCGGGAGGGCCGCCGGAGGGGGCGGCACGACCCCGCCCGAGCGGGTGATGTTGGGGGCGTTGTTGTGCTTGGTGGGCGGCTTGAGCAGGCCGGCGATCTCCTGGGCGGTCACCCAGGAGTGCCGGCGCGGCACGAAGAGTCCGGTCTCGAAGCGGCGGTCGAACTTGCTCCGGTAGAACCAGTGGTCCGAACGGACGCGGGTGACTCCGAGGTGGAGGCCGACGGGCCGGAGGTGGTTGTCGCCGGACCACGGCTCCAGGGCGGCGAGGATCTGGTCCAGCAGCATCCGGGCCCGGTACTCATCGCGTGCGCAGGTGCGGACGAGCAGCTGCATGGAGAAGACCGGCTCGGCGCCAGGGGCGAGCTTGCCCATCGCGGCCTTCATGTCGGCGACGCGGTGGGTGCGCTGCTGCTGGTGGTGCTGCCGCTGCCGGGCGCCGCCGCCCTGGTTGCCCTTCATCTCGGTGGCGATCTCGGACATGACGGCGCCGAGGTCGAAGCCGAACCGGTTGGTGCGCTGTTGCGGCATGCCGGGTATGGCCGGACCGTCGGACGGGTTGCGGCGGGCCTGGGCGAGCAGGCGCCGGCGGCGGCTGCCGACCCGGTTCGGGGCGACGGGAACGAGGTCCAGCATGACGTCGGCGCTCTCGCCGAGATCCTCGCGGACGTCGGCGACCGCGTTCGCCAGGGCCTCGAGCGGGTCCGGGGTGAGCGGCACTTCGCGCAGGGCGAGGTGGTCAGGAAGGGCCAGGGCCAGCTCCGCGCGGGCGTAGTGCATCTCCCGGGTGGCCGGCGTGTCGCGGACGTCCGCATCCGGCTTGGCGAGATCGACCGGCGGTGCGACGGTCGGGTCTGGTGCGATGGTCATGATCTACCTGTCTGTGGTGTGCGTCGGGGCGTCAGGAGCCGAGCCGGATCTGCGGCTGTTCGCGTGCAGCACGGCCGTCGGCCTCCACGGGCCTCATCTCGACCTGGGCGTAGCCCTGGTGGCGCAGCACCGACATCGCTCGGTCCGGGCCCTCGACCCTCATGGACAGCGCTCCGTCGGAGCAGGTGAAGCGGACGCGGAGGGCGCTGGTGCGGGTCGAGGTGACGAGCCAGCGCGACACGCTCTTGTGCGCGCGGGCCATCTGGTGCCCGAAGCGGATGACCTCTTCCGGCTTCGGGTCGAAGCCTGTGGTCGGCAGCACTTCCAGGGCCGTTCGCTTGGACATCGGGCCGCGGGAGAGGGCCCAGCGGACCGCGGCAGCGACACCGCCGACGACCAGGGCGACCAGGGCGACCCACCAGGCGTTGGCCATCACCGAGTTCGCCAGCTGTTCGGCGTGAGCGGGAAGGTCCCCGGTGAAGCCGATGACGCCGTCGATGAGGTCGGTCGTGGTCATCGCCCACCGTCCGCGGGCAGGGTGGGCGGCGCCGCGGCGTCAGCCGGAGCGGGCACGGGGGAAGTCGGGAGCACGGCGGCACCTCCAGAGAGCAAACGGGCCTTTCGTCTGCTACAGGTGTCGGGATCCGGCTCGGTGTGACACTCCGCTCCGAAATTCTTCGCCGAGTTGCGTCGGCCGGCGCCACGGCTCCCCGCAGGGAGCGCGTGACGCCGGCCGTGGGTCAGATCTTCACGCCGTGACCGCGGAGGTAGGCCAGCGGGTCGATGTCCGATCCGTACTCAGGCCCGGTACGTATCTCGAAGTGGAGGTGCGGGCCGCTGACGTTGCCCGTGTCGCCGGACCATCCGATCCGGTCGCCACCCTTTACCTTCTGGCCGACGGAGACGTTCAGCGAGGACTGGTGCGCGTATTGCGAGTACTTGCCGTCCCCGTGCTTGATCACCACCTGGTAGCCGTACGCGGAGTTCCAGCCGGCCGTGACCACGGTGCCCGGGCCCACCGCGCGAACCGCGGTTCCCTTGGGTACCGGGAAGTCCACGCCGGTGTGGTAGCCGCTCGACCACATTGACCCCGACACCCCATATCCGGTGCCGATGTGCTCGTCGGCGACCGGGGCGACCCATGAGCCCGACGTGCCGCCTGAATCGGGCTCGGTGTAGTCCGGACGCTTCATGATCAGGATTCGGTCCGTCCAGAACGAGAGGGGCTCGATCCGGACGCGGGCACCGGTGTGCGGCGCGTCGATCACCTCTCCGCCGCCGATGAACATGGCGACGTGCTCCGGGCTGGAGGCGCTGCCACCGGAGAAGATGAGGTCGCCGGGGCGCAGGTCCTTCGCCGAGTTGATCTTGCTGCCGATGCCGACCTGGTCGTACGTGACCCTGGGGAGGTTCACGCCGACCTTGCTCCAGGCGTACTTGACCAGGCTGGAGCAGTCGCAGCCGGTAGAGCCCACGAACGGGGGCTTGCAGCTGCCGCCCAGGACGTAGGGGGTGTTGTAGGCCTCCTTGGCGCCGGCGACGACCTTGGCCAGGCCACCGGAGACCTTGCCGTCCATCGGAGCGGCCCACTTCTCCGCCCGCTCCCGGATCTCGCGGACGTAGTCCCGGGTCTCCTTGTACGGCGGGATGCCGCCGTACTGCTTCACCGCGCCGCCGCCGGCGTTGTACGCGGCGAGCATGTTGTCGACGACGTCGCCGGGCACGCTGCGGATCTCGTCGGCGAGCTTGCAGTCGTAGGACACCATCGACGGCACGGCGTCCTCGGGATCCAGCGGGTCTGCGCCGCCCTTCTTGTTGGCGTCGATGCCCTGCGTGGCCCACGTGGAAGGGATGAACTGGGCGATCCCGAGCGCGCCCGCTCCGCCGTCGGGCGGGTTCTTGCGGAAGTTGGACTCCTGGTAGAGCTGGGCGGCGATCAGCGAAGGAGTGGTCTCCGCGCAGCCGTAGTCCCGCACCGCGTTGAGGATGATCGGGCGCAGCCAGTCGGGGATGTCTTTGGTGTCCGACAGGCCGCCGCCGAATCCCGCGTTCTCCAACGCGTCGCTGGTGTTGTCCTCACCGATCGCCGAGGTCAGCGCCAGCACGGCAGCCAGCACCAAGCCGAAGCCGAGCAGGCATGACAAAAGGATCGCGATCAGTACTCTGCGCAGGGCCTTGGACTCGGCTTGCTCAGACATTGGGAAGCCCCACGACGCGCCAGCTGCCGTCGGCGCCACGGTGGAGCTTGAGTGCCACCTGTTCCTCCGACGCGGTGGCGGCCCCCGTGGCCGGCGTCTCGGTCAGCCTGTAGATCACGCGCGCGAAGGCGGAGTCCTCGGTCGGCGCGGGAGCTCCGTCCGGCAGTGACACCCGCAAAACGGTGACCGTCACCTGGACCTGGCGGTCCTTCCAGTTCAGCCACTGCCGCCGGCCGGCGCTGCCGCCGGTGTGAGTGCGCAGGTCCTCGGCCAGATCGCCGTCTGCGTAGGCGGCGGCGCGCCGGGAGGCGTCGTCGAACGAGGTGTCCCGGCCCGGCCGGGCGTCGTGGCTGGCCCACGCGGTAGTGAACCCCCGGGCCGCCTCCTGCAACGGTGCGGGCAGCGAACTCGGCTCCGAGGCGACGGGAGACTCGGTTGGCTCGGCAACGGGCGAGGCCGTCGTCGAGCGTGCGCTGCCGGAGCTGCTCCCAGTGGCAACGGCGGAGGGTCCGGCCGTACGCGCAGAGGATCCAGGGGTGGCGGGACGATCGCTCCCACCGAGCCCAAGGAAGAGAGCGACGCCGACAGCTGCCAGGACTGCCGCAGCGGCGAACAGCACGATCGTCCCGCGCTGGGCGCGGGCACGCGCGACATCGGTTTTCGGCATGAGGGTCCCCCGTGAGGTGGTTCTGGTGCGGTGATCCGGGCGGCCGGGGCCCGTTGGGCCCCGGCCGCGGCCCGGCTACGGCCGGGGCCTGGGCGGGCCGGGCGGCCGGGTGGCGCGCCGGATGGCCCGGGGCGGAGCTGGCGGCTTGGCCGGCGTCGACTTCTTCGCGGCCGGCGGGGTCGGCGGTGCAGGGGTGGGCGGGGTCGGCATATTCGGCACCCCGGCCGGCCCGGCGGCCGGCGGCTTCACCGAGCTCGGCGTCTTCGTGCCGGCCGCCTTGGGACCGGGCGTCTTGGCACCGGCCGCAGCCGATGCGCCCCCGGGAGTCCTCGGCGCGATGGCACCGGCCCGGGGCCCGGGAGGAGTCGCGGCCCGCGGGTTCGACTGGATCGGAGCCAGACCGAGGTTGACCTGTGCCTTCGTCCCTTGCTTCGCCACGAACTTGCCAGCCGTGGCGACGTTGCGCTTGTACTCGGCTCCGAAGTCCTTGGCCTCCTGGACCTTCTTGTCGACGGTGCGCGCCTTCACAGCCTTGAGGTCGTCGCCGACCTTCTTCCCGCGCGCAATCGCCGCAGCGCCACCACGCTTGGTCGCGGCAACACCGCGGGGGATCCCCACAGGTGCGCCCACCGTGGCCATGAAGGCGAACTTCCCGGCCTTGGCGCCGTACTTGGCAGTCGTGGCTGCGGCCTTTCCCGTGGCCATGGTGGCCCTGCCGCCCCTGGTCTGGGACATCTTGTTCGCGGCCGCCGTGGCCAGCCGCTTCTTCAGGGTCTGCTTGGCCGCCTGCTGCGCCGCGACCTTCGCGGCCGTGCTCGCACCGCCGGTGCCGACGGCCGCGGCCGCGTTGGTGGCGAGCCGGGCAGCAGTCCGCAGCCGGCCGGCCTTGCGGTTCGCCTGCGGTGAGCCGACCCAGGCGTTCTTGGCGGACTTCAGACCCTGGCCGACCGGCCTGCTCACGCGCCGCGCCTCGCCTCGGGCCTCGCCCCACATCTGCTTCAGACCGGGGGCGGTCTCGGCGTAGCGGCCGGGACTGCTGAACACGGAGCGGCGGCCGGCGCCGCCCACGCGCGCATTGGCCAGCTTGCGGTTGAGGTTGACCGCGATGCTCTGCGCGGTCTGCTTGATCTTCTTGTGACCGGCCAGACCGGCGACGGCCGTGACGTCGATGACGATGAACTTCACGGCCAGGACGTCACCGGTGTCCGCGTCGATCAGGGCCAGAACGATCAGGATGAAGATCGCCAGGAAGAGGATGGCGATGATGATGCCGAGAACGGCCTTGGTGATCGCGGAGAACCAGCGCCACAAGGTGGCGCGGCCGCCGCCGGGCAGAATGCCGGCGGTGAGGGCCCAGTGACCGCGGATCGCCTCGAAGGCCAGCCAGCCCTGCGCCGTGAGGAACGTCCCGGTGACCAGGATCATGAGGATGGCCACGATGACCGCGGCGATCGCGACGAACAGAGCGGAGAAGGCAAGGTCGGCGGATGCCCGCTTGGCCTTGGGCTTCACGTCCCCGCAGGCCGCCTCGAACTTCTTCGCGTTCTCGTTGAGTTGCCCGATGAAGTTCGTGTCGTAGATCGAGTCCATCATCGCGGCGTCCCAGTAGTTCATCCCGAGCTGGTCGAGGTTGAACTCGGCGAGCTTGTACTCGCGGAAGGCCTTGTCGCACGGCCCGTCGAAGGTCTGCCCGTACACCATGAGCTCGTTGGGCTTGACGATGAACGCATCGACCAAGGCGTCGGTGATCGGCTTCGCTACGTTGTCCGGGTCGGCGCTGCCCTTGGCGCTCGCGGGGTCGTCGGCCAGGACGATGCTGGCGATCTCCAGGGTGAAGTCCTTTGCCTTGCCCAGCAGGCCACCTTCCGAGAGCAACATGGTGGAGCCCTGCGGCTGCGCCTGGTCGTGCTGGCCGAGCAGGACCTGGGCCGGCGAGACAAGCACGGTGGTGGTCAGTGCGGCGACGACCAGGGAGACACCGATTTCGGCGAAGCCGCGCGAGCGCTCCTTGAAGAGGATCAGCCAGCCGCAGTAGAAGCCCGCGAACGTCAGGAACAGGCCGGGCAGACCGAGCCGGTCGATGACCTGGTTCTTGATGGTGCTGGAGATGTTCTCGACGGGACCGACCATGACCTTGGCCAGCCCGAAGTTCAGTGCCCACTTGATCAGCCAGCAGGTGAAGCCAATGACCCACTTCGAGACGCCGAAGAGCAGTTGGGCAACGATGTTCCAGATCTTGAGGTCGATGTCCTTCCAGCCGCCCGTGTCCGTCTTGACGGTGTACGAGCTGATCGGGACGCCGTCCTTGTCGGTGACGTTGAACGGCTGGAGGATGCCGTCGCTGCCGTCCTTGGGCTTCTGGTTCAGGTTCTTGCCGCCGGGGCCGGCAGCCGGCTTCGCCGGCCCGGACGCGCTGGGCGACGGCGACGGGTCTGCCGCGGCCGCAGGGGCCAGCACCACGGTGAACAGGGCCAGCAGAACCCCGATCAGACCGAGGCGCCGCTTGAGGCCACGCTGCCGGAGGCGACTCATGCCAGGACCCCGTCCGCCGCCTCGGCGAACTCCACGGTCTCGTCGGCTTCGTCGTCGAGCTGGCCGGGCGTCGTGGTGATCGCGGCGGCCGCATTCTCGTCCGCAGGGATCAGCACCTTGATGCCCGCGATGCGCTTGCGGAGGTCTCGGTACAGGCCTTCGCCGGCCCGCAGGGCGCGCTCGGTCTCGCTGACGTTGAGCGGGCTGAGGTTCTCGGTGATGACCTTGAGCATCTCGTCGTCGGTCGGGTCGAGGTCGAGGAACTCCAGGCACCGCGCAGCCAGGGCCTTGCCGCGGTGGCGGAAGACGAAGATGTGGCTGAGCAGCGCCCTGATCTTGTCGCCGATCTCGCTTTTCGGGCCGATGTCGTACGGGTCGTGGCTGCCGGCGAACGCTCCGGCGTTGTGCTTGCGGCCGTCGGCGATCAGCTCGAGCATCAGGTTGGAGCCCTCGGCGGACGAGGTGAGCCACCAGCACTCGTCGAGGAAGACGCCGGCGAACTCGTTCGGGTCCGCGAACGCGATCTCGCGGCAGAGCGCCGTCATCAGGTACATCAACCGCCAACCGAACCGCTTTTCGACCTCCAGGCTCGGGAGGCGGTGCTCGGAGAGCTCCTCCTTGGTGGGCAGGCCCAGGCGGTCGACGGCGAAGACGATGCTGTCGGAGTCCGTGATCCGCACGACCGGCAGCGTCGGGTCGAAGATGGTGCGGCCGAGGTCCTTCTTCGCCAGAGAGCGCAGCTTGCGGACGAGTTCGGAGGCGGCGGCGCGGACCGCGCTGTCGTTCGGCTCGTCCGGGTCGGGTGTGCGGGCCCGGTCGGCGAGGGTATCCATCAGGGCGGTCATGCTCGGCTTCGGGCCGAGCCGGGTGGCCTCGATCGCCTCGGCGAGGGTGATGCCCTCGATGCTCATCGAGCCGATGTCCAGGAGCGGGGTGAGGAAGGACTCGGTGTAGCGGGCGGCGCGCGGGCCGCGGAAGACGCGCAGGGGGTCCAGGCTGACGCCGGCGTTCTCGTCGACGTTGATGATCTGGGTCGTGCCAGGGCACGCGAGCGCGAACCGCGACCATTCCTGCTGGGGAGTGCGGTCGATGACCAGGGCGCGGCCGCGGGAGTTCCTCTGCCCGGTCCGGTGGCCGGTGGTGAGGATGGAGTACATCGCGCACTTCATCGCGACGGACTTTCCTGAGCCGAGCTCGCCGACGAACGCGGCGGACGCGGAGGCGTTGACGCGGGGACCGTGGGAGAAGTCGACCAGGACGGGGCGGACGCCGCCGCCGTTGAGCTGGAGGCCGAAGAGGCTGCCGGAGTCGTCGCCCAGGCCGGCGCCGCAGAACGGCATCGACATGGCGAAGTCCCTGGCCAGCAGGTACTGGGTGTAGTCGAGCATCGGGCCCGGGGTCTTGGTACCGGGCAGCATGCCGTGGAACAGCGCGACCTGGTCGCCGGTGGGCCGCACCAGCGTGTAGTCGTTGCCGCCGAAGTGGTTGGCCAGCGACGTCGCCTTCTCATCCGCCTCCTCGGGGGTCGTGCCCCATACGCAGGTGGCGACGGTGGCGCGGATCTCGACCTCGGTGCTGGAGGCGGTGAGCCGGTCGCGGTACTCGTCCAGGGCGAAGGACGCCTTGTCGAGCGATGCCGGCACACCGGAGGTCTCGCCGTCGTACTCGCCGCGCTGGTGCGCGAGCTCGCGCTGCTGACGCCGGCTCTTCGGCTCGGCCTTCGAGCCGGACTCGACGTGCAGCCGGACGGCCCAGTCCACGGGGAAGTTGAACTCGTCCAACGCCGCCAGGTACTCGCTGCCGGGGAACCGGAAGGCTTCCGGCATCTCGGAGAGCACGCAGAACGCCTGGTAGGAGTCGCCGTGTTCGCTGGTGGCGCGCAGGTAGCGGCGCTTGAAGGGGTTGGTGGGGCCCTTGGAAGCGCGGGTGCCGCGGCCGCCCTCGTCGAGGATGACCTGGGTGTGGGCGGTCACCGTGTGACCGCGGCCGCGCAGACCCCGCGGTGCGCCGTCCTCGGGCAGGAGCGGCTCGTTCAGTCCGCGGCGGGCGCTGTGCCCGTAGATCCACAGGATTTCCGCCTCGGTGGCGGGCCGCATCTTGATGCCGGAGGGCCAGCCCGCCGCCAGGCGGGTGGCCTGCTCCAGGCGCTGGCGTTCGTCAGAGAGGGATATCGGGGCGACCGGCAGGCCGAGGGCGCCCATGACTTCCGACTGGACGGAGGAGAAGACAGCCCGGGTGCTCTGCTTGAAGTCGACGTGGGACAGGGGGACCGCGAGGAAGTCGACGCGGCCGGTGAGTTCGAGGTCCTGGAGCTGGTCGAGGACCTTCAGCGCCAGGTCGACGTACTCGGGGGAGGCGTCGAGGTCGACGCCGGCGGTCATGCGGGTGACGACCGACGCGGCGTCGACGCTCGGGCACAGACTGAGCAGGAGGGCCTCGCCCCGCAGGGACTTGAAGAGGGACTCCAGGGAGTCCAGTCGCTCGCGCTTCGTGGACTTCGAGGCGTGGGTGTAGTTCTCAGTGTCGACGCGCCACACCGCCCACACGGTGGCGGCAGTGGTCCAGATCAGGTGGCCGCTGATGTGCCGGACGGGGAGACGCATGGCGTTCTTCTTTCTGTGCTGGTGGTGATGTCGAGGCAGCTGGTTACTGCTCGTCGAGGGAGGCGAGGAGGGCCTGCAGCCCGGTCTTCGGCTCTGGCCGGGCCGCCGCAGCCGCAGCCGCAGCCGCAGCTGGAGCCGGTGCCGGGCGGGCTTTGCGTACCGGCGCCGGTGCGGGCTTCGTGGCGGCCGCCGCCGGGGCGGGCCGCTCGGCGGACCGGACGCGCACCGTGCAGGTGGCGGTCGCCAGTCGCGGTCGAGCGACCCGCTGCGGCTTGCCGGCCAGGCGCCCTTGGGCCGGAGTGGAGGAGTAGATGAGCAGGCTGCGCACGGCGCGCGCTGGGTCCCGGCCGTCGAGCCGCGCGTACCGCAGCACCCAGGCCAGGCCCCAGGGGATCAGCGCCATGAGGATGAAGTTCATGGCGCCGAAGTGGGCCCACAGGCCCCTCGTCATGACGAGGAGCCCGAAGCTGATCACCATGGTCATGACCTGGGTGATCGTGTAGGGCCCTCCCGGGAGCCGACCGGCTCCCGGGAGCTTGCCGATGACGAGCGGGTGCTTACGGGCTCGCGTGTACGAGTGCCCGATCAGCTCCTCCTCCGAGGCGCTCACGAGATCCGCCAGCCCTTACCCGCCAGAGCGGGCGCCTCGCCCGGAGCGTGGACCACGGAGACCGAGGCCGCGGTGTCGTCGATCTCGGAGCCGACCTTGGTCTTCAGGACGTTGAGGTTGCTGATGCCCCAGAGCACGAGGGCGGCCAAGACGAAGGCGACGAGGGTGCCGACGAAGGAGCGGGTCTTCCACCAGGCCATCAGCACGGCGATGATCGCCATGAGGGTGGCCACGGTGAGGACCAGCGTGCGGACCTGGCCCGTCTTGGTGTTGGCCCAGTCGAGGACGTCGCCGGCGAGGACGACGTGGTCGGGGTTGGCTGCTGCCAGGGTGTGCATGAACGATTCCTCTTTCTCAGGAGTTCGACGGCGACGGCGAGGGAGTCGCCGTGGCTGCGTCGGGGCTTGGGGTGGTGGTGTGCGGCGCCGCGGAAGGCGGGCTGCTCGCGCGGATGGCCGGGGCGTCGTCGACGGACGCGACCTCCCAGCGGCCAGCGCGGGACTTGAGGGTGAGCGCGTAGCTCAGCGAGACCGGGCTGCCGGCCTGGTCCGTGGCATCGACCTGGACCAGCTGGTGCAGCACCGTGCCGTCGGCCGGCACCTTCTGCTGGCCGGAGCCGGACGAGTCGTCCTGGACGCCGGTCACCTTCAACGCGGCGTACGGCGCAGGGCTGATGGGCTGAAGCCGCGTACCGGGCGAGGTGTAGCGGTCGAGCTCGTTGGAACCGGTGAGGTAGGCGGCCAGGAACCCGCGCGCGGTCTCCACCGACGGGTCGGCGCTGCTCGACCCGCGGTCGGTCTCGTACGCCAGGCCGCCGGGCTTGACGGAGGCGGGTGCGGCCACCTGCGCCGGCAGGGACGTCGCGGCGTAGCCGGCATCGGATGCCGCCTTGTCGGTACCGCCGGCACTGGCCGGGCCGGTGGCCTGAATGCCGACGCGGAAGTACTGCACCCCCAGGCGCTTCGCCTTGCCCTTGTCGTCGTGCGCCGTGACGTCGGCGGCCACGGTGATCGACCAGTAGCCAGGCTGAACCTCACGGGAGGCCAGGACGGTGGACTGCGTGGCCTCGCGGGTCCCGGGCTTGACGGCCAGGGCGAACGAGCCGGAGTAGTACGGCGCCAGGTCACGCTCGGTGCCCTGGCCGGCCTGGAGGTAGGCGGCGACGAACAGTTCGGCGAAGCCCGCCGGCCCGACCGAGGACGCGGGCGCTGCGGCAACGACCGGCCTGGTCGCGCCCTGGGCCGGGCCGGACGCGCTGAGGAACGCCAGCATTCCCAGAGCCGGGCCTGACGCCACGAGAGCCCAGACACCGACGCGGGCCAGCCGGGAGATCCCGGACATGTGGGCGGTGCTCGCCTTCCACCCGGTTTCATCCGGCTGGTCCGTCGGCGACTCCTGGTGCTCCTCGACCTCCTCGTCCCAGACTTCCGCCTCGACGAACTGCTTCTTCTTGTCGGCCTTCCGCTGCCGGCGCTGGCGCTTCACGACGCCGTCCGCAGGGCCTGGACCGTCAGGACGGTCGAGATGCGCTCCTTGAGCTGAGCCGGCGTACGGGCCAGCAGCACATCCCACGACGCCAGGGCGGGCTCCGACTCGCTGTCGAGGAAGGCCCGCATCTGCTGGTGCAGGTCACGGTCCATCGGCCGGCTCACCAGAGCGGCGGCAATCTTGGTCAGCTCGCGCGAAGCACGGGCCACACGGGCCTCGTCGGCGTCGAGCAGCTGTCGGCCGGTGCCGGCCGGGGACTTCGTGGTCACGTCGGTTCTCCCGGAGGTTGAAGGTGGGGGCGGGGCGTTAGGGGCTGGAGGAGCTCTGGCGGGCCTCTCGCCTGCTACAGGTGTCGAGGAAGTCCGCGGTGTGACAGTCGGGCCGAAGTTTTTTCGAGGGACTTCTGCGGCGGTCCATCCACGGCGCGGGCCGGCGGCTCTCAGGCCGCGGCGCGGTACTGGGCGAGCGGCGACTTCGTGCGCAGCGTGCGAACGGCACGGCTGGCGTGCTGCCGCAGCAGGTCCCCTTCGTGGCCCATGGAGCGGGTGGTCATGTGCCGCTGGTCGGGCCGCTGCGAGGTGGACAGGTAGTACCGGGCGATGCGCTGCGCCTCGAGCTCCTTCAGCGCTCCGATCTCCACCGCCCACAGCAGGAGGTCGAGGACCTCCGTCCGCGCCTCGTGACGCGACAGGGCCGGCTCATCGACGCCGACGAGCTCCATCTGGGCAGCGCGCATCAGCAGGTCTGCGAGCTCGACCGTGCCGTGCGGGGTGTCGGGGTCCTCGCTGGAGACGACGTGGGCGTAGCGGGTGTGGCACTCAGCTGAGGCAAGAGGCGCGACGCCGGCGGCGAACTCCTGGACGTCCTCTATGTCGTCGAGGCAGGCGGCCAGGGTGCGGCGGGTCAGCTGCAGGGTGTCGAGCGCGAGGTTGTTGAAGATCCGTCGCGGCCGTCGGTCGAGCGGGTAGGTGCGGACGACCTCGAAGGCGGCGCCCAGCACCGTCGCGCAGACGTCGTCCCACGGAAGGCCGTACGAGCGCTGCTGAGTCTTCGCCATCAGGACCGTTTTGGGCAGGAGGACGCGTACGGCCACCCGCCACGCGAGGTGGGCGTCGAAGCCGGTCCCGCCGGCGCGCTCGACCAGCAGGTGCATGACGCGGTCGTGTCCGTCCAAGTCACCGCGGCGGTAGTAGACGGAGATCTTGTCGACCACGTCCTGGGGACTGGTTGCCCCAGCGAGGTCGGGGTGCTCCTCGGCCCACGTGGCGACGCGGTCCGCGGCCCTCAGGTCGCGGCAGAGCACGTCCCAGTCGCGGTTCATCAGGGCGAGCGTGTCGTAGCGGGTTGTGGACTCGGAGGAGTCAAGTGCCGGGGTGTGCTGGGTGGTGGCCACGTCCGTGTCCGTCCTTTCGCGCCATCTGGTCTCGATGGCGCTCACACTCCCGAGGCCCCCCTTGACCGCGGTCTGACGGCGATTCCGGCGCGACGAGGTCAAGGGGAAACCAGCCCTCGGCACCCGGCGGCCCACTGGGCAAGGGGGGCCGCGGTCAAGGGGGTGGACGCAGTGGTCAAGGGGGATGGCATCCACTCGGCGAGGTGGATGGGAGCGACCCACCTCCACCGAGGACGCGGTGGAGACCACTTCCAGTGGACGGACCTAAGGCACCGCGGAGCCGGCGCCATCCACTGGACCGGATGGAGCACACCGAGTGGATGGACCACGCCCCGTCGCAGGGCTCACGAACCTCCACCCACTGGCCACCCACGGTGGGCCCGGACGTCCCGCCCATCGGCCCATCGCGATGGACGCCATCGCGAACTGGGTCCGAGACACCCCGGGTCGCCCTCGCCTTCACACGCCGTTCTGCACGGCGCCGGGCTCCGGTGGGTGCCGCCGGGGAGGAAGCGCCAGCCGCGCCCCGTGGCTCCCCCTGCTCGGCGGCCGCCCGCATCGGACAGAGGCTGCGCGTGCCGGTGCCGTGCGCCGGCCTCATCGGATCCTGGCCCTCTGAGGCCTGCTGCGTTTCCCCTTGACCCGGGCCCAGGTCAAGGGGAAACAGCAGGCGCCCCGTGCCGTGGTCAAGGGGTGCGGGCACGGCCGGTCAAGGGGGTGGCCGAGGGGCCAGATGATGCGGTGAAGCTGGTCAAGGGGGAGAGGAGAGGGTGGCGAGGCGATCGCCGGAAGGTGTCTGCCGGCGATCACCTCGGGTGGGTGGCACGCGCGGTTTCACCGCGATCCAGCCTGCGGCTCGGCCGGCCACCGGGGCCACCCCATCGCCTCGTCCACCGTCCGTCATCGGTGGGCGCCACCGGTGCACCGGATCGGATGGAGCCCACCGAGTGGATGAACCACACCCCGTCCACCGGGTGCCGTCCACCGGGTGCCGTCCACTGGGTGTCGCCCACTGGGTGTGGTCCATCGGGTGGTCCGAGCCGATGGACCACACCCGATGGACGAAGGCGACTCTCCATCGGGTGGGCTCCATTGCGGGGCGCAGTGCCACCGGATGGAGCCCACCCTGCGCGCGGGACCGAGCGGTGGGGAGTGGGCCCGTAAGTGGCCGGGTGGGGAATGGCGGGTGCGTCACGCTGGCCGCGGTGGCGACGGCAGCGTGCGCTCGCGCCGCCCCACCCTCGACCGCGACTCCACGGCGGCTTGTCGCGGGCCCGTGTTTCTCCTTGACCAGGGCGCGGGTCAAGGGGAAATCGGCCGCCGCGAAAGCTGGTCAAGGGGCGCCTCTGAGACCAGGACCACCGTGGCCAGTCGCGGATCGTTGAGCTCCTCCGGGCCGCGGCGGGCGCCCGCTGTGTGGAACGTGGCGCCGGCGTGGTCGGCCCATCGCCACCCGGGGTGTGGAGAGCCCGGAGCGGTGGAGTGGACGGCTCACGATGCGGCCCGCTCCAGATGCCGGGTTCGGCATCGGACACACAGGCCGGTGGAACCGAGCGCAGGGCGGGTGCATCCGCTGCCGTCCCACCCCGCGCACGCCTCGGGCTCCACCGCTGAGGACGGGCGGCCGGCGCGCATCCCCTCGTGCTCCTCTCGGCACGGCCTGCACCTGCGGCCCGGCTCTGTCCGGTTCAGCAGCAGGACGGCGCAACCGCACTCGGGGCACCGGCCCCGGGGAATGGCGGGAGTGGAGCGCGGGGTGGGGGTGGAGTGGACGACGAGGGTGGGAGTGGGCGCCTCGGGCTGGGCGGTGGCGCGGCGCCGGTCGCGGACGATCTCCTCGCACACCGAGCACCGGCGGCCGCTGCTCCACAGGACACCGGCCTCGCAGTCGAAGATCCCGCAGCCCCAGTGCGGCAGGCCGACGCCGAGGATCCACCGGCCGGGGTCGCGGATCTCGTCGGTGAAGAACCGGCAGGCCCGTGCCTCCAGGCGCTGCCGCAGCCGGGTGTCGTCGATGCCGGAGCGCAGCTGCTGGCCGACCTCCCGGGCGATGCGCCGTTGCATGTAGACGCTGGTTTGCCGGTAGAGACTGTGCACCGGCTCGAGAACGGCGTGCACCCGGGCGCTGATGGTGAGCCCGGGTCCGTCGTAGGTGCCGGTGTGGTTGGTCAAGGGGGTGCCCGCGGGCTTGGTCAAGGGGGTGGTCGAGGGGGTCTGGTGGTCATCCGCGCGCAGCGCGAGTCCACCGTCGCCGTCGCCGCGCGGTGGTTGCGCACCGCGGTTTTCCACAGCTTCACCTACCTGTACTTCGCCTACGGCGGGTGAGAAGGGGGCGCGCTCGTCATCAGGTCGGTCAGTCCTAGGTTCTTCCTTAGTCGCGAGTGATCCCGCATCAGCCGAGGAACCCGATCCCTCACCAGGACCAGAGGTGGAGGAGGGTGCGACGTCCGCGGTGGACGGTTGTCCACAGGGGTCCTGAGGAAGGGCGGCGGGGATGTCGTGGGCGATGAAGTGGTGGCGGCCGCGCACGCCGGCTCTGCGCTCCACGGTGATCCACCGCGTGGCCTCCAGCTCGTCGACGATCTCCCCGGCGGCCGCGGTGGTGAGCGGCTGGCCGGCCCGTCGGCCGCTGTAGTGGTGGAGCGCCCCTGCGATCTCCGACTCGGTGAGCGGGATCCGCTGGGCCTGGGCGTACGCGATGAGTGCGTACGCGCGCAGCTGGCGCGGGGTGAGGTCCTCGGAGGCGGCCACCGGGATCCATACGAACCGCTCGGTCGCGGACAGGGGCCGGGTACGGCGCACCGCCGAGGTGCCGCATCCGCCGGGCAGGGAACGGCGGGTCGAGGACAGCTCGACGACGCCGTCGGGCCCGGGGCGCATCAGCTGCGTCATGCCGCGCTCGACGGAGGACTTCGACAGGCCGACGTACTCCGCGATGGTCACGGTCGCCGCCGTGCATCCCTCGGGACGCGACGCCAGCGCGGCGATCTTCACGTACGCGGTCAGCGCGACGTCGGCGTAGTGCGGGCTGGTGACGAGGCGCAGGGGCACCTTGACCCGCTGGCGGCGCTGCGGGCGCGCCTGATCGCCCGCCGGCGGCGGGCTACTCGGTGGTGCTGCTGTGCGGGGCACGCTTCTCCTGGCGCACCGGTGCCGCGGGGCGGCGACTCGGGTGCGCTGGGTCTCGACGGCGTCCGGCAAGGACGCGCGGTCTGGGGTCTGGCCAGAGGCACTCGGGCGAGGGCTGAAGGAACGGGTCCTTCAGCTGCTACGGGTGTCGAAAAAGCCGACGGTGTGACAGTCCGGCCGAAAAAATCCCCAGCGAACCTGTGACCTGCGGGTCAAGGGGCTCTCTGGGGTGGCGGCAGGCCCCCTTGACCGGGCCCGTGAAGGCTCGTCGGCCAGGTGTGGGGAGCGAGGCTTCGGCATGGCTGGTCAAGGGGTGTCGGCTGAAGCTGGTCAAGGGCAGACCGCCGGACCGCTGTGGGCCACGGTGGATCCGGGCCGCACCGACCCAGAGAGAGGCAACGCAGCGTGGCGCTGGCGTCACGGACGGGCGAATAACCACCGCGATCGGCGTGCTTCGATGGCGTCCGAGCTGACAAAGGGCATGGGTGTACTGCAAGATGGACCCCGTTCTCCCGGGTCGCCCCGGGAAACGACAAACCCCTTCGGGGGGATTGCTGCTGGAGGGCAGTGATTGCCGGACCATTCGGTCCGGCCCTCGCTCGGACTGGGCTGCTAACCCGGGTCGGAGCGGTGACGGCCGGCAGAGGAGCTGCTAACTCCGAAGCCGGTGGAGAGGGGCGAGGAGCAGCCTTTGCTAGAGGCGCCCGCCCGGAAGACCTACGACATCCTCAACTCCCCCTTCCCGGGGGATTTCGTGTTTCTGGGCCCGGCCGTGCCGGGCCGCCCCCACGGCAGCGCCGCGCCCGGCACGGCGCTGCCGCCCCGGGTCTGCGCGGTGCTGGTCATGGGAGAACCGCCTTCTCGGTTCGCCGGGCCCGTCCTCGGCGCTGTGCGCCGGGGGCCCGAGGTGAGGCGTTTTGGATCAAGCGGAAGTCACCCTATCCCCTGACAGCCGCCATGCACACGCACTCAGCGCGTTGTCCACGCGACGTCGAAAAGTGCGGCCAAGAGGGGGCAGTTGACGCAGAAGGTTACTAACTGGCGCTTCCCGTGCGGATAGTCACCCGATCCGCACGTACTACCGTCAAAAGGTATGAGGTTGGGCGCTCATCCGTATATCCGACTCTTCGAATCTCGAACACCGCGGTGCCGGCCTTGGACTTGAGGAGTGAGCACTCCTCGGTGGTGGCCGACCTCGCGCCCCAGCTGCTGGTGTGGCTGTCCTCGCGACGCAGCGTGCCCGCCGTGAACGGCGCGACGGTGGCGGCCTCGGCCCCCGACACCGCGAGCAAGTCCGGGGTGAAGAGGGTCTGCAGCGCCCACGGGATGCCGGCCTGCAGCAGCACCGACTGGCGGACGGACAGGACGGCGTCCGGTGTGAGGCCCAGAGCCTCGACCGCGGCGGCGTCGGTACCAGGAACCCCGCGCCTCGTGTCGTCGTGGCCGCCGTCGCCGGACTCAGCCGGCCGGATCAGCCCGTCCTCGTGCAGGCGGACCGTCATGGCGAGAGCCGGCTGCAGCACTCGACTGCGGCGGCGCGGGGCCGTCTCGACCAGGCCCTCCTCTTCGAGGAGCCGCAACGCCTGGGCCACGGTGTTCGGGGCGACGCCGAGCTTTTCACCCAACTCACGCTGACCGGGGAGCTGATCGCCCGGGGCCAGTCTGCCGCTCAGGATGTCGGCGCGCAGCGCGGCCGCGACCTGCTCGTGCGGGTGATGGGACGTCATGGGCACATCTTGCCGCACCCGCCAGAACTTTCGGCTCATCCGCTCTACCTCTCCTTGACGTGATCGCCAATGGCGTGCATCATCTGACGCAACTGCATTAAGGCAGTTAAGGCAGATGGCGCGTGAAAAAGCAAGCGGCCCCCGGGGCTGGTCCCCCCGGAGGCCGTGAACGCGCCCTCACCCACCAGAGCGCAGGAGATGAGAACGCGTGAACACCATGATGGCAGCCCACCCGCCGAAGCCGGCAGACGCCCGCGGATTCACCGAGGACGGCATCGCCCGGTACCTCGCCGACACCGAGTCGATCGACGACCTCGTCGCCGGCGGCTACCTGGCCGGCCACGACGGCCGACTCATCGCCCAGCAGCTGCGAGCCCCGCAGCTGCGCCGGGCCATCACCCACTCGGTGTGCCACACCGTCCAGCCGGACGTCGACAACTTCTACCAGGAGGACGGCGAACCGGACGCCGACTGGCAGCAGCGCCGCGCCCGCACGGTCCGCGACCACTGCACCGTCTGCCCGGTACGGGCCGCGTGCGCCGAGCTCGCCCTCCGCGACGACGACACCGTCGGCGTCCGCGGCGGCCTCGCTCCGGAGAAGCTGACCCGCCGCCTGGTCGCCGAGACCACCAGGCTGGAGCGCGCCCGCGCCCTGGATGGGCGCACCGCGGAGGCCCGGCGCGCCCGCATCGCCGCCGGCGCGGAACTGCAGAGGCTCTCCGGCCAGTACCTCGGCACCTCCGGCAAGCCCGAGAAGCGCCTGGAGAACATCGAGAACATCCGCGAGGCCGCCCGCCGGCGCGACGAGCTCGTCGCCGCCTACCGCCGCGCCGCCGGCTGGACGGTCGCCGCATGACCCCCGCCGGCGACGAACGCGCCCTCAACCGCGCTCTGGTCAGCGCCCTCGCCCGCCGCGACGACGTCCTCTTACTCCCCGTCCTCGTGCCGGCCGACGCCGACGTACCGCCCGTCAACCCGCTCACCGTGCTGCTCCTGGTCCTGCTCGGCCAGGCCACGGCCGAGCGCGACGCCTACAGGGACTGGATCACCCAGGACCCGACCCCGCCCAGCGACGGCCCGCTGCGCGCCCGGGCCGCCGATGCGGCCAGCAACCTCGCCAGGAGGGACTCCCCGTGACACCCGACCT